>JAHFAI010000046.1 GCA_023250635.1 Deltaproteobacteria bacterium | reverse complement strand
GCAAAGCGACGAAGGATCTGTCACGTGATATCCGGATGTTATGTGAAAGATCCTTCCTCACTGCGTTCGTCAGGACACGGCGCTGGCGCTTTCGCGCCAGCGCCTAACTACTCAGCACTTTATCAACTACTGAAAAATACCTTTGCTAAGAGTCCCCTGAAAATGCACGCAGGGACTCACCGCCGTATCCCGCCCTAATAAACTCCCCGGAGAGAGGACGGCATTACACCCGGTCTGAGCGCGATCGCCGAGAATACTACCGAATTTACGGTGTCCACTTTTGATCTTGGCCATCGTCTCGGGATGACGATACGATACCTCGTCTCCACGAAATTTCAGGTTGGCAAGTTTGCTACCCGCACCGAGATTAACCTCTCGGCCCAGAACAGAGTCGCCAACATAGGAGAGATGACCAGCCTTGGCGCCATCTAAAAAACAACTTCCCTTGACCTCCGTGGCATGGCCAACCACGCAGCGCCGACCAAGGTAGACGGGCCCACGAACATATGCCGTATGCCGCACCTCACTGTCTGGGCCTATAAAAGCCGGCCCCGTAATCAAAACACCAGGACCGACTTCAGCTCCTTCGGCAATATAGACCTGCCCGGTAATTTTGGCACTTTGATCAACCTGCCCCTTTATCACAGGAATTTCACCGACCTGATAGCTAGCCAGCAATTGCAGCAGCCATGCCTCAAGGTTTTTTCCCACCAGTTGCAAGGGATCATCGGGAAAACGCCCGCCATGGAGCATTCCAGTACAGTCGACAAAATAAGCTAAGGTTAACTTCATAGTAACGGGGTCTCCCTCCAAGCATCCCTAAAGAAAAGTCTCAAGTAATGCACGCTGTCTCCGACACTCTAGAAGTATACTCTCCCGGACTCCTGAAGTTAAGGCTGATTATTCCTTAGCTTACGTGACTGGAAGCGACGAGGTGAGCTGTGTTTGATTCAAATATTATGAAAAAAAAAGTTAGAGAATGGATGAAAGAGCACCCCAATGGTAGTCTTAAAGACCTCCAGGACTACTGTGAAAGCCTGATTCCACCGCAACTCTATCAAACCCATCAGTGGTTGGTGGAGCATACCGTCGGTTGGTATCGCTATATTCTGGAAAATCGCCGTTTGATGAACAGCGATCACGATGAAGCCTACGACGCCCTCGACTAGAGCTCATTCGCTCAGGTTTTATCGCGTTCTTGATGGCTTTCTTTAATCATAATAAACTCATCTTCGGGGATTTCTTCTAGTTCAGCAAGATCAGTGAAACCAAAGTCACGAATCCAGTCAACCCCAACCATATCAGGGAGAATGGTAACCACCTCATCACCATCTTCGCTGAGATACAGCTCATATGCTTCACTAATAGCGCTTCCCTGTTGCATGCGAAAAAAATGCCAGCCCTCACCATTGACCAGTTCACCATCGCGAGAGTTCCCCGCCCAGGTTTCTTTATAAAATTTTTCTACTTCTTGCTCCACAGCACCTCCCCAAGGCTTTAGGAAAGCTTATCGGCTAAAGTACAACAAATTTTAGGTCTCTGGTTTCATACCTGATTTACGGCAGGATCTCGCGCCAGTACCAACAAGCTGATCATAATCAAGCTAGCACCGAGGATAAAATCCTCCCCCCCCGGCACTTCGGCAAAGAGACAATAACTTAACACCGCACTAAAAAAAAGCCGGGAAAAGCCAAAGGGAGTAAGATAGGTAATATCGGCGTAGGCAAAGGATTTAGCCATGGATAAATGCGCGCCAATAGCCAGCACGGCAATGGCGATCAGGCCCAGCACATAACCTGCCTCCACCGGCTGCCAGTCAAAAAGCGCAGGAACTAGGGTTACCGGAGCCATTAGTAAGAGCAGGAACAAAGTCATCTGGCTTGCCGATTCCCCATCCTTGGCGAGACGACTCGACAAAATTTTATGCCCAGCCCAGGCCAGAGCCGAAATCATCGGCAGAGCAACTGCCCAGCCTAAGTCAAAGATTAGCCCCTTACCCTGAATAATTGCCTGATCCGGACGGGTGAGCACAAAAGCACCGGCAAGAGAACAAGCCACCGCAATAATTCTGCGTCTGCTGAGGGCTTCGTGAAGAAAAATCCTACTGGCCATCACCGTAAAAATCGGTCCTAAAAAAGACAAGGTGACGGCAAAATTCACTGACATGTAGCGCAGGGAGGCGTACCAGGTGACCAAGCCGAGAACTGCCAAGATAACCCGCAGACCATGGCGTAAGGGAAAACGGGTTCTAAAAGCAGCTCGCCCCTGCCGAGGGAGTACAAAAGGCAGGAGCAGCACGGTACCAAAACAGTTTTGGACAAAGGCCAACTGGGAAGGCGAGAGGGGAATTCGCGGAATATACGGGGAGTGGACCGCACTGCCCATCCCGCGAATCATCACGTTAATCAGCGCAAAGAGCAAACAGGCGAGGAGTTTCCACAGTATGCCGTGCCAGGCAGCGGCACGAGCCATACTCGTACTGCCTGCCGTAACGGAAGAGCCCATCACTTAAGATCCCCATCGAGCAGGTGCCCAAAGCGAGCAAAGCGAATAGCAATCGGCCACCAGCCACCCTCGGGAAAATAGGCGCTCCACAGAACCACTAACGCTTTGCCGTGGATATTTTCGAGAGGAACTCGCCCCCAATCCCGGGAGTCAAAGGAATTATCGCGATTATCGCCAATAACCCAGACCGAGCCTTCGGGCACAGTCATATACCCCTCCTGGGGCCAGGTACCCTTGGCATAAATTCGCGATCTTGGCTCCACATTCATCGCCCAGTGACTAATGCCTGCAAGCTTTTCCCGGTAGAGAGTGCGGGGGATTTGGCTTTCTTGAATATCCTGCAATATCCGCTCTTGAGCGTCTCCAGCACTGATCCGCTCCTGGGGCTCATCGTTGATATACAGGATATCATCAACCAAACGGATCTTATCCCCGGCTACCGCCACAGCTCGCTTGACGTAATCAATGCTGGGGTCATTGGGGAAGCGGAATACGATAATATCGCCTTTTTTCACCTGAGCCCATTGAGCCAGCACAATATTGGTGAACGGGATTTTTAAATTATAGGCAAGCTTATTGGCCAACAAGCGGTCACCGACTTTAATCGTGGGTTCCATTGAGGCTGTAGGCACGTAATAGGGGGAGATAATCGACCAGCGGATCGCAAAAATAATCGCAACTAAAATACCGAGGGAGGTGAAATTCTCCACACTAAAAAAGGGCGGTTGCTCTTTCTTGGGAGCTTTGCTGCTAAAAATACCCAAAATATTCCTTCCTCATAAACAGAGCACAAGACTAGATAGCCTAAGAATGCACGGTCAGTGCAGACCAAGGGCTCTTACCGCTGCTACCACTTCGGGTGCAAGGCGAACACCATAGCGACTTATTACGTCGCTGGCAAGCAAGGCAGCGGCTTTTCCACAGAGCTCGAGGGACCAGCCAAGACAGATTCCGTGCAGAAATCCGCCGGCAAACATATCCCCCGCCCCGGTGGTATCAAGCACCTGCGTGGGTAGCGGGGCAACGCGGACGATGCTCGAGCCTTTTTGTAGCAGGGCGCCGCGAGCTCCTAATTTAACCACGGCGATGGCCCCATGGGCGGCGATTTTTTGAGCAGCCGCCTCGGGGCTTAGTTCGTAGAGGAGCTGGGCTTCTGCTTCATTGGCAAAGACCACATCAGCCTCGCCCACGAGTTCGGCAAAGGCCGAGCGATGCTGCTGGACCACAAAAGGGTCGGCTAAATCAAAAGAAATCAAGGTCCCCGCTTTTTTGGCTTCCTGGAGGGCGAAGGTCATGGCGTCTTTTTGCTGGTCTGAGTCCCATTGATAGCCAGAAAAATGAAAAATCTTGGCCTGATGAATTGCCGTGACAGGAATATCCTTACGCGAATAGAGGCGACTTGCCCCCAGATGGGTAACCATGGTGCGCTCGGCATCGGGGGTGACCAGGGACAAACAGGTGCCGGTACTGGCAACGGAGGAGGGCAGGGAGGCAAGATGGCCAGCAATAGCACGTTGCTGTAAGTAACTGCGGATTTTTTCGCCAAAAGCATCATCAGCCACCACCCCGATAAAGGCAGTGGAGTGACCAAGCTCGGCCAAGGCACGAATAACATTTAAGGAAGAACCGCCTAGTTCAACCACCTGTTCGTGACTGCAAAACTCAGCCAGCAGCGCCTCTTGGGCGGGACGATCCACCAGATGCATACTGCCCTTGCGGAGTCCATGACGGCGAATATCTTCGTCCTTCACATTGAGCACTATATCCATTAAGGCATTGCAGACCGAGATCACTTCATAGGGCTTTGTCATTACTACTCCGCATCATTCCAGGTATTAAAAGCGTGCTTGTCCCATAAACTCACGAATATATTGCCATGCCGAATAGAGGGAGACCCCAAGGGCGAGCCAAATGCTGATCATGCCGATTTCACGGAAGGGCAGACCCCATAAGGGGTAATTGACGAGCAAACAGACCAAAGCAAGGTCGAGGAGCAGGGTCTTCACCTTGCCGAGGGTACTTACCTGAATAACGATGCCTTGCTGTTGAGCCACCAAACGTAGGCCCGACATGCCTAGTTCCCGGGCCAGGAGAAACCCTGCCATCCATGCCCACACTGCCTGAGAGTTGGCGAGCAGAATCAGGGCCGTGCCCGTAAGCATCTTATCGGCAATGGGATCGAGAATAGCCCCCAATTTGCTTTCGGCGTAGTACTTGCGGGCAATATAGCCATCGAGCCAATCACTGATTGCAGCCAAGGCGAAGAGCAGGGCCGAGAATAGCTGCAAGCTCTTAAAACCCAGGGGGTAGAGCAGCAAGATAAGGGGTATCACCCCCATTCTAAACAGCGAGAGTTGATTGGGCAGATGTTTAAACCGCATGGCTGAATCGACTGGTCGTGACATGAATAATTCTTTCCTGAAAGGTGACAAGCGCCTAGCCCTTCTATTTTTAGGGCAAGAATAGATTGTGCCAATGATCTTGTCACGAATTTCTTCGCAACGAGCCCGCCTTTATTCGGCGATATAACCCGCACCAGCTAGGCTCTTACCTATATCCCTACTAAATATATTGTGTTGAGTACGGAGTATTAACTGTCTCTGCTCATCCCTGCTGAGTTTACGCAAACGCGGACCGCCCTTCATTGGCAGCAGGAGCTTTAGTAGAGCTCCTTGGCTTATATCGTTGCTGCCACTGCTATCAAGAATGCGCAGAAGATCGTTAAATTTAATTTCCCAAGAAAAACCTCTTAATGCTTTCAGTACGGTTTCTTTTTCAAAACCTCCAGTATTAGCCAGAATAGAGACAACGTTATCACTGGGCAAGCAGGAAGCATTGGCGAGAGCAGCTATTAAACTAGCTTTATAGAAAGAGTCTACCCGGTTGATTAATCTAACCAGCTCACCTCCTTGCCAATCACGTTTTTTCAAGTGAAGTGCTTTGGCCAGCCGAGCCTTATCAAAATCCTCTACCCCTCTAAACATTTTTTCTACTTCAGCAAAAGTCAGATTTCTCCCCGCCTCAAAGCCAAATCTCTCCAGAGTCTCAAGTAGCTCTGTGCCTTTTAAGCTTGCACAAGCCTGCAATAACATAATTTGTGAATCCTCAGGAATCTTCTTCACATCGCTAAAAACAAAGTTTACCACTTGTAGTTTCTCTCGCGGAGTAGCGGCTGAGCCCCAAAGCATTGTTTTTGCTTCGTCCGAAAGTCCTTCGCGCACCTTATCCTGACTAAAACCATTTTTTATTAACATAGACAAAACAGCCAGGGGACTCATTGCGTATTTATCCACAAACAAATGCAGCAAATTTTTGCTTCCTATTTTTTTAAAATGTGGAAATAGGCGATTACCGGCCATTTCTTGGTAAGCCGCGCTATGAAAGGCATCCATAACTGTTTCGAGCTGCTCAAGAGTAAGATCACCGTTCCATTCTGCTAAAAAATCGAGTTTAGCTCCCCTATCTTCCAGATGATTAAGCTCCTCAATAAAGCTAGGGAAATTAGCATAACTATAGATGAGTGATTTGGCTTTATCGGCACTACTCGAGCTGGAATGAGGACGACTATACTCCAAAATACTTCCGTTGATACTTACCACTGCTCCTTCATAAAAACGCAAATATCCCTTTGACCAAGGGGCAGATATCTCTCTCACCTTAAAGGTTATTTTGACGAAGTTCGCTTCTATGGGACGTGCCAATACTTGTTCAACGAGGTAATGACCATCACGATATTTTATACGGAGATCGAGCAACTCTCCCACATGAATGAAATAGGTGGTCCCCTGGGAGAAATACTCCTGAATAGGCTTACGACCATCTTTGGTATTCATCATCTCCACACCATTCCAGGTGAAACGATAGGTATAAAGATCATCAATACTCACTTCTTCTTGATAAGGGTCCTTAGCAGCTGCTTTTTCAACAACTTTCCTAGCAACATCACTAATACAATCAGCAGAAAAACAGTCAAATAAGCCTGCAGAGGCCAGGGTGCTTAGACCCATGCCTAAAGACAAAATAAAAATAAGAGCTCTTGTTGGCAGAGGCGATTTCATAGCTCAGCTCCTTTTTAGCATGCAAGATTAGAGAACAAAATCCTTACGGTAACAGCTTATCGACGGAAATTAAAAAAAAATAAAAATAAATCAATTAACCACACAAATACAACCTATTAAGACAGCTTTAGCACGCAAAGCCGACGAACCGTAGGTGTAATCTGGCAGGTAGCTTCTCGTTTTATAGCTTTGACGATGGCGATGGCAGAAAATTTCAAAAGCTAGGGAGAAACCCATCACCAGCCTTGTGGATTTCGCTCACCTCTTTGCAAGGGCAGGGGGCCTTCCTCGCTGCTACGAGCAATCGCCTTTATGTGGAACGAGGGGAGAGAAGCTGCTGCGGGGAAGAAAGAAACCAGCTATGTTTGCCAAATCCATGGTCAGATCCCCAAGGCACTAAGGCAGCCAGCAAAGTTTGCTTTAAAAAACGCTTCCACCCCCTGAGGATCTACTTTTACTTCCACATCCTCGAGGCTCGTCAACGCATCGATCTTTATGGTCACCTTGGTAAAGTCCGGCTCGTCCATCACATAACCACCATAATGAAGATGCATAAAGGCCTTGTGAGTGGCACCGACGAAAGCCAGAATATAGGGATCTTCATTGCCATTCGGCGCCACGGCGATTTGACAGTGGGGAGCATTTTTTAACAAGCTCTTCTGTTGCAAGCGATCGATCATCTGGCTATCGCTGCGCAGCGGCGAACTGGCTTTTACCCCTGCCATTTCCAGCATGGTGGGGAAGATATTTTCGTGGCCAATTACCTTAGTGGCCAGAGTCTCCTTGAGTTGCTCAACCCGCCCATAATTATCCTGAGGTTTGATGGCCATCGGCACGGAAATTGATGCATTGAAGGGCGGGCCACCGTGACCGATGTTCTTCAGCAACCACTCGGCCGAAGCATCCATCCCCGCATACCAATTGCCAAAACCGTCGTACAAGCGCTCACCATGATCAGAAAACAGCACAATAATCGCCTTATCGTACAGGCCTGCTTGCTTGAGCTGGGCAAAAATATTAGCCACATTGCTATCGGTATTGCGGATGGCATTGCGATAGGCTTTCTTCGCTTCCTCTTGCAAACCATGCTCATACCAATGGGGATTACGATTGATGCGGTTATTATATATAGATTCCTCAAAGAGATCGGCGTAATTGGGGTCTCGAGATAAATCAGGATCCCACGAATATTTATCGTGCCCCCCCTCGAGGAAGATCAAAAACACTCCGGGCTCACTGCCACTATGGTTTTTCAACATGCCAGGCAACTCTTCTTTGACCACAAACTCATCGCTACTTGCCGGAGAATACTTTTCAAAGTCACCAAAGACCCCCGTATCGAGGGGGTAGGTGTCAAGAATCGTTCCTGCCCGCTGCCCAAACATCACCTGTACCTGGGTTAAATCGCTCCACTTATTCCCCATAAACAAGTGCTGGCCCTGTTCTTCAGTCGCGCCAAAATAGTAGTTCGGCCTACCGAAGAGATGAATTTTGTAACCAGCCCGTTTTAATATTTGCAAGGTCGGGCTACCGCTACTCCACTTGCTGCGGATCAAGGATTCGCGATACAGGGGGGGCATACTGTAAAATAACGCCGTTTGGGTATGATGAGTGGCGGTGCCATTGCTAACCATATGGGTGGCCGAGAGATTCTCCCGCAGAAATTCTTGAATAACCGGGGCGTTTTTGGGATCAAGGGCATAGTCCCGGCGCACCGTGTCCATAAATAACATGACGATGGGGGGCAGGCCCTTCGGGCTTTTGCTGACTTGAAGCTTAGGAGAAAAGCCTTCCTGAGAAAAGTCGCGAAAAAGATTAAATTTGTTCTTACCGTTAATCCGTAGCTCCAAACTACTCGCCGCATCGTCATGATCACGCAAATAGCTTTTAGGAAAATTGCTGCGCTCAAGAAATTCTTTTTTGAAAGAAGCTATATTTTCAAACATATTGGTGACCCAATCTAAGGAAACCACCCCTTGATGGAGGCCGTTCCATTTAAACAGCGTCTCCAGGATCTTGGCTGAACGTTGGGGAGCAGGCACCGAAACTAAATCGTTGCCTAAACCAACCGATTTAAGCATCACCAGGTTGTCATATTCCCAGGGATGATAGTCGATAGCAGCGAGTTTAATCCCGATGGCGAGCAGTTCTGCAGCCGTCGCGCCCCCAGGCTTCGAAACCACCATATCCGAGATATTATAGAGTCGGTTCATTTGCCCGGCATCAAGTAAGCGTTGGGGGGAAATCTTCATATTGTGAAGATCACTGCTTTCGCGCAATTCGCTTAAGGTTCGATAACAAAGTTCATTATTGCCACAGAGGGGAAAAAGATAGAGAGAATAGCCGATTTTTTTGTCAGATTTAAGCAATTCTTTGCTGATTTCAACGATGGTCCCCACCCCTTGCCGACCCATAGTGAGCATAATAACCTTGGAACGAGTTTTGGGGGCGATGCCAAATTCGGCTTTGTATTGTTTGAGTTCAATCGGGTCATTTATTTTTTTTATCTCTTTCCGAATAGGAAAACCCAACTTACGAAATATCGGTAATTTTGCTGACAACTCTTGCCAGCGCTGGTCGAGGGGGTTTTTTTCCTCGCTAAATTCATCTAAGGCGCGAATTTTGTCAGCAGCAAAGTACTCTCCCCAGGTGTGCATCGCACTTTGCAAGCTTTTAAAATAAAGAGGATCCGCGGTAGGCGTCCATAGTTGAACCAGTGCCGGATTAAGCAGCTCAACATGGGGAAAAAGCTTACCTTGCAGCCCATAATCAGTGCCGACAATGGTCAAGGGGGTGGAGAAGGTATAGGCCAGATCGATAAAATTCGTATAATGGTGCAAACAACTAATCATCAGGTCAGGACGCTGTCCGCGGACGATATTTTTAAGTTCGACCATCAAAGCATCAGGCACATAACGCTGGAGATCATCGAGAATCAACCAAAAAGCATCGGCCAAAATAGGGTCATGTTCTTTTTGGTAGATCTCATCATAGATATCGATGGAATGCATGCCCCCTTTGGTTAGGGTCCAGAGGGTATCAAAGGGTTTTAAGGTATCGCCTTTTATATCTACTAGCTCAACTTCGATGCCCTTGGGAGCAAAGCTACTACTGGCCGGTTCAGCCGCTTGCAAGGCCTCCTTTATGGACTGGGCCACCACGAAATGACCACCACCCCAGCCCGAACTGGTAAGAATCAATACTTTAAAACTATCTTCCCTGGCAAAGGGCTGCAGACGCTCTTGGGTTTTGCGATTCTGCACTTCCTGGAGAAATTTCTTTAGCCCCATCATAACGGGGCGGGGAATTTTTGCATCGCGAAAATAAGGATGAGTGGAAAAATTCTTTATACTGTCAAAGTAGGGAGAACCTAGGTAATAAATATGATGCAATAGCCAACTTTGAATGCGAAACATCAGGGTAGTTTCATCGCTCGAATCTATAGCCAGACTTGAGTTGGTGTTGTTGTCATAGGACCTAAAGTTGTTTTTCCCCTTAAAATGCGGGAAGATATATTTAAGATATAAATTATAGATAAACTCAGTTTGGTTTTCATCGGTGACTTTAAGATATAATTCCGACTGAAATTTCGTCCATTTTTTACGGGTAAAAACTTGTTTATCAGCCGTGCGACGGAGCTTATTGGCTTTTTTGGTTAAGCCAAATGCTGCTAAGCGGCGCCAGACCTCGGGCATTTTGTTATCGAGAAGGTCCCTGAGGTTTTCCCCATAATAAAAATTCGCATACTCCGTCGAGATGAAACTGGTGATGCGTTCTTTACTGCGGTAGATATGCCCATCAAACACCAGGGCTACTTCTTCGAGCTCAGCGGCACTCAAGCCCAGCTGTTCTTGGTGGCGCAGGGCAAAGCTTTTGATGGTTTCGCCGATTTTAAGCTGCGCGTTAAAATATCGTTTGGTCTGCACATTAAGAATGCGCAGGTTGATATTATCACCCAAGGCTAGGTGACTGAGCGCCAGCGTCCATACAGTCACCAACCAAGCTAGGACTTTACACATCAATTTCTCCCCAATGATAGATCCAGGCATGTGTTGCACGCTTTTATCAGTCCCTAAAAATTCTACCATAGAAAAAGTATAGTTAGTCGCTGGCGCGAGATATTCTATTTCGCGCCAGCGACTAACTATGATAAACACCAGCCCCTTATGCATAAAGTAGTAATCCCAAGTATTCTTGTTTTTTTCGCCGCTCTGCTCTTTGTTGTTTTTAGGCACCCCCCTGCGGTGAAGCCCCTGCTGAGCACAGCCGCCCAGCGGATTGCCTCGGGCACGGTAGCGAGCGATGAAATTATTACCTCAATCCTTAGCCGTCGTCAGCAGCTAGGGCGCATCGTCGCCTTATCCTCTTTGGTCGATGATCCCCGCTATAGCAATATGGTGATGGCAGCCAAACAGATCCCGGGACGAGTGGGGCAGCGCATTGAGGATCTCCTCCGCCTCCGCCCTGATCTGGTTATACTCGCCAGTTTTAATCGTACTGAGCTATTTAGCCAATTGAGCGAGGCGGGCATCCCCCTCTATCGCATGGATGGCTTTGCTTCCCTTGCTGATATTAGCAGACATATTCGTGAGCTAGGCAAACGTTTAGGCGAGGATCAGGCCGCTGCGGAAGTACTGGTGGAATTTCAAGCTGAGCAGCAGCAATTTGCCGCAGCTATGAAGAAGGCCAAAGAAGGGGGGGCCGTGCTTACCATGCTCAATTGGCAGGCAGACGGACTGCTCTGGGGAAGCGCCACCCTCTTTGATAGTATGCTGGCGATGTTATCCTGCGAAAATCTTGCCGCCCAGGCCGGGGTAAAAGGATGGGCGCGCCTCAGCGACGAGGTACTTGCCAGCCTGAAACCAGAGTGGTTGATCATTCCCGGAGAAGCTCAGCAGCGGGACGAGATTTTGGCGGAACTGGCTGCAAAACCAGCTCTGGCCCAAATGCCCGCAGTTACCAAGCAACAGATAATTCTTGTGCCCCCCGCAGAGCTCCAGGCTTTTTCTCCAGCCATCCTTAAGGCTATGGCAAAAATCGTCGCCCCTTTCTTAGACTCCCTATGAGGCGTTGTTGCATAAATAGGAGCGCAAGGCGGCAAGGAGCGCAAGCCCGGAGTTTACGCGTCGGTAAATGAGGAGCTTGCGCGACGCAGCCAACACAGCGATCGTGTTTATGCAACAACGCCTCCCTATGAGGGGAAAAAACTCCTGTCCTTAACCCCAAAAACCTTGGCGAGGACAGCTTCGGCAAAGACCTCCTCGCTCGTCCCTTCAACAAGCACCGCCCCGTCGGCAAGGACAAAAATCTTCTCACCGAATTTTCGTGCCAAAAACAAATCATGCATACTCGTGACCACGGTTCTCCCCTGCCTTGCCAAGGTTTGCAATACACTCATCACCTGCAAACTGGCCCCGATATCGAGATTGGCACAGGGTTCATCGAAGAGGAGCACCGGCGCCTCTTGGGCAAGGGCGCGGGCAATCATCACCTTGCGTAATTCACCACTGCTCAATTCTGTCAGCAAGGCACTGCGTTTTTGCGTCAGCGATAAAGCCGCCAGTACTTCGGCAATGACTTGCCAATCCTTGTCCCCGGGTCTGCCTCCATGCAGGGGAAAACGCCCCAGCTGCACCACCTCATCAACCCGAAACCCCTCACTGTAGAGCAGCAGCTCGGGGCACCACGATATAAGTCGAGCTCGTTCCCTACGAGAAAACCCTGCTAAACTCTGCCCGCTCATACACACCTGGGCAAGCGGCGCTGTGGCTAAGCCGGCGAGACTGCGGAGGAGGGTGGTTTTGCCAGCCCCGTTGGGACCGATCAGTACGGACAAAACCCCTGGACAAAAATTGGCGTTTATCCCCCTGAGCACAGCCTGGCCACGGAGCTCCACCTGGAGCTTATGAACGGATAGCATGGCTAAACTGCTGCCTCCATAATACATAAATAAAAAAAGGAGTTCCGAGAATAGCAGTAAAAATTCCCACTTCAATTTCGCCCGGAGCCACTACGGTACGTGCTAATAGATCTGCGGCAATTGCTAAGCTCATCCCGTTAAGGGCGCTGAGCACAAAGAGACGAAAATGCTCACCTCCAACGAAAATTCGTACGAGGTGAGGAACCAGCAAAGAAACAAAGGGCAGACCTCCCCCCACACAGACACTGCCTCCCACCAAGAGAGAGCTCGCCACCACACTCCACCAGGTTAACTCTTTTCCCCCCACCCCCAAGCTACAAGCAACTTCGTCTCCGAGAACAAAAACATTAAGCGGCTTGGCCAAAAACAGCGCCATTAGCGTGCCCAGAGCCAGGGGTATAGCAATGGCCTGCAGCTGCGGCCAAGAACTTCCGGCAAAACCTCCCATCAGCCAATACAGCATCGTCATGGCTTTGCTATAATCAGCAAGGGCCAAAGACAAGACCAGGGAAGTTAACGCTGCTAACAGAGACGACAAGGCTAGGCCAAACACCAAGAGGTGAGTAAGGGAAGGAACCAAGCCCTGGTGCATACAAACAAGGATGAGCAGGGTCGTCAGTAGAGCTCCGCTGCTCGCAATCATCGGTAGGCTGTACCAGTGCATGCTGCTCCCGGCTCCGTAAAAAGCCAGAACCCCGGCGAGAACCGCCCCCTGAGCCGTTCCGAGAACCGAAGGGCTTGCCAAAGAATTCCGAAATAAGCCCTGGCACAAGGCTCCGGCAAGAGCTTGGGCAGCTCCGCATAAACCGGCAACCGCGAGGCGCGGGAGACGAATCTGCCAAAAAATAGTGGCGAATAATTCATCTGCAGAGGCACTGCCCCATATATTGACACTGCCCAGCAGCAGGGCAAGGCTGATACTAGCGCCTAGAAGCAGCAAACTGATTAGGTAGGGGACAAGAGAGCCCCAGCCCTCTTGTCTCCTCGTCTTAGTAACCAAGCTTCACTTCTCGAACCATCCCTTGAGGAACAAAATTCAGCCGGGCTTTTTCACGATCCCGAACCGGCAGGGTGCAGATCACCCGTCCCGCTACCTGCAGATCAGCGCTGGTGAGCTGGGAAAGCTTGAGCATCAGTCCGAGGAGTTCCTCGTTGCGACGAAGATTACCGGAGGAAAACATGCTGTGGGTTAATTCGCGGCGCAGCCCCAGGTGGACCTCCTCAAAAAATTTAATCATGGTGAGTTGCCACGATGATAGTTGGCTGTCGATTTCTTCCGAGAAAAGATAGGCAACAAAGGAGCTGACATTTTGTTTGGCAAGAGCCGCAAAGGCCATGAGATCCTCTATGGTAATGGACAAATCCTTGGGGTTATCTCCCTCCGTTAGGTATTTTTGCAGACGACGCACCCCGATGGGACAACTTTGATCGAGGGATTTGGCAATGCTCAGCACCGGCGGTAGCGGTTTATTGTTGTGTAACGCCTCCCGATAAGCAGGATCTTGCTGCAATAAAAAATGCCTAATTTTACTTTTTATGTGTCGATATTCCATTATCTATCCTCCGTATAAACTCCGGGCCTATGCTCCTCGATGCTTCACAACTGAGCAATTTTCGCATAGGCCCTTTAGCAACTATTTAGGCGCTGGCACTTTCGCGCCAGCGCCTATTTACAGAAGTGTCGCAGCCGCACTACTGAAGGAGCAAGGTGCTTATGAGCATGGGCACGATGACGCTCCAAGACAAAGCGGGCCACCGGCTCCAAATCACCAGTGCTGCTCGTTTCGCTCAGTGTGCCTGCTAAATAAGCACGAATCGGCGCTTCCATTGCTGCATAGGTATAACCGAGCTCGTTTTCATCGGTCTGTTCCAACCACAGGCCGGCACTGGGGGTACGATTGATCATAGAATCGAGGATCAGCTTCTCCCCAACAAAATAATCGAGCAGCTGATACACCTCCGATTTAAAGAGCTCGCCTATAGGAAAAATATCGGCAAGGCTATCCCCGCCCTTTGTATCGTAACCAATAAAATCCTCACTTAAATTACCGGTTCCCACCACCCGACTGCGCAGCTCGAGACTTTTCCCAAGATGATGACAAAGAGTATAAAGCACACACATCCGGGCCCGGACTCGCCCATTGCCTTCGTTGACCTGGGAGAGCCGTTCGAGCCCTAAAGCAGTACGACAGCTACCAAGAATACTCTCGGCTATTCCCGCGATAGGAACGGTGTATTGCTGGAGACCAAGAGCCGAAGCCACCCGTCGGGAATCATTATTAAAGGTAGCTTCGTCGTGGGAAGTAGCAGGCATGTGGACTGAATATACCCGTTGAGGGCCTAGCGCTTGACAGCAAAGAAGCGCAACCAAGGTGGAATCAGCTCCCCCGCTCATTCCGACAATGGCGATATCCATCTGTTGTTTTATTTCTTCGAGTATGGTTTTAATAATCCCTTGCAAATCGGTGATCATATGATCATTCTCCTTAATGGGCCGCGTCGTTCTAGGGGAAGAGTATAACCAGTTTACGGTGAGAAGCATAGTAAGGGTTTAAGGGTTATGGGTAAGTCTCTGGTGATAGTAGAATCTCCTGCCAAAGTTAAAACCATCAATAAATTTCTCGGCAAAGATTATATTGTCAAATCAAGTATTGGCCATATTCGCGATCTCGGTACCTCCCTTGATCCTGCTCAAGCTCGAGGCAAGAGCAAAGCAAGCAAGGGAGCCAAGACCACCAGCAAACACAGCAAGCTGATTCAACGCATGGGGGTGGACCCCGAAAACAGTTGGCAGGCAAGTTATGCCATCCTCCCCGGTAAAGAAAAAGTTATTCACAGCCTGCAAGAGTACGCAAAAAAAGTTGACTGCATTTATTTAGCAACCGACTTGGATCGCGAGGGCGAAGCAATTGCCTGGCATCTACGCGAAGCTATCGGTGGTGATGACAGTCTGTTTCGCCGGGTTACCTTTACGGAGATCACCAAAAAAGCCGTACTAAAAGCCTTTGAAAGCCCTGGTGATCTCAACCTTGATCGAGTGGATGCTTACAAAGCACGACGCTTTCTCGACCGAGTCGTCGGCTTTATGCTCTCACCGCTTTTGTGGCAAAAGATCTCCCGCGGTCTCTCGGCTGGACGGGTACAATCGGTGGCTGTACGTTTAATCTCTGAACGTGAAAAAGAAATTCATGCCTTTAAAACCAAGGAATATTGGGAAATCCACGCCCTGCTCGGCAAAGAGAATCACCCTCTCAAACTCCAGGTGCTCCGCCATAAGGGACAAACCCTGAAGCTGACGAGCGGCGCCGAAGTTGAAGCCTTGCTACCGGTCCTCAAAAAGGGGCCCTACCAGGTAAGCGAGGTCGAACTCAAAAGTAGCACCTCAGCCCCCTCGGCCCCCTTTAGCACCTCCACCCTATTGCAAGCAGCGAGCTTGCGTCTAGGCTACAGCGTCAAAAAAACCATGGTGCTTGCCCAAAAGCTCTACGAAGCCGGCTTTATCACCTATATGCGAACTGATTCGACCAATCTCAGTCAAGAGGCGGTAGAAAGCTGCCGGGCTTTTATTAGCAAACGCTTTGGCAAGTCGTATTTGCCAGAAAAACCCCTCGTCTATAGCAGCGAGAAAAACGCCCAGGAGGCTCACGAAGCCATTCGTCCCACCGATGTGAGCGTGGATAGTGCAACGGTTGCCGCCCAATTAGCTGGCGAAGCTGACATGGCCAAAATGTACCAATTGATCTGGAATCAATTTGTTGCCTGCCAAATGACCAATGCTACTTACGACAGCACCAGCATCCTCGTCCAATGCGGAGAATTCGAACTGCGTACTCGGGGACGAGTGCTTACCTTTGACGGATTTTTGCGTGTACTCGGCACCAGCGGCCGTAAGGGCGAGGAAGATTTCAGCATGCCAGCGGTTAAAAAAGGCGAGATCTTACCCCTGCAAGAAGTGCTGCCAACGCAGCATTTTACTAAACCGCCTCCCCGCTATACCGAAGCAAATCTGGTTCGTGAGTTAAAAAAACGTGGTATTGGCCGTCCCTCTACCTATTCTGCGATTATTTCTACGATCCAAGATCGTGGCTACGTCAAAGTAGAAAAACGCCGTTTCTTTTGCCTGAAAATGGGGGAGATCGTCACCGATCGTTTGGTCGAAAGCTTTGATGATTTGATGGATTTTGGCTTTACCGCTTCTATGGAAGAGGATCTGGATAAAATTGCTGCGGGGCAAACCAATTGGCGGCAGGTCCTTGATGCATTTTATGCTAATTTCACCAAAAAACTCGAGCAGGCCAACGAGGTAATGCGGGGCAATCCTCCCACCGAAACTTCCATCAGCTGTCCCCAGTGCAGCCGAGCGATGAATATTCGCACTGCTCGCACCGGGGTATTTATGAGTTGCTCGGGCTATGGCGCAACTGAGGGCGAGCCCTGTAAACAGACCATCAACCTTATTCCCGGCGAAGAAGTGGTCAGTGCCAATGACGACGATGACGAAGGAAATATCGACGAGATTCAAGCTAAAAAGCGCTGTCCTCGCTGCGATACCGCCATGGATAGCTACCTGATCGACGAGCAACGCAAGTTGCATGTTTGCGGTAACAACCCCGAATGCCCAGGATTCGAAGTCGAGGTGGGCAAGTTCCGCCTCAAAGGCTACGAAGGACCGATCATTGTTTGTGATATCTGCGGCAAAGATATGCAGCTCAGAAACGGGCGTTTTGGCAAGTATTTTGCCTGTATCGCTGCTCCCGCCTGCGCTAACACCCGCAAGTTGCTGCGCAGCGGTGAGGCCGCTCCCCCCAAGGTGCCTCCCATCCCCATGCCGGAGCTTCCCTGCAGCGAATCTTCGGGGTATTTTGTGCTCCGTGATGGGGCTGCCGGTTTATTCTTAGCAGCCAGCACCTTCCCGAAATCTCGTGAAACGCGCAAACCTGCGGTGGCTGATCTTCGTCGTCATCAAAGCCAGCTCGATGAGAAATTTCACTATATTCTCAAGGCTCCAGACAACGATCCTGAGGGGAATCCCGCGATTATTCGCTTCTCGCGCAAAAGCAAGCAGCACTTTATTATGAGCGAAGTCGAGGGCAAACCCAGCGCCTGGTCCCTGTTTTGGCATCATGAAAAGTGGCGCGAAGGCAAGGACGAGTAGAGGTCTGGGGAGGTCCTTCGCTTCGCTCAGGATGACGGGGTTCGGAAGCCGCGTCATCCTGAGCGAAGCCCCCGTCATCCTGAGCGAAGCGAAGGACCTCCCCAGCGGGTTCATGACGGGGGTCTTTGATATTTCATCGCATAGCTAATTTGCAGGGTGGCAACCACAGCCGTCGCTACTAAGCCCACCCACACCGTCCACACCGGTTTTTGATTAAAAAAGATTAAATTGCCATAGGTGCCGACCAAGCCCCCAACCAAGTTCATCAAGGAACCTAAAGCAATCAAATTCACCGGAGAATTTGGCTCCATACCGATATCGATGGCCATGTAACAGAGCACATTACCCACAAAAACGACCCCGGCACCAAGCCCAGATCTAAGCCCCAACTTCGGCCGATAACCCCAGCTTGGGGGTAATTCCAGCAGGGGGCCGACAATACCGTTGCTCGCATAAACCACCGCAGCGCTCGTTGACAAAGCGAGGGTCTGAACCCAGGGATCGCTGCTCAGATAACTGACGAATGGCCCAGCAACGGCGATTAGCCCTCCCCCGAGGATAAACATACTTTTTTTCAAGCGCTTTCGTGCTTCCCACAAGCGCTTTCGTGCTTCCCAAGAGGTGCGTTTCGCTTCCTCAGCCCCTTCTTCCGGAAGGGCAGAAACCTCACAAAGATTGGGGGCCAGCTCTTCTTTAACTGCTCCATGACAAGGAGACTCCGCTGTCAGGCTTGCTTGACGAGCTCGCAAACCTGCGTAGTGCAAGTGACGGAGGATAACGGCAAAATGCCTGCTTAGCTGTTCGTTCACTTCACCAGCTGAGGACTGAGCAATCCCTACGACCAGAGACTGCAGCGAGCCAAGAAGTAGGTCTTTTTCTTGAGGAGATAGCTGAGCCAAAATCGCCTGCCCCTCAGTGCAAAACCCTTCTAGTTCTGCAGGAATAGCCATGGCTAGATGATTGGCTTCGCCGCTAACGGAACCAGCGGCTTCGAGCATGCTAAGGGGGAGACAAAACAACAGGAAGAAACACCTAATAAAATATCGGAGCACCATACCCTACTTCTTTTCTTGCGACTCCAAATAGACCTTCAGTGGTTTGCGCAAATACACCATAGCTCCACTCACAAAGACAATATTGAGAGCCGAGATACCAAAGATCTTAAAATTCATCCACACCTGCTCGCTAAAGCTATAGGCAACATAGAGATTAAGCAGAGCAATCATGCACAGATGCACCACGGCACAGCTATTAATTCGCCGCAGCATCAAGGCAGGGGCTGGGAACTTATCCGCCAGCACTCGCTCCACCACCGTCTGCTTGCCAATAAAATGGCTGAGCAACAGCACCAGGGCGATACTGCCATTGACAATAGTAGACTTCCACTGAATAAAACGATCGTCTTGAAACCCTATGGCCAAAGCACCCAGCACCACCACTACTATCGCCGTGCCTTTTTGCACCTTGCTAAGGGGCTCCTTGAGGAGTCGAGCTGCGATGAGCAAGAGCATCATAAAGCCCATCAGCACCAAGGTTGCCGTCCGCAAGTCATAGAATTTAAACGCCGCAAAAAATCCCAGCATCGAGGCGAATTCGATGCCTTTAAGGAGAGTTTCTTTCTTCATCTGCCAAACCTTATGGTATAAAATCCTCAATATCCAAAATTTTGCGAAAGGATGCTCCGTGGCTAAGCCCAAAGCTGTCTCTGTCACTCAACCTGCATATCACAACCGGGCCTTTCTCGAAAGCGCTGATGGTCGCCCCTTACGAATTCTCGCTGAGTATCTCGAGCCCATGGCACGCCTCAACAGCGAAGGCATAGAACGCCTGGTGGTGTTTTTTGGCTCGGCCCGGATTAACGAAGACGATCCCCTCGGCGCGTACTACAGCCAAGCTCGCCAGCTGGCTCAGCTGATTACCGAATGGTCCCTCACCCTGCCCCAGAAGGAGCGCTTGGTAGTTTGCTCCGGGGGTGGGGGGGGGATTATGGAAGCCGCAAATCGCGGAGCCCGCGAGGCCGGGGGGAGCTCCGTCGGCTTCAATATTCGTCTACCCCACGAACAGCAGGCCAACCCCTACCTAACTCCGGAACTCCACTTTGAGTTTCATTATTTCTTTATGCGCAAGCTCTGGTTCACCCATCTCGCTCGCGCCATCGTCGTCTTTCCGGGAGGCTTTGGCACCCTGGACGAACTGCTCGACGCGTTGACCCTCATGCAGACCGGCAAAATGGCAAAAATACCGCTTATCCTCTTTGGCCAGGAGTACTGGGACGATATTCTTAGTATTGAAAATCTAGCTAAGCACCGGATGATCAGTGCTGAAGATGTGCAGCTTATCCACAAATTCGCTAGCGTTCCCCTCGCTTTTAAATTTCTTAAAAATTACCTTATTTCGACAAAATAATTTCTAGATGTTAGCAAAAAATTATGCTAGTTTTTTGCCTCGTCGACATCCATCGAGAGGGGATTTTATGAAGAGATTTCTTGTGCTGTTTTCCTTAGCAACTTCCGCACTACCTGTATGTGCGAGCGAGTGGACCTTGAGCCGAGCAGAAAATTCCCTCGTATTCACCAAGCAAGTGAGCGAAGAGAATCGTGATGAAGAGCAGAGCGTTTCTCTTAGCAAGCATAGAGAGCAGATTACCCTCAGCTTTAGTGATGAAGGTAGCGATGCAGAAGCACAAATAACCGATAGCAAGACATTTCAACAGTCTGTTGCTTCTGCGGACTCTCAGCGTATTTTTGTCGCAGAAATTATCGCTTATATCAAAACCAAGGCCCCCGATTTTTCCGCAGAGGCTGAAAAAAATGTTCGGCAATTTCTTCAGCCTGTTTTTCTCCGCCTGCCGCTGATTGGTGAGTGCTTTAAATCCTCACCAAGAAAGGGAGCTGCATCAGGAAAGTTCCTATTGTATTTCCCGCCAACAGACCAAGCATACCTATAGCACCCGTTTAAACACCTCGAGATGTGCTGCTAATACCCGCTGCCGTGAACTCAGCGTGCTAATCGGCAGCTGCAATATCCGCGCCGTGTGGGCATAGCAGTGAAAAGTCTCCTTCAGAACCTGAGCGATTATCGCTGCTTCCACTATCTGGAGGGCCTCGCGAATTCCCCCAAATTTAGCCCGACTGAGAATGCGGGCAAAGGAACGATGGGTGATTAATTGCTCGTAGGTGAGCATTTTTTTGCTGCTATTCACCAGCTGCTGAATAAGCGCCAGGCTGATGGTGGAACCTCCCTTAGCTGCACTACGCTCAGCAATGCGTTCAAGCAAAAAAACAAACTGACTATAGCGTAACGAGAGGGTGTGGTCGACAATGTAGGCGAGTTCTTCTACACCTAACTCTTCTAAGCCAAAAGGCTCGCTCAGCTGTCGGACAATCCACGGTATTTCGTTTAAACGTTGCTTGAGCGGCACTAACTCGATGAACACGGGAAAAAGTTTGCTTAGCTGGGGATGCTGCTGAGTTCTGCTGGCTTGTTCCCAAGAGCCAAGCATCCGCAGCGAGGGCTCCGCGCGCTGAAAATAAGCGAGTACTGCCCACAGACTTTCGGGTAAACTTTCGAGATGTTCAAAGTAAAGATCACCCTTCGCGGCCTGCACTACATGGCGTTGGATATCACGAAGCCCCCTGAGGCGGGCACAATCAGCTACGATAAACGGGCGCTGCCCTTCTCCCCCCTGTTTCCACACCCAACGCGCAAAGGTTCCATGACCGCTACCACCTGCCCCGTGGATACAGTAGTGACGGCGTGATCCAGCCCTGGCCAACTCTGCCGCCTGGGCGCGCAGCTGGGGATCGGCCGTTAGAAAGTCAGGGGTTTCTGCCAGCCCCCCTAGGGAATAATGCGAATCTTGTTCCTGCATTGCCATGAGCCCTCTTTAGACCAAGGACTCCGCTCGACTCTTGTTCATGACGCTCGCCAGTTGTCAGCGTAAGCAGGGAAAATGTCAACGGACGACGTTTTTATGCGAGGAAAAAATCTGGATGCGAAGAGCGCAAGGTCGGGGTTTATGCGGGGTAGATAGGGCTGGCGCGACAAAAACCCATCGCTTATGGGCAAGGCAGAGGCTCTACCTCCCACATGTCGGCGATATATCGGCGTCATAAGCCCATTGAGGAGATGTTTCGTCCCAACGAAGGTTTAACCTACAAGGATGATTCGTATCAATATAGTTCTTGTACTGTGTGACAGCATTATACAGAGCCTTTGAGCAGGGAGGAGGATTACTAATTGCACCTTTGCAAGTTGCATAAGACACAGGCTGCTTGAAAATATCAAATAGAGAGGTCTCCCCCAAGTACACTCCCCCACCAAGTGGGTTGTGATTGCTATCATTAGGGCACACTACGGTCATAAAGCAGAGTTTTAATGACTCTGCTGCTGTTGCTGGCGCTGGCGCTGCTGCTGGCGCTGGCGCTGGCGCTGGCGCTGGCGCTGCTGCTGCTGAAACAGTCTTAAGCTCAGTATCTCTTCCCCAATAGAGAGACAGAGTACAAGGATATTTTGGGAGGGCATTCTTATTAACAAAATTAATAAACTTAATTGAGGAAAGATCCATAAGGTTTTCCTTTTCTTTGCAAGATTCTTGAGTCATAGATCCGAATCCTAATATATTCCCGGCGACATTACTACCGGGTCCCAATGGACAGCTAGCATTTAAATTACAAAAATCCACCGGGGCTGTTGTGGTTACCACTGTTGCTGTTGTTGCTGTTGTTGCTGTTGTTGCTGTTGTTGCTGGCGTACAGCTATCAATTGGGCCCCGTCTTTTTACTTGCTCTGAGCTTGAGCAGCTTACACACCCTTGATTACTCTTCACATTAGGGTCATACTTAGCGTTCGTTCCATCGGGGCAGCGATAAACACATACCAGCTTGCCATCAGCACGCATAAGAGGTTTTTGATTTGCTAAACAGGGAGCACACTTCCCCTCGCTATTTATCGCTTCTTGGTCAGCACATACTTGACAAGCGACATAAGAAAGGTCTCCTCGATTGGTTTGCGTAGAAGGTGGGCATATGGGCTCAATCAGCTGCACACCCCGGGCAAGAGAAAGTTGACGACAAATATAATAGTTCCTCCCTTGAGAGCTTCCCCCTCCGAGATTTCCTTGCTTACAAGAGGGAGTTGCAAAAGTCGGATCAGCAGAATAGGCTTTGTTTTTGCCAAAGGAAAAGCAGAGAACAGCTGCGGCAATAAGGTAATAGGCTCGAGAGAATCGGCTCATCAAAATTCTCCTTATGATTTTCCTTTAAGTATACACTATATTTCCTATTTCGGGGCTATTTCGGGGGTGTCACCATAAGCACATAAAAAACAAAGGAATTTTCTATGTCTTGGAAAAAGAGCGCCCGACCTGGGGGCTCCTAAGATACGGGAAATTATAAAACTCCGTTATCCTGGCATCCATATTCCTGCCCGAAGCACGATCATTCTCGTCTTATAGCTTTGACGATGGCGATGGCAGAAAATTTCAAAAGCTAGGGAGAAGCCCATCACCAGCCTTGTGGATTTCGCTCCTCGCCACCCCCAGCATGGCAGGAGGCTTACGGTGGCATAAAATTCCATCCGCTGGAAGCGGATAAAATTTGACCCCACCTAAGCCCCCTGCCCTTGCAAAGAGGTGAGCGAAGGACGAAAAACGAGCTGTGCGTCGAGATAAATCCAGTGAAGGGGAAC
>JAHFAI010000109.1 GCA_023250635.1 Deltaproteobacteria bacterium | reverse complement strand
TCACGTGACAGATCCTTCGTCGCTTTGCTCCTCAGGACACGTCGCGGCACGAAATATGCTATTTCGCGCCAGCGACTAGTTAGGCGCTGGCGCGAAAGCGCCAGCGCCGTGTCCTGACGAACGCAGTGAGGAAGGATCTTTCACATAACATCCAGATGTCACGTGACAGATCCTTCGTCGCTTTGCTCCTCAGGACACGTCGCGGCACGAAATATGCTATTTCGCGCCAGCGACTAGTTACCCCTTGTGCTTTTTATTATAGCAGATTCCCTCCTCGATTTTGTCGCCTTGCTGACAGGAGGGCGAGAGCATTGCTTTATTCTTAGTTATTTTACAAAGCATAAATTTATGGTTGACAAAAATCTGCGATAGCTCTTTTCTAAGAATATATCTCGTTAACTGACTGGCCAATTTATTTCTTAGCAACTCACTGCAAACGAGCCCGGCAGTTCCTGTTTAATGGTGAACAGGTTCAGACGGACTCCTGGGGGGTCAAGTGATGATTAGAAATTCCTTCCTCATTATCACTCTGATGATATTTGCTGGCTGCGGTCAAAAAGACCAGACCACATCGCAATTAAACCGCATTATTGGAGAAAACAACCTAGTTGCTGTGGACAGCAGCTATAGCTCGCGCATTATTAATGCCATTGGCCGTCTAAGGGTAGGCTGCACGGTTACCCACGTGGGGCAAGGTTTAGTGGTAACCGCCGGGCACTGCTTTTTTGACAAGACCTTCGAGGGTCGTGCTGAGCATCGCTCCTGTGGGGAGAACAAATTTGAAGTGGAGTGGGGGGTGCTCACCGGGAGCCCTAGATTCATGCTCTCTCACTGCAGCGAAATAGTAGCCGCAGAATACCGTGGGGGAATCGATTATACGATATTTCGTGTGGAACCATATCCTGCAAGTTTCTTAGCTATTAGTGAACAGGAGATACGCCATGGTGAACGCATTTCTATTTTTTCCCATCCGCGTCGTCGCCCTCTCGAGTGGTCGGGCTTCTGTGAAGCCAAAGGTCTTTCGAGCTACAACGATAGCCAATTCGGCTACGAATGCGACACCGATGGAGGATCAAGCGGCGCGGCGATACTGAACGAAGGTAACGAGATAGTGGGTATTCACAATTTTTATAATAGCTTGGATAATTTAAATGGTGGCACCAGTGTAACCCAGACGCCCCTGCTTTATTTAGCTCGTTTGCAAGTTTCTCGCAGCTAAGCGACTATTGAGCAGGCGGTCAAAGCTTGAGGCAAATTCCTTTATATCGCGAGGGCCAAACTCCTTAGGTCCACTAGTCTGAGCCAGCCCGCCACGAAATTCAGTTAGCAAGTTACGCAAGGATAATTGATCTTTTATATTGGCTGGGGTGTAAATTTTCCCCCGTGGATTGAGGGCCATTGCCCCCTTAGCGATCACCAGATCTGCTAAGGGGATATCTGCGGTGATCACCAAATCCATAGAGCTGCATTGCTCGACAATATAGCTATCAGCAGCATCAAAGGCCTGGGATACCACTTCAAGACGAATATAGGGCGAGGGCTCGAGACGCTGGGTCGCATTTGCCACCACCACGACTAAGGTTTTGCTGCGTTTAGCTGCTTTAAAAATAATGTCCTTGATCGGGCGGGGACAGGCATCGCCATCAAGCCAAATAGTGCAACTCATCCGAAGTGGGTCTTTCCTCGTAGGTAGGGACGCAAACACTCGGGAATTTCCACGCGACCGTCAGCCCTCTGATAATTTTCCAAAATAGCTAAAATCAAACGAGGAGTGGCCAGAGCTGTATTATTCAGGGTGTAGGCCGTATGCAGCTTACCTTCCTCATCGCGATAGCGAATATTGAGGCGGCGAGCTTGGAAATCTTGAAAACTCGAACAACTATTGGTTTCTCCGTAAGCTTCGCGACTTGGCATCCAGGTTTCAATATCATGTTTTTTCACCTGCCCCTGGCCTAAGTCACCCGTGCAGACGTACACCACCCGATAGGGGAGGCCGAGGGCTTGTAAAATAAGTTCGGCATTAGTGAGCAGCTCATCGTGGAGGCGATCACTTTCCTGATCATCGGCAGGGGCAATCACCACCATTTCTACCTTCTGAAACTGATGGACGCGATAGAGACCCTTGGTGTCCTTACCGTAGGTACCCGCTTCACGGCGAAAACAGGTGGACTGAGCCATATAGCGGAGGGGGAGATCTTTTTTGGCTAGGACTTCGCCAGCGTGCAGGCTAGAAAGCGGCACTTCGGCTGTACCGACGAGAGCCATCTTGTCCTTTTCGATAAAGTACGCTTGCTCTCGGCCCACGGGAAAATACCCGGTGCCTTCCATAGCTGCTTCATTGACGAGGACTGGCACCGAAAACGGTGTATAGCCGCGCTCAAGGAGAAAGCGGTAGGCGAATTGGAGCAGGGCTTGTTCAAGCAGGGCACCTTCGCCTCGCAAGACATAGGAACGCGAGCCGGAGAGTTTGACCCCGCGCTCAAAGTCGATCATCTGCAGGCGACGGCCAATGCTGCTATGATCCTCACAAGGAAAGGAAAAAACCGGGGTTTTGCCCCAACGACGCAGCTCGACATTTTCACGATCATCCTTGCCAAGAGGGACATCCAGACGCGCTGGTTGGGCGACCTGCAGCATCAAATCCAGAAAATTTTTCTTGAGTTCATCATATTCTGCTTGCAAGGTATCCATGCTTTGCTTCACATTAGCCACTGCGGATTTAAGCTGCTTACGCTCGGCCTCAGCTCCCGCTGAGGTAAAACCTTGAGATAATTGATTGCGCTGGGTCTGTAAGCCTTCGATTTGCTGTAATAAGGCCCGCATTTTGCTATCGACCAGCAAGAGTTGAGCAATATCGACGTCAAAATTTTTGGCTCTGTTCGCTGCCTGAACCAAATCAGGGTTTGAGCGTAGGTATTTAATATCGAGCATCCGAAATTCCTTTACACGGTAAGAGCTAGCATCCGCCGTAACTCTGGCGCACTTTGGCTTAAGCGTCGAGGATTAGCAATTAATTTTTGTTACCACGCACCTTCTAGGTAGGGACCCATGCACGCGACGATTTTCCCCCAGCTTTTTCCTAAGGCCCCGGTTTTTCTTGCCCCTCTTGCCGGGGTGAGCGACCATCCCTTTCGCCGCATCTGCTCCTCCTTGGGAGCTGATTTAACCTACGTAGAAATGCTTTCGGCCACCGCTTTGGTCCATCAATCTCCCCGCACCTGGCAGATGCTCGCCCGCCATGAGAGCGAAGCATGCTTAGGCGTGCAAATCACCGCTCGTTCTGCTGAGGAGATGGGCGAGGCGGTTGCCTTGTTAGCTACTCAGGATTTTACCACAGTCGATATTAATATGGGCTGTCCCGTACGCAAGGTGGTGGGGGCAGGCTGCGGCAGTGCTATCTTGAAGGATCCTGATCGCGTCTTTCATACCACCCGCAATGCTGTTTTGGCCTCATCGAAGCCAGTGTCGGTCAAAATTCGTCTCGGTTGGGACCATCAGAGCATTAATTTTTTGGAAGTGGGTCGAGCCGCCCAGGAGGGGGGGGCTAGCTGGCTCACCCTCCACGGCAGAACTCGCAGTGATACCTATCAAGATGCGGTGCACCTCGATAAAATCGCTCGTCTCAAGCAGGGGCTGACGATTCCCGTAATCGGTAATGGCAACCTCTTTACGGGGGCCGATGCCCAGCTGATGAGGGATATTACCGGGGTTGACGGGCTGATGGTAAGTCGCGGGGCTTTGGGCAATCCGTGGATCTTTGCTGAAATTAAAGCAGGTGCTGGCCCCCTAGCGGTGAGCCTTGAGGAATGGCTGGGGGTGGTCAGCACCCATATGCGTTGGCAGGAAGAGGCCTATGGCCCTGCTGGCGTCGGTGCTGTCTGTATGCGCAAGCACCTGCTCTGGTATGTCAAGGGCTGGCCCGATGCACGGCGAATCCGCGAGCAAATGGCGACAATTGATTCCTTTGCCCAGATTCACCGCTTATTAGAGAACTACGCCAACGACTTAGCCCAAAGGGGGGTACAGTTCCGCGAGGCTTTTCGTTCGCAATTGCCTCACCCCGAGCAGGCTGAGCGGCCTGACGGTTGGGATCCCAAATACGATATGGATCGAGGTTTAGATCGTGGGGTTGGAGAAGATTCCTTAATTGCAGTGACTTGACCTTGACAAAGGCCTTTGAGCTCAGTAAGTTTGCCGAGCTATTTTTGCTGCACCCGTAGCTCAGTTGGATAGAGTATCGCGCTTCGAACGCGAGGGTCGGAGGTTCGAATCCTTCCGGGTGCGCCATTTTCCACGCAGTGGAAAATCCGCTATCTACTCATGCTATCAACAAGTCTAAGTGTTTTAAGCTCCAAAAATCAAAGCTTCTAAAAACTTTCGTCTCAATCACTTACACTACCAAAAGCCATCAGCGATGCTACAGGTAACCGCAGGTAACCGCGTTAAACCGAACGACCAACGAGGAAGAGTATTTTTTTAATAAGCGTCATTTTTATCATCCAAGGGGGATTACTTTAACTGAACCAATGCTCTCCACTACATCCATGTTGTGTTCGGAGATAATTACCAGGTTTTCCTGTGCGTGGTTTTTGATACTTTCAACCAGCATTTCCCGCGATAGACGATCCAAGCCGTTGGAGGGCTCGTCTAAAATCCATATACGCGCTTCATCTATCAGCGTCACCGTGCAAAATAAGCGCTTGGTTTGGCCAAGGGAGAGAGAATGCAAGGGTTGCTGCAAAAACTCGTTTATTTTAAATGCTTCGCCAAAGCGCAATAGGTATTTTGCTGAATCAATACCTCTCACCCTACAAACCATCTCGACAAATTCCCTAGCCTTGAGAAAAGGGTAAAATTTTGGCACATCGGGAAGATACGTTCTCACCTCGTTATACCGCTCTTGTTGATGGAGGCCTAGTTGGCCTTGGTAGTTTTTATTCACCCCTGCGAGCACTTTGAGTAGCGAACTTTTGCCGCTGCCATTAGGACCAACCAGACAATAGCAGCCTGCGTAAAAATAGCTGGAAAAATTATCGATAACCTTCTTCTGACCAAAGCTGATGCTCAGTTCATTAGTTGCAATAAAAACCATGGGCTCGTTGATATTGATATAAATCATAGGCGATACCTTATAAATAAAAATACAGCGATCGCTACAACGATATTTAGGTAGGATGAATATTTTGGCATAAGCCATCGTGAGCAAAGAAACCACCCTAACATGAACACAAGCAGGCCAGAGCGCAGCAGCGATCGCGAGAACCAAAAATAATAAGCCGCTATGAACGGTAAAATTATTAAGAAAGCTGCGCCTGCTTGGTATAAGGTCCTTTCAAATAGTGAGAGCGGCAGGGTATGCCAATAGGCTGCGATCTCATCATTTTCGAGCTCCTTGAGTAAATTTAAATAGCGCGATTGACTGATGAAAAAACAGGAAAATACAAAAAACATAAAATTGACCGCTTCAGGATCTCTTTGCCAATCCAAGCCATAGAAAAATCCGAGCAACATCACCAAAAGTACAATATCCCTCAAATAATTTGACCAATAGTTGTGCAGAAATAACGCCAGGTGCAGCCCAACCAAATAGGACCAATCAAAGTGTACAAAATGGACTAATCGTGGCGAGAGATCCAAGGATTTTGCGACGTGAACGCTTGAATTATAGAGGCACTTTGCTACCGCAAGTATTCCTAGGTTAACAAGGCACAATAGAAGCAGGAGGAGGGGTAAAAACTGGGTAAATCCTATAGCAGCGGATAGGACGAGAAAGCCTAAATAGAGGAGGGGGGCCTGGGCTGCCAAAGCAATAAAGAGACGGGAAAGCACCCCTGTAGACAAATTGATGGGCAGAGAATCGATAAATTCCCTGAGGCTTGATTTTTTAAAAAGAGGATCTGCAATGGTCATGCAATAGGCCAGGCTTACTGCAAGGTAAGCCCCGCAAAAGACTCCTTCTCCTCTGAGCAAGCCCTGCCCAATCCTCGCGATATCTGAGTCGTGCAATAAAAAAGACAAAAACAGGGTAATGGCAAGCAAAATACCCGCAAGGGCGCTGTGAGCTAATTCGTTAAGGGTATAGCGCAGGTGCCAGAAAATGTAATGCCAATCGATAGTTTTTGACACGGCAATGGGGGCTTCATCCCGCATTTTATTCTTTCAATTATTCAAGCTGCTAATGAGATTGATTCGATGTTCAAGATCAGACAAAAAGGTTCCAGGTTTGGCGAGTTCATAATTTGCCCACGAACTGCCAAAAAAACGACTCTTCTCTGACTCGCCGCCTGATCAATGTACAGACGACGATCGCCGGCGGATAATTCTAAAAAGTTAAGTTTCACGCATCCTCCGATGCAAGTTCTTTAAAAATCGTGTTCATCCATTCTGGTGCAAATCGAATGTCCTTGAGGAGGTCTTGTCGTTTATCGAGCGGAAGAATCCGCTTCAAATGCTCTCGCCGCTCCGTGGTTACATTGTCTTTGCCAAGTTCGCGTAGAGCCTGGATCAAAAGTCCACTGAGCCGCCCTGCCGTCGCCATATTTTTTGCGGTTGTTTGCCGAAGTTGTATTGTAGTCATGCCGATCTT
>JAHFAI010000045.1 GCA_023250635.1 Deltaproteobacteria bacterium | reverse complement strand
ATCTCCCAACCAGGAAAGCGGCGGGCGTTGACGGGCCTTGGCAAGTTTCTTCGCAAAGGATTTTTCGAGCACAAGGTCTTGCTGAGCATCCTCGTGTTTACCCTGATCGAGACAGATATCCACCCAGAGGGGAACTGCTGCTCCTTCGCACCAATTGATCAGAACATCAAAATCAAAGGCGACCCGTGGCTGCCAAAAAGGCCCCTTTTGCTCCACAAAAACAATCCCCGCTGATTGACTACTAAAATTCGCCGAAGGCATCAGCTCAGCATCGCTGCTTTTGCCCAAGCTGACCACGTGCACCTCAAGACCGGTGCGCCAAATCGTCATCAGTGCCATAATCCACAAACCATAACTCGGCTCGGCAAGAGGCGAAGCCGAGGAAAACAGCTGTCCCTTGGATAATTGCTCCTCACGAAATTTCAGCAACCAGGGCAGGAACTGACTGCAACCCACTCCCGAGGCAAGCTTCTGTTCACCCAAGCCCCGTCCCCACAAGCGTTTAAATTGCCCACAGAGACGATTCACTCGCTGCAATCTGCCCAGCAAAGAACAGCGCGAATAAGCCCGTTGCTGCCGATGATAATTAAAACCCGCCCCCTCACAACAGCTAAACAACTGGGGAATCAGCTCGGCTTCCCCCTGGGAATTAAAACGCAATCCGGGCAAAGCCGTCTTCAGCTGAGGAATCAAGAACGATGGCAGCAGACAACTCACCCACGACCTTTCGTGCGACGATAATCGCTGCCCTTTAATTCCATCAAGACACTGGTCTCGATAATCCGCGAATAAATGCGTTCACCCACCACCTCGGCCAAAGGTGGATAGTATTTGGGATTAAAGGTACTTCCGCCTTTTTGATCGAGGGCTTGCATCCCATAGGAAGCAGTCTCGGCAAAGAGCGGGCAATTGGTGGTCGCCACAATCGCTTTGTTCTGATTATAGCGTCCCATTACCAACTGATCGATAATCGTGTGTTCGAACTCTGTCTGTCGGCCCTTACCCAATTCATCGATCAGCAAAATGTCCACGTCGATCAAGGAGTCGAGCAGCGGCTGATACGAATGCTGGGGAAGCCCCATCTGCCCCTTGAGCGCGGTGATCAATTGAAAAAAATCCACAAACTTAACCGACAGGCCGTTAAGCAGCAGCCACTTGCCAATGGCTGCGAGGATAAAGGTTTTGCCGACGCCAACCTGCCCTCCCAGCATCAGACCTCGAGCCTTGTGTTCGCGCCATAAGGGCATAAAACCCTGCTGCCAGACGCGAATTTCTCCCAAGATTTTTTCGTAATTACCGGTCTTGTTCTGAAACTCCTGCAAACTGGCATTGCGATAACGCACGGGAATTCCCGCGTGATTGAAATTATTAACCAGACGATGGGGCGAAGGATAATGGCAGGGCTTGGCAAAACCCTCCTCGACTTTTTGGGCGCTGCCGAGGCAATTAGCGCAGCTCTTGACACAGTCACAGAGGCGAGCACCGGTGAAAGCGCCTTTGTTGATCAGGTTAATCCCATAACCATGGCAACAGGGTTTGCGGTGTTCCAAGATGCAGGGGCGGGCCAAAGGCGCAGCCGTAGCAGTCTGCCCGCTGGGCGTGCGCAAAAAATTGAGAATTGAGCCGTGGAGGCGAGACATAGGCTTGTTTCTTATTGGTGACGTTTAAAATTGCACAGGCAAATCCTAGCATTATTCCACCGCCTCCACAGCATTTTCTGCTACTGGCAGCTGCGTTTATTAAATACAAGAAACGAATTTTGGGAAAAGGCCTAAATCACCAGGAAGCCAGCACTCAATCCCGTGCTCCTTCGTTCTCATTCCGCCGGGCTCGCGTTTGTCCCTTGCGCCCCATGGTCGTGGCATGGGCGGGCGGAGGTTCGTTGCGGCTAAGCCGCCGGGCGATATTAAGCTGCAGGCCTTCCCCCCTGAGCACAGGCGGGTTTTTAACCAGGGTAAGCAACTTATAGTGGATAATATGGCCTTTTTTATTAAACGCTGCAACTTGGCTGATAAGAATCCCCTGGCTGCTCAAACAGCCCAGATACGCAGTGAAGTCCTCGCGACTGAGACCGTAGAGCTCGCTCAGCAGCTTAAACAGGGCACCTTCGGACCACTGCGCTTTGCGCCCGAGGATGCTGATGAGGGAGCGCAGCAAGCTGAGATCCTGGTCATTTGCCTCGCGGGTTTTTTTATAATAGGAATCCTCTGGTCGACAGATATCGCAGAGACCGCAGCCCGTGGCACTATCCTGTTCATCTCCAAAATAGCGGATCACCGCCACCATGCGGCAGAGGTTGCTGCCTTCGGCATAACTAAACATTTGCTGTAATTGCTGCATCCGCAGCTTGCGTTGTTGATTGTAGCTTTTTTGCCAGTCGCTCTTCTGGGGAATAAGGAATTTCTCGCCATCAAGTAGCAGGCCCCCATGGACGAGGAGCTTTTGAATCCCGTTGGCCAGATCTCGCGCCTCATCGTCATTGCCGCTGATGCTCTCCATACTGAGCCCGCGCGCAGGAATTTTGCGCCAAATTGCTTCGAGATCTTTTACCTCGGGGTAGTTTTTTTGATAGAGAAAGAGCAGCATCCGCTGATCCTCCAGGGAATAGAGGAGCAGGGCCTTGGCGACTTTACCATCACGGCCGGCTCGCCCGATTTCTTGGTAGTATCCCGCCATGGTGCTGGGCAGAGCCAGATGGACCACCGCGCGTACCGAGGCCTTGTCGATACCCATGCCGAAGGCAACTGTGGCAACGATTACCTCGAGCTCATCGTGCAAAAACGCGGTTTGTACCTGGCTCCGTGCGGCAGGAGTCATCCCCGCATGGTAGGGACGGGCTCGATAGCGCCGGCTCAGTTGTGCCGCATAAGAGTCGGCGTCTTTGCGGGTGGCTACGTAGACAATGGCGGGAAGATGAGCAGGATCGCTGAGGAGCTGGGCCAGGGCTGCAAAACGTTCCTTGCTGGCCAGGGAAACCACTTCTATGGCTAAGTTCGTTCGGCGAAAACCACCGATAAACGAGGTGCAAGCACCCACGAGGCCCAGTTGTTCGATAATATCTTCTTGGACCAGCAGATTGGCGGTGGCAGTAAGCGCAATAAGCGGCACCCCCCGAAAACAGCTGAGACGCTCACCCAGCAGGCGATAATCAGCGCGAAAATCGTGGCCCCACTGGGAAATACAATGGGCCTCATCTATGGCCAGCAGGGCTGGCTGGACGCGGGCGAGCAGCTGCAAAAATCCCGGCAAGGCCAGGCGTTCGGGGGCAATAAACAAATACTTAAGTTGACCCGCCAAATATGCGCGACAGCTATCACGAGCTTCTTCACGATGACAGCCGCTATGAATACTCGTCGCTGCTAAGCCCAGCTGGCGTAGCTTGCTCACCTGATCTTCCATCAAAGAAATCAGTGGTGAAATGATAATAACCGGCCCGGGACGCACGAGCCCGGGGAGCTGATAGCAAAGGGATTTTCCCGCTCCGGTGGGCATTACCACCAGGGCTGATTTTCCTTGGATAAGCTGCTCGCAAATCTCCTCTTGGAGCGGACGAAAGGAGCTGAGATGAAAGCGGCGATGGAGGACTTCGTGGAGACTGGTTTTGTGGGGGGCAGCGCTCAGCAGGTTTTCGTGGGTGGCTTTCTGTGCTTCAGCAGCTGTTTCAGTAGGCAGTTTCTGCTCAGGGGAATGCTTGCCGCGAACAATCTTCTCCACCAAGTTTCCCACATATCCGGATATTTCCCGCATAAAATTATCGAGGCTCTCGTTACCCTCAGCTATTTTTTGCAGGGCAGCTTCCCAGCGGGCGGTCATCTTCGGACTTTTTACCTCGGCATCCACGAGGGAAATCAGCTGTATTCCCCGCTCAGTGGGGCGCAGAATCTTACCTTGACGCTGTAGGTATTGGCGTTTTATTAAGACCTCGATGATTTGGGCGCGGGTCGCGGGTGTTCCCAAACCTCGTTGTCGTAGGGCTGCGGCGAGTTCTTTTTCCCCGAGGGAATCTCCGGCGGTTTCCATCCCGGCGAGTAGACGCGCCTCGCTTAAATAGGGCGGAGCCTTGGTGGATTTATTGCTGATGCTTGCCTTGCTCACCTCAAGCCCCAGGCGAGGGGCCAAACAAGCAGGCAAGAGCTCTTTGTTCTCACCCTTGCCGATTTTTCGCTGGCGAAGATCAACGGTTTTCCAACCAAGATCGATAAGTTGACTGGCTAAACTCTGATAATAATCCGTTTCGTTCGTTGCGCTGCTAATCGTGGTGATAACCGTAGTCATACTGCTGAGATAGGGAGGGAGCAAGGCCATCAGCATGCGTCGACAGATCAAGTCAAAGACCTGCTCCTGCTCCTTAGGCAAAGTCTTGCGGGTAAAGGCAATGGCGACGATACCGTGATGTTCTACCACCTTTGCGGTATCCACCTGGGGGGCGCTCAGTGCGGAAGCTGGTTTTTGTTGAGCTAGTTCTGCAGCATAGTGACGGAGGAGTTCGCTAATTACCGGGCCGAGTGTCGCAGCGGTTGACTCGTCTATGTATGAGCAATCGCTGCGGGGATAGCTGATAAGCTTTTCTTTTTCGTAGAGGCTTTGTGCTGCTGCTAAGGTGTCCTGGGCGCTGAGTCCAAAGACCACGTTTGCGTCTTTTTGCAGCTGGGTAAGATCGTAGAGCAGGGGGGAGGCAAGTTTAAACTCCCGTTGCCGACAAGCTGCAACCTGGCTGCTTCCACTAAGGGCCCGGTTTTTGATCAGGGTAAGTGCTTTGGCTTCTAAATGTAAACGACTCAGGCTTGGTACATAGGAAAAATTTTTTTGATTGTGGGGATAGGACTTTTCGTTGGGGATAAAATACAGTCCCCCATAGGATTCGCGGCTGACCGGGACGCTAAACTGGGCGGAAATCTCGCTATAGGCTTCGGGTTTAAAATTGACGATTTCTTCTTCCCGTTGCACCACCATGGCTAGGGTCGGAGTTTGTACTCGTCCCACACTGAGCAGATCACCGCTGGCCAAGGTATACGAACGGGAAAGATTCATGCCGACCAGCCAGTCGGCACGACTTCTCGCCATAGCACTATCGGCTAAGGGGTCATAGAATCGGGAGCTTTTGAGGCTGGCAAAACCTTTACGAATAGCCGCTGGAGTTAGAGAAGAAATCCACAAGCGCTCGACCGGCAAGTGACAGGCAGCTTCGGCGTAAATATAGCGAAAAATCAATTCGCCTTCGCGCCCCGCATCGGTGGCGCAGATTACCGAAGTGGCATCTTGTCGTTGGAGCAAAGCTACAATAACAGAAAATTGTGCTTTGGTATTAGGCAAGACCACCAGCGGCCATTTTTCCGGCAGCATCGGTAAGCTAGCTTTCGTCCATTTTTTCCAGCCTGGATTGATTTGATCCGGTTGTGCCAGGGCTACCAAATGGCCAATGGCCCAGGTGATTAACCACTCGTTACCTTCAAAATAGCCTTGTTTTCGGCCTTTAACTCCAAGGGCGGAAGCAATGTCGCGAGCGACGCTGGGCTTTTCTGCAATCACCACGGTGCTCAAAGTAGCTACCCTCGCTTTTGTCTTGCTGAGCTCAACTTTTGCTCGCGCTATTACCTAATAGAAGTCAACTACTTAAAATTAGAGGACAAAAAATTCAAGGAGATTGGCTGATTAGTCAACCATGTCCCTTTGATGACAGCAAAGCCTTCTGCTTCAGAGCTTAGCAAAGGATCTTAAAAAGTATTAGTCAAATGACTTGAATAGAACTAAGGTAGAATTAGATACAAAACAAATAAATAAAATAAAAAAGAACTCGCTGATAAGAGCGAGTACCTGCAATCGTTGCTCTAAACTCTGGATGATAGTGCCGTTGAGGAAGTTCAAGCAGGAGTTATGTGCTCACTACCGTTAATCCTGGTAACACGGGAAAACGATACCTTGCTTCTTATAAATATCATACGGAGGAAAAGCAATGATATTGATGAGGCCCGCGTTTCTCCTCTCATTCGCCGCACTCGCGGTGGGATTGCCGAGCATCGATGCTTTCGGCTTAATTGCCCCCACCTATACGAGCCGCGGCAAAAACGGCATGCCCCTCGAAATCAAACAGCGGGTTCTGCGTCCAGATCTCTATGCTCCTCCCTCCGCTCCGCATTCGTTTAACAAAAGCCCAGCAGCTCTGCGTATCTGGCGCGATCCAGTCAGTGATGCTCCCCGCCTGATAAGCGGCATCTTTCCCGTCGCAAGAATCCCGAGCACGGCTCCCTTAGCAACTTACGTGCACCTTGCAGAGACTTATCTCAGCAACAATCCAGCCTTGTTTGGGCTCAAGCCCAGCGAGATTAAATTGTTGCCGGCAGCGACGCTCCTTGATCGGGATGTACAATTTATTCAATTCTCGGTATTTCGTCAGGGGATTCAGGTGGCTGATGCCCACGTGAATTTTCGTTTTAAACGCGGCCAGCTGGTTCAAATTGCGAACTACGCTTTTAGCGAAGCGAGGCTTGGTGAAGAAACCAGCGAGCAGAGCGGACTCGCGGACAAAGTACGCAGTTTGACCGGGACGCATCGGGTGGCAGCAGGCGCCCTGATGTATCGGGTAAGTCTCGATGGGGAGGCGAAGAACTATAAACTGACAAAGGTGCAAAATTTTACGGTGAGCACCCACCTGGGTTCCTTTAACGCCCAAATCGCCACGGTTTCTGCTAAACTTTTTGAAATTCACGATACGAGCTATCACCTGGAGGGCAGCGATGATAGGGAAAGCGTAAACGTCAGCGTGCGTGCCGATGTTCACCCGCGTTGGTACGAGCAGCCCTTAGAGCATTTGGCTATTGCCAATCTTAAGGTAACGACTGATCAGGGCCCGGTATATACCCCCAATCGGCACGAATTCGCTCTCAGCCTCTTGGCGAATCCTCATTTGCAAGGACTTGACGGCAAATTCGTGGCGATTTCGCCGGTCAGCGGTAATCGCATCGATAAACCAGCGATCAAAGAAGCTAACCTGTGGGTTGTGGATGCCAAAAAAGAAGGCACTGAGTCTCCCTGGCTTGATAAGAACATTGCCCAGTGGATGGTCTACTACCATGTGGATGCGATTAATCGTCGAGCAAAAAAATACGTTTCGACCCCCTGGCTTGATGAGACCCTGCAAGCAAACGTCAATCTTACCCGCACCTGTAATGCCCACTGGGATGGTTCAACCATCAACCTGTATTCTGGCGATGAACGCTGCGCGAATACCGGCACCATAGCGGATGTGGTCTATCATGAGTGGGGCCATGGCCTCGACGATAGAACTGGTGGCATCAATGACGGAGCCTTCTCGGAAGGATACGGAGATATCGTTTCCTTGGTGATGACGCACTCGAATTTATTGGGGATTGGCTTTCGCGTGGCGGACCGTTCACCAGTGCGCGATCTTGAGCCTGACAAGAAGTATCCCGATGATAAGGGCGAGGTCCATGCTGAGGGCTTGATTATTGCCTCGACGTTTTGGGATCTCTTTAAGGCGCTGCGTGAAAGCTACGGTGAGGAGCAGGCAGGAGAAATTCTCGGTAATTATGCTTTTAAAATGATTTTCACCGCTAACACCTATCTCGAGGTATATGATGCGTTGCTGGTGATTGATGATAACGACGGTAATCTTGCCAACGGCACACCTAATATGTGCACTATCAATCAGGTGTTTGCCCAACACGGTTTAGCAAGCAAAGATGAGAACTGCACCCTTGCCAATGTGGATGCTTATCAAATCAGCGACAGCCGTGGTGATGGGGCGATTGATCCCGGTGAACAGGTGGCGGTAACGGTGCAGGCCAGCAATAATACCAATCTGCCCTTAGAAAACCTCCAGGGTGTCTTTACCGTTGATGCGGACAGCAAGGTAACGGTTACCCAAGGTGCCATTGCCTGGCCAAGCATTCCCGGCAAAGAATCACGGTTGAGTACGCAGGCGGTAGAGTTCAGCGTCGATGCCTCTGCTCCCTGTGGGAGTACTTTTACTTCGAGTCTTAATCTTAGCTCTGGCAGTCGTCAGCTGGTCAAGAAACATACCTTTACCCTGGGCAAGAATATCGGTACGGGAGAAAACTTTGCTGCGGGGGACCTGCCCCAGGCCATCAATGATAATAGTACCACGAGCAGCTCGGTAAGCGTCGATGGTGGGCAATGGGCGAATAGTCCGCGTATTGATAAAGCCACGGTCAAGTTTGCGATCAACCATAGTTACCTTGGTGATCTCAGCGTCGAACTGGTGGCTCCTGATGGTAGCAGGATGGAGATTTATAAGGGGTCGGGGCGTGGACGTAATGTGGTCTATGAAAAAGATTTGAGCGGGCAATTTGCGGGGAAAGTGGGCGCCGGCCTCTGGCAGTTGCGGGTCAGCGATCGGGCCCGTCGTGATCAGGGCAGTCTAGAGGCGTTTGCACTGGTGCTTACTCCTGCTTTATTTGAGTGCCACTAAGCGAACGCTTGGGAGGTCCTTCGCTGCGCTCAGGATGACGAGGCTGCGCTCAGGATGACGAAGCTGCGCTCAGGATGACGAAGCTGCGCTCAGGATGACGAAACATTGTGCCAACGCAGCCCCCCGTCATCCTGAGCGCAGCGAAGGACCTCCATGGTCACGCTCACCCACCCCTTCTGCGATAAACAAAAGAGGAAGGTATGATGTTTCATCCGTTACAAGCAATTTTCTGGCTTTTTGCTCTCTGTATCGCGCTTGCGAGCTGTAAAACGACGAAAGGGCCTGACTTCGTTCCCCCCAGTTCAGGAACGGCAGCTCCGTCCTCGGGGCTGATTCTCCAGCTTGATGGGCAAAGCGAAGCGCTTACCCTTAACCCTCTTCCCAGCCACTACCGACCATCGGTTCTCTCCCTGCTGACAGCGGTGGAGGCCCTCCACTGGCAAAACCAAGGCTTCGCTATCGTCGATTTCGATGTGCATGATCGCCTTTACACCGTGGTGGGCTCTGCTGCTGCGCCACCCCCACCGGCGTGCTATCTCATTGCCCTAGCGCCAATTCCTCGCCTGCAGCGCAGTATCTTGGTTACTCGCCATAATCTCGAAGCGATGAGCGATCTACCAAACCTACGCTATTGTGGGGAAGGGACGCTTACTGCGGCTAATCAAGAGAGCGCTGGCGCATTTCGTCACTATATTGCCGAACAGGCCGCAGGAAGCTCCCCAAGCTTATCTTTAACCCGTGGCGGGATGGGCAATGGAAAAATACCCCTTGGTGGGGGGGAGCAAGACGCCGAAATTATAGGGAGAGACTTAGCCGAGCATGAAGGAACTCCTCCCCATCAGCAAGCAGAAGAGCTGCATCCGCGAGATATCCAGCTCGTGTTTGATGGGGATGAGCCAGCGCAGATCACCCTTGACCCGGAACACTATCGTCAGCTGATACAAGCGACTGAGTCTGCAGCAAGCGCTACCGCCTGGGCTGATGTTCTGGACCGACTTGCAGCCCTTGCCACCACCTCGGGAAAAGATGAAAAAACCTTCGCTGCTATTGAACGTCAGGCCCTGCGTTTTTATGAGCGCTCCGCCACAGCCTCGCCCCTCACCGCCGTCCAGCAAGAGACCTTGACGACTTTGCGCGCTAAGCACTCCGAGCAACAGGCAGAAAAAACTGCAGACCATGATGACGGAGTGCTTGATAAAGAAGTTCAGGATAAGGACATTATTGCTCGTACAGCATCTCGTCTTAAAAGGCTGGTGATGGCATCCGCAACTACTCCAGGCATTGAAGAACGACTCAGTACCTACCTAAGAGAATCGCGAATACTCGCTTTACATCCGGAGCTAGCACAAGCTATGGAAGGCGGTATTCGCGATTATATTGCTGCAAAAAAACGTTGGCCAGAGAGAGATGTTCTAGACATGAGAGAACAGTTCTATTGGAATATTATGGATAATTCTAGTGGGCGAGTTTTTCTCGATAAAGAAGCCTTTTTAAGGAATATTTTTGGAGATTACTCCTCCCTAAAATGGGCCGATTTTTTGGCGTTTCAACCTCCTTTCAGTGTTGACAGGAACGATCCTAGGGCTAATAAGATACTACAGTTTCTTTTGTTCAAAGATGGTGATCATGGCATTAAGAACACACCAGCCCAGATAGATGCCTTCAGACGTTATCATTTTACGCCGCCAGAGTTTTTCGAGCGCTGTCTACAGATACCAAAAAAGAGTCGAGATATGATGGATTTCTCGGAATCAGCCTTGCCAAAAAGTCCTCAGGAAGTTGAGCTGTATTTTGCAATGTTAGCCGCTTTTCCTGAAGAAAAGAGTAGTAGAGAAGCGTTCGCCGGTTTTCTTAAGAGCTTTAGCGAAAAAAAAGCAGATTCTTTTGATAGCATAAGGGAAGCTTTTTCTCAAGATATCCCCCTGATGAGTGCCTTGTACAGAAAATTTGGGGCACGCGAGGAGGAAATTGTCTCTATCTTTATAGATACCGCTGACTTTATAAAATATGTAGAACAATATTACAAAGACGTGAAATTTGAAGGTAAGAGAATGATAAGTAGTAAAAAAGACCTCAATAGGGCAGAAATACGTATATGTAAAAACATTGCTCAATTTGTAGTCTCTTCAAAAAAAGCTCTCGATTTTAAAGAGTTTAAAGAGTTTTTTGTTTGGGAACCAACGATAGACTCTGTGGGAGATTCTTCCCCTATACTATCTGCCGAGAAAAAACTAAGCGCTTGTCTTAGGGTTTACGAACGTTTTCCTGAGGCAGAAGAAAGAAAGAGATTTGTCGAGTGGATGCAGCGCTCTTTGCTGAACTATCCCTCTGAATATAGAGCTGAGTTATATCCTGGCTATATAGATATCTATTTGACCTATCCGCACGCAAGAGACAGGCAGAAAATAGAGCAATTATTATTGCTGCCGCTGAAAGACGCAGGTGATGCAATTCCGCTTATTCCTGTTCTCGATGATTTTAGTGCTTATGCAGATGGGCTTGGTTGGAATTTTGCTGAGGCAGTGAAAAGCAAATCATTTATTACTACTTTTCTCGATGACGAGAGAAAAGAAGAGTTTAAAATATTCTGGAAATATCATCAGGGTTCTGGTCTGACTTTCGAACCGAGAGATTTTGCTTCTGCATTTATAAGCAGAGAATTTCTTACTTCAGAACGAAAAATCGCAATGATTTCAGCTGTCCAAACATCTCACCCTGATTTTAAGCGAGCGCTTGGCGAGACCAAAATGGACCAAATGCTCCCCCCACTTAATCCCCATGATCGATTTATGGGAGTTGGAAACGCACATGCCTTGATGTCGGTAAATGTGCATCTCTACGAAAGCGTCTACCGCAGAGATTTTGTTCTCCTCAAAAAAAGATCAGACACACTGGGCTATAAGGGCCAAAAAAATGGCTTTTCCTTCACTCGCTATAATAGCGCTGAGGTCATCGCTAATTTTCCCAGCACTGACGAAGTTGCGGACTTTATTAGGTATCTTGACGAGTTCACAAAAACCACTGGCAGTATAAAAATTGACGGTAAAAATTACACAGCTACTCAAATAAATGCTTTAGTAAAACAGATTCTCGGCCTAGAACCACGAACAGGTGCTGTTCAAGGTGTCCATGAACCCTATTTGGGTGCGACCATGATCTATGGTGACCCAAGAGTTGGCTCAATCATGGGTGATGAAGTTTTAGGACGGGCCTGGCTAGTGATGAAGAACCTCGATGCTCACGAAGATCCCTCGGGTAAAGCCGACGATTATCGTCGCACGCTCATTCATGCCCTGGTTGAAGCCGCAGATATAGACCCAGGTTTAACCCAGGTGAATTGCCAGACCCGGGTTACGGGCGAATTAAGTAAAGCCCTCTCCTGGCATTTAGAAGGATCTGAGCTGCGCCAATTAATTGCTGCTGATGAACCCATCCTTGGCACTGGTGATGATGCCATCAAGCGACGCATTGCTCGGGCTCCGGAAATTGCCCAGAGAATTTTTAAGGGCCTTTTCGCGGAGGGCTGGAACTGGTATAATCCCGAGCTTTTTAAGGTTTACCGCACGTTTTATGATGCGCTCTATCGACGAAAATCCGTGGTAGATGCGGTCTCAGGAGTAACCAGTCACCCCCATGACGATCAAATGCTTGAGTTAGATCGGGACGGAAACGCCGTAAGCCCCTATGCTGCTGATGGCAGTCCGCGAGCGGACGGACCCGTGCTGGTTTACTATCAGGCGGAGTTCTTGGCGATAGAGCATGCTTTTACGAGTTGGCTTGTTAAAGATTTTGAACGGCAACGCGGGGTTTTATACTAAACATCGCCAGACTCTGCACCATGAGTCAGGGCTTTTAGCTTTTTCAAGAAGACTAAAATCAGCAAGCCAAAAGCTACGGAGAAGATAAAAATCCCGAAAAAAATCTTGAGTTCCCCCGCATCCTGAGCCAGCCCACCGATAAAACCCGCAACTTTGTTGCCCAGCCCGGAAGTTGCAAAAAATAGGCCCATCATCATCGAAGCGTATTTTGCCGGAGCTAGTTTGGTAACAAAAGAAAGCGCTACTGGAGAAAGACAGAGTTCACCGATGGTGTTCAACAAATAAGCGCCCAGCAGCCAGTAGAGACTGGCCTTGTTCGTCGCTGCGCTGGCGGTTTCGAGGGAGGCGCCCGCCATCAATAAAAAGCCCGATCCCATAATAATGGTACCAATGCCCATCTTAAAGAGAGAAGAGGATTCCTTTTTCTGGAGCTGACGGCCCATCCAAAAATTGCCCACCAAAACCCCAAACATCATAATAAAGAGAGGATTTGCTGCTTGAAAAAGGCTGGCAGGAATTTCGTAGCCGAATACATGACGATCAATTTTTTGCAGGGTATAGATGCTCATCAAGCCACCCGCCTGCTCAAAAGCAGCCCAGAAGGCGATGTTGATCAAGAAGGAAAGCCAGAGTACAAACACTCGATCCCGTTCAATTTTGCTGAGTTTCTGCACATGCTGAGTTTTGACATCGCGGACAACAGGAGTGAAGTCACCAATACCGACCAGGTATTTTTGCCCCCCCAAATACACCAGCTGGCCGATTAACATGCCGAGACCAGCGAGGCCAAAACCATAATGCCAGCCCTTGGTTTCTCCGATATAGCCGACGATGAGCGAGGCCAGAAAGGCCCCCATATTGATGCCGATATAAAAAATAAAGAAACCCGCATCCCGGCGTGCATCACCCCGTTGGTAGAGACCACCCACCATGGTTGAAATATTGGGTTTGAGCAGGCCCACTCCCGCAACGATCAAGGTGAGACCGAGGAAAAAGGCCCACTGGGTGTTTACCGCTAAAATACCGTGACCAGCACAGAGCAACAGGCCACCAATAAGCACTGCTTTTTTCTGTCCCCAGTGTCGATCGGCCAAATACCCACCAGGAATTGAGGAGAGATAGACGGCCATGGTGTACCAGCCGTAAATGCTGAGGGCAAAGGCTTCACTCCAACCAAAGCCGGGGTTTGTAGAACCCACATTGGTGATCATATAAAAGACCAAAATAGCGCGCATACCATAGTAGCTAAAACGTTCCCAAAGTTCGGTAAAAAAGAGGACAAAAAGTCCTGTGGGATGCCCAAATAGTTCGTCGTTATTTTTCATAGATTTTTCTCCGCCTAAGTATTTGGGGTGAAGTTCAAACGCTGATGCTTAAGCAACAAGTCTACTTAACTTAGATTTTTTTTCCAATTAGGAATTGAGAATAATCAACGACATGTTACAAACCAGCAAAGGGCCTGATGAAAAAAGTTTTGAGGGGGAGTGGAGCGGATGAGGAAGATCGGCGTATTACTGATTAATTTAGGGACCCCCGCCCAAGCCAGTACTTCGGCTATTCGTCGCTATTTATTCGAGTTTCTTCGCGATAAACGGGTAATCGATCTCCCGCGGTTACCGCGTTTTTTGCTTATTGTTTTTGCGATCTTGCCTTTCCGTCCCCGCAGGATTAGAGCGGCATACCAACAAATATACACGGCAGAAGGTTCCCCCTTAGCAGTGCATAGCAACAAACTAGCCCGTGCTCTTCAGGAGCAGCTTGGTTCTGGGTATATGGTTCGTCTGGCAATGCGCTACGGCAAACCGTCAATCAGCATGCAGCTTGCGGAGCTCGCCGCCTGTGATTTTCTTAAGGTTGTACTTCTTTATCCTCATTATGCAGCCTCCTCCACGGGGACTGCCTTAGCCGAAGTTTATGCTGCAGCTGGTAAATCGTGGCATGTTCCTGAGCTCGCAGTTATCCCGGCGTTTTATCAGCATCCAGGTTTTATTCGCGCCTGGTGCAAGCTGATCGCAGCGGCACGCGAGGTAAATGCTTGGGATTTTCTCCTTTTTAGTTACCATGGTTTACCGAAGCGTCATTTGCATAAAAGCGCTTGTACGTTTGTTACGACGAGTTGCTCACCGGCCCCCTGTCCCCTTGAGGCCCCGGAGGTTGCGGCACAATGCTATCGCTACCAGTGTTATGCGAGTACTCGTTTACTGGCTGCCGCTTTGGGACTGGCGCCTTCTGCCTACGGAGTTAGCTTTCAATCGCGACTGGGGCGCACCCCGTGGATTGAGCCGTTTACCGATGAGTATCTGCCTGAGTTATATCAACGTGGGATCAGAAATCTAGCAGTGGTTAGTCCTTCTTTTGTGAGCGATTGTCTTGAAACCCTCGAGGAGATTGCTATTCGTTTGCGCGAGCAATGGCTAGCTTATCCGGGGACGACGTTTACGCCCCTCGCCTGTCTTAACGACCATCCCCAGTGGGTCAGGGAATTGGCAGCAATGGTCCGCACTTAGCGAAGCCCTCTTGAGAGCAAAAATTTAAGTGAAAAGAAAATATTTTTCATGCTATATCGCGGGAGATTCTTAATCCTACTTTACATCAGGAACTCTCCATGAACGCCTCTCGTTGTATTCTCTTGTTTTTATTCCTAGAAGCTATTTCGAGCCCCAGCCTCTTCGCCGCTTGTTATTATGGAGAGGCATTTGCAGAAGAGTTCGTTGTCGATATCTCAAGGGATGCGGTAGCTCCCCCCTCGCTACGCTGCTCTCACGACCAGCTGACTCGCAAAAAACACCTTGTTTCAGCGGCTACGGCGGTTGTCCTAGGCGGGGTCTTAGTAGCCTGGGATTACTATGGAACGAGTCATGGTGACGATGGTTCGGCAAATGGTCAGTGTCCTGTGGATGGACAAGGGAGCTTGCTGAGCTCAGTGACGGTAATTGCTTCAGCCTTAGGTGCTACTTTAGTTAATCCTTTTATGCTTTCCAGCTTGATGGGTGATAAGCTCCGTAAAATCTGTGTTTGGTCAATGGAGAAAGGCTACCATTGCTGCGGGATAAACGATCTGCTTCGTGATGGTGAGCGCCAAAAATGCAAAACTAAAATCGCTCTCTGTGAAGCCAAGATCAATCGCGAGATTCATCGCTACCCAGATGAATCCCAAAAGAGCTTGCGTTATTTTTTGGCAAGCTGCTGGCAGCACTACCGAGAAACAGTGGAGGATCAGCACAGTTCTTCCGATCTTAAAACCTTAAAAAAAATAGATGAGATTCTCGAAGTAATCGAGGTTGTCTTAAACCTAGCAATTCCGCGTCCCCCGCTTAGGGGCGAGCACAAAGCGGAGCTGCTTGCTGGTGCTCAAGAGAAAGCGGCAACGCTCTTTGCTAATACCCAACCAGAAATCAAAAAGCTCCTCAATGATATTGCTAAAAAAATATATGGTTGTTCAGCTCAAAATTCGAAGACCGTTTATTATTTCCAGGGTGATCCAGGAACCGGTAAAACCCGTACGGCTAAATTACTGGCGGAATGTTTCGATCTACCGTTAATCTTGGTTTCTTTTGCCAAAGATGTTGCCAGTGATCGTAGCTCTAGCCAAGAGGACAGTTTTTTTTACGAGCACCAAAAATCTACTAGCTATGATACGGTTCGGGCTAGTTATATGGCACGGTCTTTTGCTCAGGCAAAGGGCAGAACTCCAGCCATCGTTCTCTTTGACGAGGCGGGCAACTTGTTGGTCAGCAGTAAGAATGAATATCTTGCTAATCAGATGCTGGAATTTTTTGATACCAGCAAACTGGAAGCAGTGTTTAAAGAACTGTTGGGGGTTAAAGTTAATCTGGTTGAGGATTTTATCTTTATCCTTACCGGTAATCGTGAGCTGCCGCAGCGACGCGAAGCCTTGGCCACTAGGGTGCCAACAATTAAATTCTCTCGCCTTGAAAAAACCTGTATGACCACCATTGCGCTGGCTCATGCTAAAAAGGTGTTAAGAGATCCACAAGCTTTGGAGGACGAAGCTTTTAAAGCTAAGATAAGAGAAATTGCCGAGTTTAATTCCCGCTATTTTTCGGGGGTACGGACTCTCGAGACGGTAGTTGAGGCTTACGTGAGATATGGAGAAAATCTAGGTCTGGCGTTTTTCCCTGAGTATGATGCATTTGATATTGGCGAGCAGTTTAAACGTTTTACCGGTGGTAAAGAATTGCTGGCCATTGAAGCAGAGGTGGAAATTGGCCCTTCTTCGTCAGAGGCAGCGCTTGCCGCCCCAGCAGCGGAGATGCTAGGGAGTTCCACAGTAGCAGCGAGTCTTCCGCTGAGGAGAGAGATAAAGGCGCAGAAAGAAGATCAGTTTGTTGCTCTTTTTGGCAAAACACGGACTGAAATTGAAGATGAGCTTGCCGAAGAACCCCAATATGCAATGGTTTTTATTATTGTTAACGCCCTTAAGCGTCATGTGGAAGAGAAGGTAGGTGATCTTGGCCTAAGAATTGACGCCGTAGCCAGCTTGCTTGGGGTCCAGGTAGATGCAGATAAAAGAGCGGAAATTGCCACAAAACTTGAGCAGGAGCGCAGCGTAGTGCCGCAAACGGGAGCTCCCCTCTGCGAACGTTAAGCAGAAAATTCCAGCTCGCCCTCGTATAAATGTGCAATTTTTAGTATAGTTAGGCCGTGGCGCGAAAGCGCCAGCGCCGTGTCCTGAGCCGAAGGCGAAGGATCTGTCACGTGATATCCGGATGTTATGTGAAAGATCCTTCCTCACTGCGTTCGTCAGGACACGGCGCTGGCGCTTTCGCGCCAGCGCCTATTTAAAGCACTCGTTAAAATTCTCGTGAAAGAGCCTGCGCTACTGCAGTGCTGAAGCGCCAGGGCCTAAAAGGAGCGTGATGAGGATAATGACTCAAGACCTGTCAAGGGTGCTTCTGCTGGTCTGTTGTCAATGGTTTCTGCTGCAGTGTAAGACTCGAAATATTTCTCGAGATGATGAAGCCCCCCTCCTCCCGAGGGAAAGCTTGAACCAAGCGAGCCTATTATTGACCACTGGCTTTGGCAGCTCGTTACCCAGGATAAACTCTCCTGCAGAGTCTTTGTTCTATAGTGAAGCACAATTTTGCCGAGTGGATGTGGCGAATGAATGTCGCGAGTTTAAAATTTTTGAGGAAAACTTTACCATCGCAGGTCTGCTCCCGGCTATCTATGCGGTAAGGTTACGACGTTGTCAGATGAATCCAAGCAGCACAAGGGATAATCCTTGCCTGCCTTGGCAAGAAACCCTCACCTATGAGCAGCACGCCTATACTTCTGAGGTGGCGTTTAATGTGGCCCAACTGTATACTCAGGGTGGACAACAGGCAAGTGCGGCGTTTGCGGCCCTTGCCCAAGTAGCGCCCAGCTTTTTGCATGAGGCCTCCGTTTGTTTAGGCTTGCTTGACCCCAGTCTTAGAGACGAACATGCAGCTAAAATTAATAACTTTGCAACAATTCTTGAAAAAACCATTAGTAATCCTACGTTATTACTACGGAGTTTGCTGCAAAACAATAATACGGACGAGCAGGTGCTGGCGCTGGCGGATCCTGCGCGAGAGAGTCCGAATTTTTCCTTAGTTGGCGGGGACTCGCTTGCCGAGATTGTCAAAAAAAAGGCAGTGCTTTTCACTTTTTACCCGGGTGATTCCAAGACCGTATTTCCTAAAGGCAGTAGATTTTTTCTCAATCAAACGGGTCATTCAGCGGTTTTAGTAGCTGATTTTGTTGCTAAAGACTCATATACAATTGATGAACAGGGGAATTACCGCATTCACGACAACTCGGGAAAAACACTGCAAACTGAATTTAAAGAATTTGCCTTCGCAACCCCAGCGGGAATCTTTTTGATTTATCCTGGTTCAACCTACTATGTTTCTTTTGGTATGGGTAGTGCTCTAAATGACGATTTGTTTACCTTTAACCACTATGAAGCAGTCGAATTGCCAGAAATTAAAGAAGAAAAATTCAACTCATTTGAAGTATGGTTTTATGAAACTAACTCTGATCGTGGTTCAGAAGGAAATTTTCTCGATCTCAAAAAATACGATGTTTTGACCAACAACTGTGCATGTGCTTCAGCGAGAGTAATGAAAGAACTCTATCCTGATGCGGCAAGGTTTGTCGATAAACGCTATATTGGTGGAATTTTAACCCCGGGAAAACTCTCGGATGAAGCAATAAAATATGTGGTTTCAGCCGGAAAAATAGCCTATCCAGCATTCAAGAAAACGCTTCCCTTAAAAATGATGTTGCGCCTAGATAGTTCTGCGGATCTCTCCCAGGAAAAATATTTTTCCTGCCTCAAAAAGCAGTCAAAAACGCTCTTTACGAGCATAACTACCCCAGTGACGGAGCTTTTGTATGCTGAGTATCAGCGTCAATTAGCTTCTGCATTGGTGCTGTGGGAGAAAAGCTGAATATGCGAGCAAAACTTTTGGCACGAATCGTACTGCTGTATTTGTTTTCCCTCTTAGGGGCATGTCAAAGTTCAGGAGGAAAATTCCAAGGCGAAAACGTATCCGACGGAAATTTGCACACCCCAAACTTAGGAAGCTTTAGTTTAGCAAGTACGGCAACGGGAAAAAATGACCAAGAGGTTTTTTCCTTGGTTTTTAGCGAAACAGTCTTACCTCGCGGAAAGTTAGCTCGAGTTACTCTTTGTCCGCTTACCGGCCCCTGTAAGGGGAAAATTGCTGAATATGTAACGGCGAAGACCTTATCATTAGCGTGGCTTACTCCCGGGTCTTATCAGCTCACTATGGCCTGGTGCCCTGATACTCTTCCAGAAGGCAGTCAAGATTGCGTTCCCTTTCAGAAGCTGACTCTCACCCAAGAAAATTTAGATCCCGCCACTCTTGCGCTCGTCTCGAACGATCATATGTTAACTAGAGAAATGGTTTCCCAAGGTTTAAATTTGGTTACTGCTCAGCGTCAGTTTAGGACAGCGCTGGCGAGTTGTGGGGGTGATACTTCTCTCGCGAGTCTTCCTGTTCTTCCCCCCTCCCCGTTGCTCTATGCGACAAATTTTGCCCAAAGCGCCAACCCTCGTTATTGGCATCGTCCACCAAGCTCCTTAGGGTTAACCGCCGCAGAAAGTGCCTTGGTCCCGGTTACCTTACTCGTCTGGGAGCAACGTTCAGATACGAGTCTCTGGGGAAGCTTGAAACAAAAGGTAAGTCGGCATCATACCTCGATTCTTTTAGGTGCTGAAAATCCTTATGACCTGTGGGATATGGAAAATGCATCTTATTTTTCTGCTCCCTACCGCAACTCTTTGCGGACAGATATGCAAAAGTTTTCTCAAGAAAATCTTCGCATAATTACTCTGCCGCCAATCACTTCCGCAGAAGCCAAAAGAGTAAATGAATCATTTCGCTTATCTGTAGGGTTTTGGGATGAGGAGGGACATGAAGAAACGAAAGAAAAAAAATTAGCCAGTTTTGAAAAAGTAAAAGCGGAAGTGGGGCGGCTAGGAATAACTACACCGAGTTTTCAATCTCCTGAGGCCCTTGACTTTTTCCTGTCGGTTGAGAAAGGAAGAGCAATGCTTACCGATACTTCCTCCACGTTTGCGCAATTATCCTCGTTGCTCAGGCAATATCAAGCGCTCAGCGCCTTATATAAAAAAGAAATAAAAGACTATAATTCAGTGAATTGGAATTGTTCCAATAGGTCACTCAATGTTCTGGCTGATATATACAATATTCCAGGAAAAGAACGGTATAGTCATCGTTTTATTGGCGCTCTTGATACGCCGGCCTTAGTGGTGAGCCAAGCAGAAAAACATCTAGCTCAGGTTGAGGAGGAGGCTGCCCGCCAAAAAGCGGAAGATGGGCTAATTGCCAAGGCTCGTCAGGAGTCCGCTGTTGTGGCACATAAGCAGGAATCCAGGGGAGATTTGGGTATGGGTACGGAAAAATCACGATTCTCCTCAGTTTCCCATGCGACCATTGGTATAACCATGGGATTTTTGACCTTTGGGCCCTTAGTGGCAACTGGCGTAGTAACGGCAGCTTCTTTAGGATTGACCGGCGATGAAGCTTGCATTTCTCGTGCTCTCACCGATTACCAAAAATCCCTGGCCTTTATTTTAGAAACGGCAGGAGAAATTCAGGCCCAACAGCTCAATCTCTTTTACGGAGATGGTCCGATTTAGAGAGTAACAAAGGGATAAGTATGAAAATTATTTGCTTTCTGCTCGTGGGGATCCTGCAGATTTTGTCCTGCAAAACCAGCGCCGTCCAGGAACAGTCTCCTCCGCAACCACAGGCAATAGAAAGTTCATTAGCAACCCAAGCATCTTTCCAGCAAGCGCTTACCTCAAACGGAAGAGAATTTCACGCTTCCTTAGCCTCCCAGCTTGATCAAGCAGGGGTGGAATTATACTCGCAACTAGAGAAATTCTATCAAGGTGCCCAGCGCTGTGAGAGCCCCTCCAGCGTCAGTAGTTCTTTGTACCAGGGAATTAGAGAGCTCTTAAAACAAGGTCCCCTTGCTTTTAATGAGTCACTACGGCAGTGGTTCTTGCCGTTCAGCGCTCAATCTCTAGGGCCAACCAATCAAAATTCAGAAAGTTTAGGTTTAACCGGTGAGAGAAAAATAACGGTGACCGTGATAAATTTTTATCCAGCCAAAATCACTGCTAAAGAAAATTTTATGAGCAGATTCGCGGTAGGTGTCGAGAATTTTGTCAATTCTCGAAGCAAAGGCCATGCCGCTTTGGCATTTCGCGATGAATCAGGAAAAAATATCTTTTATGTTAGCTATCCAGCCCAGGACAAGCTAGAATTAGACGAATTGGCATATAATCGCGATCATGATAAAAAAGAATTTAGCTTCGAAATTTCGGGATATACATTCGATCAATTTATGGTCTGGTATTCCGCGCAATTATTCTCTTTTCATGACACCGCTCTTCAACGTCTCTATCTAGCTCGTTCAAGCATTTTGACGGCGATTAAAGCCCGTTTTTCTCTCTCAGAGGGCCAGACAGATCTTCTTAGGAAATATTTGGAAGAAACCGTTAGAAATCCCGGAGATTCTCTGCTAACCGAATTAGACGCAAACGCTAGGGTAATTCCTCGGAACCTTCCTCGGGTATTACATGACCAGCTCGATAATGCTCGACTTGAGTTTCTTATTGCCAAAATGAACGAAAATATCATCATAGCAACAGAAATTTATGATCTAAAAAAGAAAATTACTCCGCTATCTTTAGAGGCTAAGAATCTGTTGATTGCTCAACAGCAGGAGATGGTTTCGGCAATTAAGAAACTCGCAGATATCCCTCCCTCCATAGAAATTACTTCGCAGCTTACCCGGGGGGTAAACAACCAAGCATTGCGAAGGGAAATCCTCCAGAATCTTTGGCTTAAAAGCGCGCAGACAAGCCAGGTTCGTCCCGAGGTTGATTCTTTGCAATATCTTGCTTTCAAATCCCAGGTTCAGGCTTATTGGGATGCCGCAGGTCGGCTTGAAGCACGAACAACAAGCTACTCCAAGGTCTATTCACGATCTGGTGGTGGAGATTTAAATAATTGCGCTGATGTGGTAACTAAAAGCTTGCGAAGGCTTATTCAAGATGATTCTTTTTACCCGCGTGGTCTAATTCCCCGTTCTCCGCGGGAGCTTCTCGATTCCATCGAAGCAAATCGAAATAACACCAATCATTTTGGCCCTGGTACTACTGCAGGTATTGCCACCTTGTTGACTATTTCTGCCGTGGGAGGGATCACCGCAGCATCTCTGGCAGCCTCAGGTAGTTTAGGACTCGTGGGACTCCTTCCTTCCGCAAGTCAATGTCTTATTAAGGTGGAAAACTCTTTTAGCACGACTGCTCAAGATATCATGGTAACTATGCAAGGACTTGCTGATCTGCAGGAGGCCTATTATCGTTTGGTGCGTGCCCATGCCGCCTAGACCTTTGGGTAAAGCCAACAAGCAAGCATTGTATTCACTGCCTCTCGTCGCTCAGGAGGATAGGCCGTGCGGCAACGCTCCTGCCGTTCGGCGCAGCGTTCGTAAAATCGACAGCCTACGGGCAAATCCAGCAGTGAAGGAACCCGTCCTTCGATACACGAAAGTCGCTCTTGGCGCCTCCCTAAACGGGGAATGGAATTAAGCAAGCCTTGGGTATAAGGGTGACGAGGATGATTAAACAAGTCGTAGGTAGATGCTTCTTCGATTATGCGGCCAGCGTACATGACCAATACCCGCGAACAAGTCTCGGCAACCACTCCCAAATCATGGGTAACCAGCAAAATAGCCATTCCCATTTCCCGTTGTAACTCCTGGAGCAGCGCAAGAATCTGTGCCTGAATGGTAACATCGAGAGCCGTGGTCGGTTCATCAGCGATAAGCAGTTCAGGACCACAGGCAAGGGCAATAGCGATCATTACCCGCTGGAGCATCCCACCCGAAAGTTCGTGTGGGTAGCAGCGCATCAGGCGCACTGCACTTGGAATACGCACGAGATCAAGCATCCGCTCTGCTTCTACCCAGGCGCGGCGCGCCGAAATGGAACGATGGCTGCGAAAAACCTCGGCCACTTGATTGCCAATGGTAAACACCGGATTAAGACTGCTCATCGGCTCTTGAAAAATCATGCTGATGGTATTGCCGCGAATTTTGCGCATTGCCCGCGGACTGAGCTCGAGTAGATTTTGTTGATTAAAGATAATCTTACTTGCCGGGGAAATTTCCCCGTTACTCGACTCCAGCAAGCGCATAAGGGAAAGAGAGGTCACACTCTTGCCGCATCCCGACTCCCCCACCAAGCCGACAATTTCACCCTTGGCGAGAGAAAAACTCACGCCATCCACCGCTTTTATTCGGCCGTTTCGGGTGGGAAATTCTGTAGTAAGATTTGCAACCGTGAGCACAGGGTCCCTCGTCGAGAGCGTCATTCTATTATATGCAATAAAACGGTTGAAAAGTCAGCTTTAAAAAAGATAAACTATGAGTAAATACCCAGCACTTCAGCAGTCAAAAAAATGCGAGGATCTTTATGAATCCTAGGTTATTGGTGATGCTGCTTGCTGGCTTATGTCTTTTGCTTGGCTCTTGCCAAACCCGAAAAAAAAGTCATGCTGATGATCAGGAAAATCCCCGCCTTGGGGATGCTCGCCCATCGACTCTCGTCCTTTGGGAAGGCACTAATTCGCAGCAATTGCCCTTTAATAGTACCCAAATGGCCTCGCTTACCCCGCTTCTTCGTCAACTGAGCATGGGTGAAATCTCGCAGTTGTCCTCCGTGGGCTTACAAATAGTTGATTTTGACAGCACGCAAACACTGTTTAGCGTGGCTAGCTCTGAACCAAGTCCTCTGCCACCCCTCTGTGCCAGAAAGAGTGAGACACTTGCCCCCCAATAAATTAGTGTAGGGCGGCAGGAGTTTGAGAAATTGTTACCAAAACAGAAAAAAGACGATAAAAACATGGTCTTGCCTTTAA
>JAHFAI010000108.1 GCA_023250635.1 Deltaproteobacteria bacterium | reverse complement strand
AGATCAGGGCTCCGTTCCAATGGAGGAGGAGTAAGTCGTCAGTTCCATATTGGTGGAGATACTGCTCGAGGCGAGCTACTACCTTAGGAGCAAATTCCATGGGTTCTTCGGTAAGGATCAACGAGGCTACTTCGTTGGTGAGAAATGCCGTTTTAAGGTCGACCCCTGCAGGTAACTTTAATTTTTGTACCGAGAAGACCAGGTAGTCTTCCCAGTGACGCCAGAGCTCGGGTTTTTCGATGGCTGGAGTAAGCAATTTCAGCAGGGTATTGGCAAAATTGACGGCCTGCTGAGAAAACGACTCGCTGGTCTCAAGAAAATTACCGAGGTAATTAAGCTCAAGAATACTGTGCGTCTCCTCGAGGGGGAGGGCGTATTGTAGGGAAAGGGTACCGAAGCTCCAAATCTTTGCGGTCGGGGTAATTTGGTAGGACCTGCCGCGAATTTCCACCGCAAAGCTATCAAAGGTAAAGCTTAAAGGGTGTTCGACAATCAACATAGAACGGTGCTTTGGGCCAATAGTAAAGGCCGCCTGCTGGTGATGGCTCTCGAGGATGCGCGCAGCCAGATTTAAATCTATGGTTTCACCAACGTTAAACAAGCGAAAAGCGATGATTTTACCAGCAATTATAAACACAAAGAGTACTCCGTCGAGGATAGGGAGAAAAAACCTTTATTATTGTGCATAGATAGAACTACCGATGCAATATAAAACTCCCGGAAAAGTAGTGCTATAAAGAAAAATTTGCTTTTTAATGCCTGCTCCCCTATAGTGCGCCTTCACGAACCCGTCCTTGATTTCGCGATTAAAGTGCTTAACTCTTCACGGTAAGACCAAAGCTCTTTGATTGACTATTTGGAGTAATCTTACTGTGTTAGAACAAACTTGTGCGAAAACTGTGTCTTTTGAAGACCTCGGCTTAAAACCCGCAATCCTCACCACTCTGGAAAAGATAGGCTACACCGCCCCCACAGAAATTCAAGCGAATACCATTCCCTTGATTCTTGCCGGTCGTGATTTGGTTGCCCAGTCGCAAACGGGAAGCGGTAAAACCGCAGCCTTTTTGCTCCCGGCAATCGAGAAAATGAGCAGCCAAAAAGGAGCTGAGGTTCTGGTCTTGGTGCCTACTCGCGAACTCGCCCAGCAGGTGGTTGTAGAAGCCCAACGTTTTATGGGTGATGCCGTAGGCCGCTGCGTTAGCGTTATTGGTGGCCAAGCAATGCAGCGTCAGATCGAGCTGGTTAATGGTGGGGCGAAGATTATCGTTGCCACTCCTGGCCGTCTCCTTGATCATTTGCGTTCAAAGCGTTTTAAGAATTTTGCCCCTCACTATATAGTTATGGACGAAGCTGACGAAATTCTCGAGATGGGATTTTTGGAAGATGTTCGCGCTATTCTTGCTGAGCTGCCGAGTGAACGCCAAACTTTGTTGTTTTCAGCAACTATGCCTGCCCCCATTCGTTCCTTGGCAGAGCGGTATTTGCGTAATCCGGCGAGTGTCAAGTTGATCCCCCAAGGAGAGATGGCCAATCAACAGATTGAGCAGATCATCCATGTGGTGAAAGCCGAAGAGCGTCAAGACGCGCTTGTTCGTATTCTCGAAGCCGAAAACCCTGAAAAAGCACTTATTTTCTGCCGCACCAAAAAAGATACTGATGATTTATGCAATCACCTTATTAAGGTTGGGATTAAAGCTCGGGCCTTGCATGGTGATTTATCGCAGGCGGAGCGGAACCGGATTATCTCCGAATTGAAACGAGGTATTGGTACCATCTTAGTGGCGACTGATGTCGCTTCTCGTGGTCTCGATATTGACGGGATGAGTCACGTCTTTAACTTTCAGTTGCCTGAAAACGCCGATCGTTTTGTGCACCGGGTCGGCCGGACTGGACGTGGTGGACGTCAAGGTAAGGCGATTACCTTGACTACGGATCGGGAATGGCAGGCGCACCCGTTTTTCCGTCAGTTTCCCCGCAGGAATTTTACCATCTTGGAGGTGCCAACCAAGAGTGCAACTCAGAAGCTGCTGGCTGATCGTTTGACTGCGGAGATCAAAAAAGTAGAAGTTTGCCCAGCCACCTTAGAAAATTTCCAAAATTTATCTAAAAGCGAAGCAGTCGAGTTTATGTGTCAGTTATTTACTTACGTGAGTGCCAAGAAAAAAGTGCACGGTAACGAAGTAATTGGGGTGTCTCCGCAGGCAGCAATGAGCAGCTTGCAGTCTTCACGCCAGGGTGGTGGTAGTCGCTCCTCAGGAGGAGGTCGTTTTCAAAGTGGAGCAAAGCCGCGCAGTAGCAGCTTTGGTGGATTCCGCGGTAAAAAGCCTTTCTCTGGGGAGTCTCGTTATGCTGGAGCAGGTAGTGGACGCAGAGATGCGCGCAGCGCTGGCGGTTCAGCAGGGTATGCGCGTCGTTCAAGCTAGGCCTGGCGGGCTTTCGCCAGCGCCTAACTACTCAATGTACTAAGAGGCAAATGATTCAGTGTGAATTCTCTCGGCTGCGACCCCCTTTTTTTCTAAGAAGGCCTTTGTAGTTTGCATCAGCCCTTCGGGGCCGCAGCTCATAAAGGTTATTCCCGACAAATCCCTAGGCAAGACGTTCTCCAGAAAATCCCTCTCGATGCGCCCATGATGAAATTCCGGGTTTTTCTCTTGGCTTAAGCAAATCACTATCTTTATGCCCGGAATATGTTCCCACTCTTTGAATAACTCGGCGCCGATAATATCTTCTCGTTGACGAAAGCCGCTGATGAGGGTGAGTTGCTGGGGGCATTCCGCTTCTCCCAAGCGCTGAGCATATTCGCGCATAATCGCTAGAAAGGGGGTTACCCCACTGCCCGCAGCAACCATCAGCAGATGGGGGGCATCGCTGGCTGGAAAATAGCAAAATTTCCCCATGGGACCACGAGCGCGCAAAATATCGCCTACCTTAACCTCTTCGGTGAGATAGTGGCTGATATGCCCATTGCTTGTTTTCTTAATGGTTATGGCAATAAAATCTTGCTGCAGGGGTGAACTGGATAGGGTATAGGAGCGCACCAGTGGCTTAGGGCCGAGAGCATCAAAACGAAAGGTCAAATATTGGCCTGCCGTATAGTCGAAAACCCTGCCCCCCTCGTCGTTGTCGACCAAAAGCAGGGTGAGGCAATCCGGGGTTTCACGGATTATGGTGGCCACGCATAAATTCATCCATCCACGTTTTACTCGTTTCATAGGTCCCTATACTCTGTGGCATAATGGCAAAATAAGAAAAAATGATTATACAGGTCAAGTCCTCTATGAACAAGCACTCCTATACTCTCTGCGATTCGGGAAATTTTGAAAAACTCGAGCAGCTCGGTCCCTACCGCATTGTGCGTCCCGCGGCCCAAGCCGTTTGGGAGCCCCGTTTATCGACCAAGGAATGGCAAAGCATCGACGCTAAGTTTACCCGCACCACCAAGGGTGAGGGCAGCTGGCAGATACTCAACAAAAAACTTCCCCCCAGCTGGCCCCTTTCCCTAGGGCCGCTATCCATGGAGATCCGCCTAACGGATTTTGGCCATATTGGCATGTTTCCGGAGCATCACGCTGGCAACGCTCTAGAACAAGGGATCAAGGCCTGCACTCGCCCCGATCGTCCCTGCCGAGTGCTCAACCTCTTTGCTTATACGGGGGCGCTTACCTTGCTTGCTGCTCACTGGGGGGCCACGGTGGTGCATCTCGATGCCTCGCGCAAAAGCGTCGCCTGGGCACGCGATAACGCCCTGCTCAATCATTTGGACAGTAAGCCGATCCGTTGGCTTGTGGATGATGTTAAAAAATTCGTTGCCAAAGAAATTCGTCGTGGGGCTGAGTACGATGCCATTGTTCTCGATCCCCCGAGTTTTGGTCGGGGCAATAAAGGCGAACGTTGGCAGATCGAAGAGGACTTACTCCCTTTGCTCCATGATCTCATCAAGCTTCGCAGCAAAGACTTTGCCTTCTTGCTGCTTTCTTCTCACACCCCCGGTTACACACCGCTGGTACTCGCCAATATACTGAGCGGATTTTTTCCGCGGGAAGAGTTGCATGCCTACGAATTATCGGTTGAGGAGCAGCCCAGCCAACGCCCCTTACCGAGCGGCGCAGCTTGTCATTTCCTTACTGCGGGGGAGCATAGGTGATGAAGCTCATCTCGAGTTTGGCTAATTCGCAATTAAAAGCCCTTGCCGGCTTACGCTATAGTGCTGCTCGCCGTAAAACCGACACATTTATGGTGGAAGGGGCTCGCGAAATAGCTCAGGCCCTTAGGGCCGCCTATCAGTTGCAGATATTTTTATTCTGTCCTAGCTTGTATAGCAAGCTAGGAGCAGAGATAGCAGCAGAGGTGCAGGCAAAATATCGCGACGCGCAACTGATCGAATTAAGTGCCCCCTGTTTTAATGCCTTGGTAATGCGTAAAGACTCGGATGGTATTGTCGGGGTGTTTACGCCCCGTGCCCATAGGTTAGAACAGCTCGTTTTGCCAAAAAACCCGCTGGTTCTTGCCCTTGAGCAGGTGGAGAAGCCAGGCAATTTGGGGGCTCTGTTGCGCAGCGCCGATGGGGCTGGAGTCTCAGCGGTAGTCGTGTTGACAGATGCTGCGGCGGATCTGTACCATCCCCATTGTATTCGGGCGAGCTTGGGCACGGTTTTTTCCCTGCCAATTGCCGTGGCAAGTAATGAGGAGTATCGTGCTCTTTGTCAGGAGCAGCAGATAGCGGTTTATGCAGCCTGCTTAAGCGAGCAGGCTGTTGGCTATAGCAGTGTCTCCTATAAACGGGCGAGCACCATTCTCGTGGGCAGTGAGGCTTGGGGCTTAAGTGAGTTCTGGCAGAGGGAATGCACCCAGCAAATTTTCCTTCCGATGCGGGGGCAAGCAGATTCACTTAACGTTTCGGTAGCTGCGGGGGTATTGTTGTACGAAGCGTTGAGGCAAAGATCATTGTAGGGTGAGGTCCTTCGCTGCGCTCAGAATGACGGGATTCCGCTCCTCTCATCCTGAGCGCAGCGAAGGATCTCACAAAAAGGATTAAATTATGATGCCAGCAATAGGGGAAAAAGCCCCCAAATTCCGTCTTAAAAACCAAGATGGCGAAACCGTTGCTCTCAGCGATTTTAAAGGTCGCAAAGTAATTCTCTATTTTTACCCCAAGGACGATACTCCGGGTTGCACCAAAGAAGCAATTGGCTTTAGCGAAGCCCTTAAGGTGATAAAAAAACAGAATGGCGTGGTACTCGGAATTTCCAAAGATAGTAGTGCTTCCCATCGCCAGTTTGCTGATAAGCACCAATTAAGTATTGATCTCCTTGCCGACGAAGATGGCAAGATCTGTGAAGCGTATGGGGTGTGGCAGAAAAAGACCAACTTTGGTAAAATCTACTTGGGCATCCTTCGTTCTACATTTTTAATTGATGAAGAGGGCCTCATTGAGCAGCGTTGGAAAAGCGTTAAGGTGGATGGCCATGTTGAGCGTGTTTGCTCTTTTCTCTAACGATGGCAAGGAGACCATAGCCATGGGTTCAGTTTATGATTTCACCATTAAAAATGCTAAGGGAGAAAGCATATCTTTAGGCGACTATCGCGGCAAGGTACTGCTGATCGTTAATACTGCCAGTGAATGCGGCTATACCCCACAGTATGCTGGCTTGGAAAAACTACACCAGGCTTATTTCGAAGGTGGCCTACGAGTGCTTGGTTTTCCCTGCAATCAATTTGGTGGGCAAGAACCCGGTAGCGATAGTGAGATACAGAAATTTTGTGAGCTAAAATTCCATACGACTTTTCCCATCTTTGCCAAAATTGATGTAAACGGGGAACACAGCGATCCCCTCTTTACCTATCTGCGCAAAGAATTGCCGGGCTTACTTGGTACCGAAGGAATAAAATGGAATTTTACCAAATTCTTGATCGACCGTAACGGTAAACCAATTAAGCGCTTCGCCCCTAAGGATACCCCCGAAACTTTGACTTCGGATATTGAAAGAGCAATTACAGGGAACCCAAAAAAGGGAGGTAATCAGTAGAGTTGCCTCATAATTCAAAAGCATTGCAGCATTAAGCAGCGATACAAAATCGAAGCGGATGTGGGAACCCCCGCTATCGAACTCGAACCTGTCGGTCGCTGCCAGAAAATTTCAAAGGCTAGGGAGAAGCCCATCACCAGCCTTGTGGATTTCGCTCCTCGCCACCCCCAGCATGGCAGGAGGCTTACGGTGGCATCAAATTCCATCCGCTCGAAGCGGATAAAATTTGACCCCACCTAAGCCCCCTGCCCTTGCAAAGAGGTGAGCGAAGGACGAAAAACGAGCTCTCCCAAAAAACACAGGTCGGGGGCTGAATTGCACGACGAGTTCTTGCTCTCGCCATTTCTCAAGACTCCCCGCCCTTCCACGGTAAGCCGAACTCCAATGCCCCCTTTAAGTGATTATGAGCCTGGCAGTACACTTGTAAGTTAGCACTTTCGTGGGAACCATCTTTAGCGAACGAGGTAATATGATCTATATGGAGAAAGGTCTTCTGGGTACAACGCTTGTTCTCACTGCTACGGTATTCACACTGAAAATCAGCGCGTTTTTGTACTTCTCGGCGGGTAGCTGCAGGAATTGTTCTGCTTCTTTTTTTGTGTGGTGAAGAAACATCTTTTTTTAGTCTGGGCGAGTCAGGAGCAGACTGTTCC
>JAHFAI010000044.1 GCA_023250635.1 Deltaproteobacteria bacterium | reverse complement strand
GTTTTTTTTAAAAAGCTTCCTCCCTTGCTAAAAACAGCATTGGTTAAGAGGAAAAAAGATGACCCTCCTTGAGGGAAAAACAGGCTGTTTTTTTGCTTGAGCCAACGACTTCGACGAGCCGTCCACTGACCAATGAAGAGTAAGCAGGCAGTGAGTGAGCGCCCCCGATGCACCGAGCTATGGGCTTCTCCCTAGCTTTTGAAATTTTCTGCCATCGCCATCGCCATCGCCATCGCCAAAGCTATAAGACGAGAATGATCGAGTTCAATAGCGGGGATTTTCCGCATCCGCTTCGATTTTGTGTCGCTGCTAATAGACCCAGGGCTATTTAAACGCGGAATTTACTCGGCTATAACGTCCGAAAAACACGCCAACTCTATTGATTTTAAGTTATGATTTTAACAAGACTTAATATCTGAGAAAACTCTTTACATTTGCCTAAAGCACCAAAAATAACCAATTTAAAACTGCTTCAGGGTAAAGATTCTCGCTGATTTGTCGATAGATCTCGTGCGGGCTAACCTTAATCACCGTGCTAGAAACAGTCAAAATGGTGATATTTTCTATGGTTTATACACAGCGATGGCTTATTACCTTACGATGGTGGCTAGGAGGAATGCTCGTCTTGCTACTTGGAGGCTGTGTAGATGAGTCGCCACCGGCAAAGGATAAAGAAATTATCTTTGCTCAGCGCTTTGCTGCAAATCCTCAGGACACGCGTCCTGTATTGGCTGGGTGTCGCGGTAAAGACTGTGATATAGTTATCACCCTCTTTAATAATTTTAGTAATCCTTATAATCTGCACCAAGGAATGGAAATTGATAAACTTTTAGCATCATATGGCGGAAATATTGCTTTTTACAAAGTGTCTTTTGACCGAGTAGGGGAGAACTACCGCAATCGTTTGGGTATCTGTGCTTTGCGGCAAAATCGTTTTTGGCAACTGGATAAACTCCTTGCGGAACACCACCGAGTTTCTTCAGCGGAAGATATAAACTTCCTCCTTGGAGGACAGGCGGAGTCTCTTGGCATCAAGTTAAAACCTTTGCTGAACTGTGCACACGAAGCGTTGACGCTTCGTCAAGCTATTAAGCAAGGGGATTTTGCTCGTTCATTTGTTGGTGAAAACAGCCAAATTCTCCAGATGCAGATTGCCTATCGCGATGGTCAGAGAAAGCTGGTTGATCAAGCAGAAATAACCTTAGGGGGAGCGCTTTTTTCAGCTGAGGAATTAGCCAATGCTTATATTTCCCAGGTGCCGCCGCCTAGCGAGGGATCCTCGGAATTAGGGCTTCTTCCCTTGGGTACTCCCTTTCAGCTTGTGGTGAGACTAGGGATTTCCACTCTTGCTACTATGGCGAGTACGGGTAAAGGTGCGGGCAAGAATGTTGGGAACGGCGCCCGTATTTTGACTCGAGAGTTTCTTGATAAAGTTGCTGATCATAACAAAGCGGTGGAAATAAAAAATAAAATGTATTTAGGTTGTTCCTATTACGATTTGGGTCATCCCTATACCTCGCTCGGTTTTTTTGATGCTAATTGGGTGGTGGCTCGTCAGACTTTTAGAAGTGGGGGCTTTGTCGGTGATTTTAAGACGCTCAACGGGGAGCGCCAAGGTGATTTTTTTCAGTTAGGGACAGAGCATGCCATTGAGGAATTATACACGGCTTGTCAATTGTCAATTCCCCACAATAGGCATTTGCGGAATATTTTTGTTACTAATAGATTTGTTTTTCAACGTTTAGTTCCAGCTTTTAAAAAATTTGATGAAGATAAATCGCAAGAATTTAGTCGGATGGTTCTTTTCGGCGATAGCCTTTCAGATACTGGAAATTTTCAAAATGCCAACGGTTTTCTCCCCAATAAGCCGTATTGGCTTGGGAATTTTTCTAATGGGCCAACCTGGAGTATTCACCTTGATCGTTTTCTTAACCACCAACTACCCATGCTAAATCTGGCCTATGGCGGTTCAGTTATTACTGCCCCCAGCACTAGTTCGTATACAAATTATAAGGCGATGAAGGAGTATGTGCAGAACAAGTTAAAGCATGCGTTTACTGGTGATATGTCCACCATGGTAAAACGTTATGTCAAAAACAATCAGAATATTTCGGCGAACAGCCGCACTTTATTTTCATTATGGTCTGGTGGTAATGACTATTTGCGGTGGATAGAAGAAGAGCCCTATAAAAAATTACTGAGGGAAAATATGCTTAGTAATAGGGATTATTATTTCCGTATGGCTACGGCTCCAATCTTGCAAGCGGTGAATGAAAGTGTAGAAGAGCTTTATCGTGCAGGCGCCCGCAATTTTCTTTTGCTGCCCATTCCGGATATAAGTTTGACCCCTCTTTGTCAAAAAGGAGGTTTGGAGCTGGTGAGTCTTTGTGGAAAACTTGCAGATATGCATCGAAGGAAACTTCGTGCTTATCTTTTTAAAATTCAAGAACGGCATCCAGAAATAAAAATTATTATGCCGCCACTCGAGAGCTATTTAAGTGATCTCTTGCGAAACTCAGAACAGTATTATGTCACTAAAAACAGTGAGCCTTGCTACAATGGTAATTATGGTTTTGAAACTATACTCGAAGGCACAGAAATAACGACTTGCCAGGGGGAAAGTAGTGAGCGCTCGATGTTCTTTGATCTGGTTCACCCCAGTTATCGGGTTCATTGCTTTTTAGCCAAGTTTTTTCTGAGTGATATAGCCAAAAAATGGCCGGAGATCACCGCGGAAATCAACCCGCATTTATCTACTGATGAAAGTAGGGTTTCTTACTGCCTGAAGCCTGAAGACAGTCGCCGTTAGTATATAACCAAGGCACCCTCACGGGAAAGTTGGCATGTACTCATTCGCCGGATTATCGGGGCTAAGGGGACTAAGGGGAGTCAGGGGGACTGGATGAAGAGGAGTACCCGTTGGCAGGAATGAAGAAAATGGCAGAGCAGAGTCCACTGGTGGTTGGACAGGCGCTGCTCCTCCATCTTGGGCTTCGTTCTCCGCTTCGTATTTAAACTGCCAAGCTGGTACCAAGCTGGTATCGATCTCGTAACAGCAGCGAATGAAGCCTTCGCAAACAACTTGGGCATTGCATTCGCCCCCGTATTTTCCGACCCAGCAGTTGCTTACCCGGCAGCCAGAAGTCAGAGGACTATAAGGGTGGTCGTAGTAGGAAATAAGCTGCTCTATCCAACCTCCCATGCGACAGCCATCATTCATACTCATATATTCGCAACTCACCGGTTTGCAAATAACATTACCTTTCTCGTTTAGACCTCGGTATCGTTCGGTTGCTCCACATAATTTTGCTTCTGCTATTACACAGTTATTGCTATCTGGAGGATCATAGTGGAAAGGCGGGAGGCACTGACATATTGCTTGACCGTTGAGAATGGAGCTAATGCTTTGGTTGGGAGGGCAGGCTAGTTCTTTATCCGTGATCGCGCCAATGGCGCTAACCGCAACCGAAATAGCACCAAATCCTGGGTTGGCGTTGAAGGCCTGATTTGCTGGGATTGGCGCAAGGGTTTTGCTAAATTTGTTTATGTGCCCAAGGCTTGGCACATGGCGAATTTGATAGATTATATTGATAGAATCGGCGATGGGACATTTAGGAGCTCGCTTAGGGATGAAGGGTCCAAAAAGCGCCGAATCAGAAGTAAAGGTACCGCTGGTTACACCGGGCGTCGAACTTCCGCAGAAAGAGAATCCGTCATAACCACGCTCACAAGGAGTGATGCTGCCTATCTTGGTGGGTGGTAAAAGGGCATCCAAATTGTCTGCTGGGCACGTAGCCCAGAAAGACGTTGTTACCGCAAATTGGCAAAAAGGATCGAGTGGTATTCTACTTGCGATTTGTTTTATTTTTTCTTCTTGGTCTAATTTCGCCCCGCCAAGAAAACAGTCTTTGAAGCCATCGAGGCTGTACAATAAGGGAAATTCCCCTCCGGCGAGGGTGTTTTTGGTGATGGCGTCATAAGTGAGCTTGGCTATGGCATTGGCAGTAAGGTCATTGCCAATCGGGCGAATTAAATCAAAGGACACGGGGTTTCCGGGGTCGGTGCTGGTACAGGTTGGCTGGTTTTCGGCTGTTGGCTTGCGTATGCAATTAAGTAAGTCTTGATTGCCATTATTTTGCAGTTTTTTATCGGTACTGCGAGAGACATAAGCATTGGTGGAATAAAGAGCGCTAGCCCGAATTATCTCGGGACGAGCAATTGCAGTCTCTATGCTTTTGGCAATACCGTGCATCACCATAGTTGCTTTGAGTTCCTCGGTAGTTTCTAGTTGTCGGCTTAGGAAGGTAGCAGCAACGAGACCGATTATGCCGGCAACCGCGAGACTGGTCATTACTTCAATGAGGGTTATGCCGCTCGCTGGCGAGGAAGAAAAAAGGCGGTGTGTGCTCCTGTTCTTCACGGGGAACCTTTATACCGACAACAGGCATAGAAAATATTGGGGCAATTTAAACCCGAAGCCGCTGCGCCTGAGGGGGAGGCGCCAGTAGTATCACAGGCACCTCCACCATCAGGGATTGAACAGTTGAACGTGCACCGACCAATCTGTGCCTGGTTAAGCCAGTAACCGTCGGGGCAGTTGTTGGCTAGGGTATTCCTAAAGGTTAAGCAGTCGAAGGCTTGAGCATAGGGTAGGCAGATAGTACTGCCGTTATCAGCTAAGCCGCGATAAATTTCATTGTCTTTACAGGTTTGGCTTTTGTGTGAGGAGGCTATGCAAATGGGTTTGCCGTAGCGGTCTTTCCCCCAAATACTCTTGGTATACGGAAAGCGACAGCTACTACAAAGAGGTTCCCCGGTGTTGGTAAAGCCCTCGAGAAGGGAGCCTAAATTACAGTGATTGTGACGATAGGAATCGAGAATTTGGCTGGTGGTTAAGGTAAAGGGTTTTGCTGTGCCATTAGCGGGTATAGGAGCTAAAAAACGCGGTGAGGGAGTAGCGCCTATGTAAAGGTGCTGCACTTGAGTTACGCGATACACAAAGGTAAAACCTCTGGCTTGGGTGCATGTGGCCAGTGGGATACCAGTGGGTCCTCGGGGACAGAGGGGGAAATAGAAAGCTTCGGCCTTGAAGAGACAGAGACGATCAGTTGCGGCATTCTTGTTGCTGCAGACCACCCCAAAGCGATTATAGTATTGGGGCGTCATGGTGGAGTATTGGGGCGTCATGGTGGCCCCTGCCCCGCGAAATGAGTCGGGCGATGCCAGGGAAAAAGCCACCAGTGGTGGACCGTAGTCAACGAAGGCGCTTCCTTGTGACCGACTAGTACAAGCATCGGTCTTGGGTCCTAGCAAGCAGGCGGTAAAGGCAGCGTTGTCTGGTATCGCAATACTCAAATAGATTTCCCGGGGATTTTTGAGCTTACTATCGAGGATGGCTGCCAGGCGTTCTTGATGACTGCGGAGCTCGATAAACTGGCGTTCCGCGATGAGAAAACTCCACAACTGGCTTGCGGTATAGATAATGATACCAAGGACAGCTACCGCAGCCATAGATTCAATCAGGGTTGAGCCACGCGTCGCAGAAAGCTTGAAAATTCTGGGGAATTTAAGCATTAAAGTCTTTTAATATATGCTAAGGGTGAAATTCCTAAATCGAGCATAGCATATTCTGTTTGAAGCCCCCAACAAAGTAGGGTATAAACAAGCCTTTTTATCAAAATTGTGCGAATAAGGGAATTTATGTGGCAAATTCGACAGGTTATCATAAGTCGTAGCGAGCCGGAAATCGGTTGCGGGACCATTACCGCAATCGATCGCGAGGTAAATATCCTCAAGGTCTATTTTGGTAAAATTCAAGAAACCCGTCGTTACTCCCTGCATACTGCCCCGTTGCAACGATTTGCTATGGAGGTTGGGGATTGTTTTATTGATCCTGCAGGTTCTAGCTATCGAGTCGAGAGCTTGAGCGAAGAAGAGGGAATTATTCGCTATATTGCCGAAAATCAGGCATTTTGGGAGCACGAAGTTCGACCGCAATTTGCCGATCAAGGCGATTGTCTCGGACAACTGCTGCGTGGTCAAACCTCGGATTTTCGTGCTTTTGAACTGCGTCGAGAAGCATGGCAACTCAAAAGCAATCGCTATCAGCGCCAAACCAGTGGTTTTGGTGGAGCACGGATTACGCCGCTGCCTCATCAATTGTATATTGCGGCAAAGGTCTCGCGCTGCAGTCGTCCGCGTGCCATTATTGCCGACGAGGTTGGTCTCGGTAAAACCATAGAAGCGGGTTTAATTTTTGCAGCTCTTAAAGATTTGGGAAAAGCAGATCGGGTGCTGATTATCACCCCAGAGTCTCTAGTTAATCAGTGGGTTGCAGAATTATACCGGCGATTTGGCGAAGTATTTGCTATTCTCGATGCCGCACGTTGCCAGGAAGAAGAGGGTGGAAATCAGCTTTCTCCCTTCCAAACATCGCAACGAATAATCGTTAGCGAAGGATTTTTTGCTGCCAACCCTGAACGCTTCGCCCAAGCTCTGGAAGAACCCTGGGATCTGGTTATTATCGATGAAGCCCATCATCTGCGCTGGGATGAAGATGGTTCGAATCAGCAGTGGCTCCATGCTGAAGCGCTAAGTAAAATCACTTCTGGCCTCTTGCTGTTAACCGCGACTCCCCAGCACTATGGCTGGGAAAGCCTCTTTGGTTTGCTCAAATTGCTGGCGCCCGAGCGTTATAATGATGCGGAGGAGTTCTATAGCCAAACTGAGATCTACCAAAAAATAGCAATCATTGCCCGGGCCATTACTCGTCAAGAAGAAAATCATGGGCATCTAAATGAATTGGCACGAATTTTCGGTGATGATAGCCTCCTCCTCGAGGAATTAAATAGTAAGCATCGGGATAGTGAGTGGCGGGGACGAATGCTGACGGCTCTGCTTGATCGTTTCGGTACGGGGCGTCTGCTCTTTCGTAATCGCCGCGCTAAACTGCGCGGTTTTCCCGAGCGCAAGCTTGCTTCTGCCCCGCTTGAGCCTAGCCTTGCGTATCGCCGTTGGCTCGCTGAGCTTTCTCCTCAGTCTCTGAGTGAGGGTGAGCTTATCGCCCTTGCTAGTGGACGTCTGCTCGCCTCGATGCCTGCTGAGGTTTCTCGTCCTAAGCCCCGTTTACCCTGGTTGGTAGCTCTATTGGAGCGTTTGCCGCGAGAGAAAATTCTGGTGCTTTGTGCGAGCAGAGCACAAGTGGAAGAAATCGCGGCCTACCTCAAAGAGCACGGCCATCCTTCAGCTCTTTTTCATGAAGAACTTTCCGTCATTGAGCGTGATAAGCAAGCAGCAAAGTTTGTTGCTGATGCGGGTGTGTCCTTGCTAATTGCCAGCGAAATCGGTGGTGAGGGAAGAAATTTTCAGTGTGCACGCCATCTGGTTATTATGGATTTACCACGTAGCCCTGATCTTCTCGAGCAACGTATCGGTCGCCTCGATCGCATTGGCCAAGGGGCGGAAATTACTATTCACGTGCCGTGGATAGAGGATAGTCCGGAGGAGGCTCTTTTTCGCTGGTATCAGCAGGGATTGAACGCCTTTGCGGAACCTGGCTTTAGTGTTCATCGGGTTTTAGAGCATTGTGCCGAAGAATTAGTCGCGGTTTTTGGAGCTTTTCTTCCCCAACACCCTTTGCACCAAAGGCGAGCAGAGTTGTTGGCTCAGTTGCTGGTCCGCACGCGGGATTATGCTGCTCAATTGCGGAGCGAAGGTGAGCGTGGCGAAGAATTTTTGCTCGACCTTAATTCCTTCGATGAAACGCGGGGTGCCGAATTACTGAGTGAGGTCGAAGATAGTGACGATGACACCAGTGTCGAGTTTTTTATGCGTAATGCGTTTGAGCATTATGGGGTGGATTTTGATGAATTTGACGACCGTGGTAGTCTAGTAATTCATGGTGAGAATCTAATGTTTCTCGAAAAATTTCCTGGGATCGCCGCAGATACGGATACTTTGGTAACCTTTGATCGTAGTCAAGCCTTAGCACGCGAAGACATGCTCTTTCTAACTGCTGACCACCCCTTAGTAGAAAGCACTCTCGGGCTTATGCTCGAGCGTAACGAAGGAGCAGCAAGTATTTGTCAGTGGGAGCGCTCACCCTTAGGACGGGGGTTTTTGCTCGAGTGTTCTTTTGTGCTTGAGGCGAAGGGGCCCAAACATCTTGAGCTTAACCGCTATTTGCCTATTGCCTGCAAAGAAATTGTTTTGACTCATCAGGGTAGAGCTCCGTCCATGCCGCTTAGCTACCGCAGCAATAGCCAGCAATTGCGGGAAGTGCCCCGAGATGCGGGTACCGAGGTTTTTGCTACTTTGCAGCGAGTGGTTCGTCCCCTTGGTCTGCGTGCCCAGCAAGCGGCTGATATTTGGGCGCAGGGCTTGATAACTGCAGCAATTCACAATGTTGAGCGTGAATATCTAGCTGCAGCAGAGCGTCTGCGCTATCTGCTTCAGGTTAATCCGGCAGTTTCAGTAGAAGATTTAAGGGCAGTAGAGCAGCGTTTCCAGCAAATTATTGCTTTGATCAGCGAGTCCTCGGTGCGCCTCGATGGTGTCCGTGGGATATTTACTCAGTAAAAGGATACACGGTGGCTATTTCCTCGGATGAGCTTTGCCCCTTAACCCTCAGTGATTTTGCCTATGAGCTGCCTGCTGAGCTTATTGCCCAGGAACCCAAGGCGGAGCGTGAGGGCTCACGGCTCTTATCTCGAGGGGCTCAGGGGGGCTATCAGCAGACGCTGTTTAGGGCCTTGCCTGATCTTTTGCCTGCTGATGCTTTAGTTATTGTTAATAACACTCGCGTAATTGCGGCGCGACTCTATGGCAGCTTAGCCAGTGGGGGGCGAGTTGAAGTATTTCTGCTAAGTTTGCCCCAGGGGAGTGAGCCAGCCAAGCTTCGTTGCTTTGCTTTTCCAGCTCGTAAGCTCCATCTTGGTCGCGAAGTGCTCTTTGTCAACGGGCTAGTGGCAAGGGTACAGGAAAGATCGCCGGTAGCTCTTTCTGACAAAATTTCCTCTCCCCCTGTGTTCGAGTTCTCGTTTAATTGCAGTGGGGATGAACTTGCTCGCTGGCTTGAGCTGCACGGCAGCATCCCCTTGCCTCCCTATATTAAACGCCAAACTCCCCCATCAGTACAAGAATCGCGGGATAGTCAGCGCTACCAAACGGTTTATGCAGCTCTCGCAGGTTCGGTGGCCGCTCCAACTGCGGGGCTGCATTTTACTGCGGAGTTGATTGCTCGTCTCAAGGAACGAGGGGTTTCTTTTGCGGCAATTACCCTGCATGTGGGGGCGGGAACGTTTTTACCGGTTAAGAGCGAAACGATCAGCCAGCATTGCATGCATCAGGAGAGCTACCTTGTTCCTCGAGAGACCTTGGCAGCAATTGCTGAGGCAAAGCGTTGCCAGCGAAAAATCGTCCTGGTAGGAACCACCACCTTGCGCGGCTTAGAATCATTGTTTCGATTAGCTAAAGGCGACGAATCAGCCTTGATGGGCTTGGCCGATCGTTGGTGGTCGACGGATCTTTTTGTCTATCCTCAACGGCGAGGGGAACGTTTTCGCCCCTGGGTGGGCGATGCCTTACTTACCAATTTTCATCAACCGGGTTCCACCCTTTTTATGTTGGTCTGTGCTCTGCTTGGTTTTACTGAGGCGCAGGCTCTCTACCAATTTGCGGTAGAAGAAAAATTTAGGTTCTTGAGCTATGGAGACGCAAGTTTGTTGGAGTTGTAGGGGGTGACTGTGGTAAAATGCCCTAGATGTTCAATACGAGGGGTATAGCAATGGGGGAATCACGCCCATGAGTATGCAATGGCTTTCCATTGTGGATTTTGCTCGTCATTATAATATTTCCGATATGACGGTGCGACGTAGAATCAAAAATGGCAAGCTGCAGGCTGTGCTCCGTGAGGGGAAGTACTATATTCCTTACGGTGAGGCTGGTCATCAGGAAGTTCCGGAAGAAAGCTTCTCTGCACCGACCAGCCCCGCCCCTCGTGCCCCTCATCCAGAATCAAATCGGGGCGCTTCGTCAGCATTGAGCTCATTGGTCAGTGGAGCTTCGCGCTTTGATGAGCGTAGGGAGGCTAAAGTAAGTCTGTCTTCTTCCCCTGAGGGAACGCTTGGGACGCCGGCCGAGTATTCGGTTTTGGTGGATTTTTGCAACTCTGCTTTGGTGCGCTTCAATCAGGCAGAAGAGCAGATAAAGACGAGTTATCAAGCAAAAATTACCGCTCTAGAAGAACGTCTTAAGAGGCTCGAGGCACAGCTCGAACTAAGTAGCAGCCGCGAGGCTCGCAGTAAGCAGGAGGTGGAAGATCTCCAGCTCTTATTGCAATTAATGGAAAATAAAGCCTAGGAAGAGCTTCGTTTTGGCTCAAAAATCGCCAGATCAATCAAGAGCAGTAATACTCCGATGCTAATGGTGGAATCAGCCCAGTTGAAATTGGGAAAATTATAGCTCCAACTCCCCCCCCCCACCGACCAATTAAGGAGGGGAAGGGTAAAGCCCTGATTCCAAGCTAGGGGAATGGTCCAGCGGACATCAAGAAAATCAATTACGTAGCCGCGCAGCACTCTATCGGTAAAGTTGCCTAGGGCGCCGGAAAGTACCAAGGCAAAGGCAAAACGAGCCAAGCGGTGGTGGGGGGGCGTGCTGATGAAATAAAAGCTGATCAGGCTAATAGCAAAAAGTGTCATGCAGAAGAAAAAAGGTATTCGGTACTGATCATCTAAGTCAGAGAGCATTCCCCAGGCGGCCCCCTGGTTGCGAATATAATTGAAATTAAACCCCAAGTAGAAATTCTCGGCGTTTTGCCCAGGGCTTGTGGGGGTTCCTATAGACCAGATGGGAAGGCGTCGCCCCTGATAGTGTTTAAGATTATCAGGGTCTTGCCAGACCATAAGCTCTTGTTCGGCTGTAAATTTGCTCGCCTGATCGATGCCGAGACTACCGATAATCATCAGTAGCAGGGGGAAAGAGCTGAGACGGAAGATTTTTGCGAAACGGGATGTGTTTGCCATAGTAGCTTTTTGAAAGTGATGGTGAACAGCAAAGCAAAGAGTGACGGAGCCTCTTCCTTCCGCGAGATCTTTATCAAAAGAAACAGCTTCTGGCAATGCCCTTAGCCCTCCGACTCAGGACTTTCCTTGTAGCGTTTTTTGCCCACCACCTTGCCTTCAGCTATTTCACGCAAGGCCGCCACCGCTGGCTTATTTTTGGTTTTAATAAGTGGGGTGGTGCTGCCCATCAATTGGCGGGCACGATTTGCAGCGACAACCACTAAGGCAAAGCGGTTGGGAAGTTTCTTCATGCAATCTTCAATGCTAACGCGAGCCATAGACGTCCTTTGCTGACTTTCTTTGCTAGAATGATGGCATTGGTTAATCACTTATTAGCATAGCACGGAGGCCTCTGAAAGGCGCAGTTCTTTAGCAACTATCTCTGGCAGATGACGAAGATAAAAATTCTCCCATAGACTGGGTCATCACGGGATTTTTCCGCTTACTGCAGAGAGCAGCAAGAGCGAGTTGGCTGGCACGAAAGGTGGTAATCAGGGGTATATTACGGGCAAGGGCGGCAAGGCGCAAGGTGCGTTCTTCGGGCTGGGGCGTGGAAAAAGGCAGACTAATCAAGAGTTTTATTTCTTGCTGGGCAATCTGTCCCAGGGCGGTGCGGAAGCGCTCGCGATCATTGAGAGCGCTCGGAGAGAGTTTTATAAGCTTCATTCCTATCTCGCGAAATCCGTAGAGCAGCTCTTCGATGCGGAGATTTTCGGACTCATCGCAGACTACCATCAGGGTGCCTTCATCACTGAGCAGGGTTCCCGCGGCATACTGAGCTTTCAAATAGGCTAAGCCGAGATCATAGTCGATGCCCATTACCTCGCCGGTTGAATGCATCTCAGGGCCGAGAATAGGATCGCTGCCGGGGAATTTTTTGAAAGGCAACACCGCTTCTTTGATAGCGTAGAAGCTCTGCTGGGTGACTTGGGGATTTAGCTGCTCGAGGGTGGCGCCAAGCATGATTTGGGTGGCGATCTTTGCCCATGGTACGCCGGTGGCTTTGCTGACAAAGGGAATGGTTCGCGAAGCTCGAGGATTGACTTCGAGAATATAGAGTTGTTCATCTTTAAGGGCAAATTGCAGATTGAGGGCCCCGCGAATAGTAAGGGCTAGAGCAATTGCCGTGGTTGCGGCACTTATTTTTTGGATTAAACCGGGAGCTAAGGAAAAGGGAGGCAGACAGCAGGCGGAGTCACCCGAGTGTACCCCCGCCTCTTCTATATGTTCCATGATTCCTGCGATAACACAGCGAACCCCATCGCAGACAGCATCGACGTCTACTTCAAGAGCTTTTTCAAGAAACTTATCGATGAGAATCGGATGTTCCTCAGCCGCTTCATTACGGGCCAGGGCAAGGTAACGGCGCAAATCTTCAACGCTGGTACAAATACCCATGGAAGCCCCGCCTAAAACATAAGAAGGGCGCACTACTACGGGCAGGCCGAGATCAGCAGCAATGGCTAAACCCTCCTCCGCGGTAAAAGCTATGCCGCTAGGAGGTAAGGCTATGCCGAGCTTGTCCATTAAGGACTTAAATTTTTCTCGGTCTTCGGCGATATCAATGCTTTCAGGACTGGTGCCAAGGATTTTTACCCCACAAGCATGCAGTGAGCGGCACAAATTAAGAGGAGTTTGTCCACCCAACTGAATAATGACCCCGAGGGCCTGTTCTTTTTCGTAGATATTTAAAATATCTTCCAAGGTAACAGGTTCAAAGTAGAGGCGATCAGAAGTATCAAAATCCGTAGAAACGGTTTCGGGATTGGAATTGACCATGATGGCCTCGTAACCTGCTTCGCGACAGGCGTAGGCAGCATGGACACAGGCGTAGTCAAATTCAATGCCCTGGCCGATGCGGTTTGGCCCGCTGCCAATTATCAGTATCTTGGGGCGGGCACTAACTTCTACTTCATCTTCATATTCATAGCTTGAGTAAAAATACGGGGTGTAAGCGTCGAATTCTCCCGCACAGGTGTCGACTATTTTGTAGCTGGGCTTGATTCCGAGATCTAAGCGCCGCTGACGAAAATCAAGCTCATTTTTATAGCCAAATTTTAGCGCTAATTGGTGGTCCGAGAAACCTTGGCGTTTTGCCCACCACAAGAGTTCAGGGGTATCAGTAAGGTTAGCAAAGCAACTGACCAGCTCACTAATCTGGTAGAGAAACCAGGGGTCAATTTTGGTCAACTGGTGAATTTCATCAAGGGTAAAGCCTTGAACAAAGGCCTGTTTAATGGCAAAAATCCGTTCGGGATTAGGTCTTCTAAGAAGTTCTCTTAGTTCTTGGCTATCGAGGTTAGTAAATTCGCCTTTATCAAAACCAAGACCGTGACGTTTTGTCTCCAGACTGCGCAGGGCTTTTTGCAGAGATTCTTTGAAGGTACGACCGATGGCCATCACTTCGCCGACGGAACGCATAGCAGTGCCGAGATAAGCTGGGGTGTTTGGAAATTTGCTAAAGTGAAAACGAGGAATTTTAGTAACGACGTAGTCGATGCTTGGTTCAAAGCAGGCAGGGGTAACCCGAGTTATGTCGTTGAGAATCTCGTCGAGGGTAAAGCCGACGGCGAGCAGTGCGGCGAATTTTGCAATAGGAAAGCCCGTGGCTTTAGAAGCAAGGGCAGAACTGCGGGAGACGCGGGGATTCATCTCCACAACGATCATCCGCCCATCGACGGGGTTGAGAGCAAACTGAATATTAGCTCCTCCCGTTTCTACCCCGATTTCTCGGATAATAGCGATCGCGGCATTGCGCATGCTTTGGTATTCAACATCGCTAAGGGTTTGTGCCGGGGCAACGGTGATGGAATCCCCGGTGTGTACCCCCATGGGATCAAAGTTCTCAATGGAGCAGATGATGACGACGTTGTCGTTGCAATCACGCATCACCTCCAGTTCGAATTCTTTCCATCCATAAATTGATTCTTCGATCAGAACTTCGGAGATCAGGCTGCTTTGCAGGCCCTCGGCGACGATTATCTCGAGCTCAGCTTGGCAGGTGACGATGCCACCACCAGTCCCTCCGAGGGTAAAAGCAGGACGAACTACACAGGGGTACCCCAAGGAGTCTGCTGCCTGGCAGGCTTCGTCTATGGTAAATGCCATGGCGGAACGAGCCGAATTAAGTCCAATGGAATCCATTGCATTTTTGAAGAGCAAGCGGTCTTCGGCTTTTTTAATTGCCGCGGCGGTGGCTCCGATCATCTCCACGTTATAGCGGGCAAGAATTCCTTGCTCATGGAGCTCGATCACCAGATTGAGCCCTGTTTGTCCGCCAATAGTACCCAAAATAGCATTAGGCCGTTCACGGGCGATGATCTGTTCCAGACTTGCAACCGTGAGGGGTTCGATATAAATCCGCTCAGCGGTATCCCTATCAGTCATAATGGTGGCGGGATTAGAATTGACCAAAATTACTTTATGGCCGATTTTTCGTAGGGCCTTGCAGGCTTGGGTTCCCGAGTAATCAAACTCGCAGCCCTGGCCAATAATAATTGGTCCTGATCCAATAATAAGGATGCTGGCTAGGTCGGGACGTTTCACGCAAGGTACTCCTGCACGGGGGAAAGGGCACAATTGATCCAGGGGCTCAGTAGGACTTGGGGCTGAGTGCGGTGCCGGCGAAATTCTCGCATTTCCTGGCAAAATTGCGCAAACAGATAGAGAGAATCCTGTGGGCCAGGGGCTGCCTCAGGGTGATACTGCACTGAAAATGCGGGCAAGGTTTTATGGCGTATGCCCGCGATGGTGTGGTCGTTTAGATTGAGATGGGTGACGAGTACTTCCTCGCCCAGGGAGTGGGGATCAATGGCAAAATTGTGATTGTGGGAGGCGATTTCAATTTTGCCGCTTTGGAGATTGCGGATGGGATGATTTATACCGTGGTGGCCAAATTTCAGCTTGTAAGTCTTAAGTCCTAAAGCTTGAGCGAGTACTTGATGACCCAGACAGATGCCAAAGAGAGGGATTTTACCGAGGAGTTGGCGGACGACCCGGGTAAGGTTATGAAGGGGTTGAGGATCGCCGGGACCGTTGGCGAGAAAGACCCCATCAAAGCCTTGCTCGAGCAGTTCTTCTCCGTGAACTTGACTTGGATAAACCGTACTTTCGCAGTGCTGCTGGTGCAAATAGTTGAGAATCGAGTACTTGACCCCACAGTCGATAACCGCTACGCGAAATTCTGTCTTCGGCGGTTTTGCCCAGGTGTATTTGCTATCACACGAAGCAAATTTAGCCACGTTGTAGCGCTCGAGTACCGTGGTTTGACGGAGCTTCTCGACGTATTCTTCCACCGGGTTGTCAAATACGGTCAAGACGGCTTTGGAGCTGCCTTTATTGCGGATATGTTTGGTAAGGGCTCGAGTATCCACTTGGTCAATCCCCAAAATAGCGTTTTCATCGAGAAAGGCTTTAAGGGTCTTGGTACTGCGCCAGTTGGAAGAAAAGGGGACGTATTCTCGGACTATTAAGGCCTCCAAAAAAATCTTCCGTGATTCAAAATCCTGGGGGTTTATCCCGTAATTACCGATCAGTGGATAGGTCATGACAACGGCTTGACCGGTATAGGAGGGGTCGGTTAGCAGCTCTTGATAGCCGACCATAGCGGTATTAAAGATTATTTCTGCAAAACGTTCCCCTCCAGCGGCGAAGACCCGTCCTTCCCATTGGCTGCCATCATCGAGGATGATCCGTGCTTTTTTGCGGAGGTGGGGGGCCTGGTGGGAGAGGTCGACAACCATGGTTGAGCCCTTTCGCGCTTTAGTTTTTGCTAAGCTAGCGTTGGAAAAATGAAAAATTACACCAGTCAAGTCAGGATGAGGTTTTTTCCAACTTACCTATTCTCTGGGGTGCGGGGAAGGAAAAAGGGAGCGCATGAAAAGCACAGCCTGCAGCCTGATGAGTAGGTGATAAAAAACCACAAAAATTGCCTCGCCTGACAGACAGTTATCTGCCGAAAATCCTTGCTTTTATGTACTATGCCTTGCCTCGTGTTTACTAAATCACGTATTATGGTGATTACGAAAAAAATATCGCTTTACAATGTAAGTATGCTAACTTATCGAAAAAAACGGAGCAAATTAAGCTGGTTATGTAAATTGCCCAGCTCTGCGGTTAACTTCTGGGGTACCCCCGCTGGAGTTATGGCAGCAAAGAATCTATCCCCATCACCGAGGCAAGATCATGGCTTATAAAGATAAAAATCTGCGCAATGGCTTTGGCTTCGAGGAAGGCTGGGTCTTTGGTACGGGTAAATACATGATTCGCTCCCATCTGGGTTCAGGGGTAGAGGGGGAGGTCTACCTGACCGAGGAGCTCGATACGGGGATAGAACGCGCAGCCAAGTTTTTTTTCCCCAGCAATACCTTAAGCGTCAAGAATTCAGTAAAAAATCACGCCCAAAAACTTTATAAAATCCGTAATTGTTCCGAGATCATTCAATATCACACCCATGAAAAGGTAACCGTGGGGGGGCAGAAAATTACCTGTTTGATCTCAGAATATGTAGAAGGGGAATTGCTCAGTGGTTTCCTGGAGCGTCAACCAGGGCAGCGACTGCATTATTTTGAAGCCCTGCATCTGATTTATGCGATCGTCTGCGGGTTACAGGTTATCCACGGACTTGGCGAATATCATGGTGATCTTCACGATGGCAATATTTTCGTCAAGCGGGTTGGTGTGAAGTACCAAGTTAAATTGATTGATGCCATTGACTGGCGTGATTCACCGCGGGCTAATATTAAGAAAGATATCTGTGATCTGGTTCGCGTTCTCTATGACTTGGTAGGTGGGCAGCGTTATTACGCCAAAATGCCAGCGCAAATTAAAGAAATTTGCTGTGGTTTAAAAACCAGCGTTATTAACCGCAAGTTTAAAGATGCGGCGAGTCTAAAAACCTATTTAGAGAACGCTATATGGTAGAAAGCCAGCTGATAATTGACGCCGACTTCACCGAACCAGCCAGCATCGAAACCGACCATCTCTCCATCGCTTATTTTTTTCGCCGTAGTCCCACCGCTTCCGTAACCGAAGATTCGGGAGGCCTTTGTTTGCGGGCAAGTACGGGAGAGATTTTTGCGATTGCTGATGGTATGGGAGGGCACCCTTGTGGGGAGGAGGCTTCTCGTTTGGCGGTGAGTACGATCATTGCTGGCTTAGGAGGAAATAGTCAGGGCTATGATAATCCCCTGCGCTATTTTGATGATGCTAACCAACGAGTAATTGATCTTAAAAAAGGCTCTGGTTCCACCATCGTGGTTGCAGAATTGCGTGGTAATAAGGTGCGTTTTTATAATGTTGGAGATTCTTTGGGCTTAGTGCTCGGAGGTAAGGGAAAGATAAAGTGTCAAACCGTGCAACATACCAAATTTGGTTATGGAGTCGAATCTGGTTTGATTAAAAATACGCAAACCAATAACCATCGCTACGGATCAGAGCTGAATAATTATCTGGGTTCGCCCAGCATGCGCGTGGATGTTGGTATCGAGTTTACTTTGGCTTCGCAGGATATGGTCTTGCTGATGTCAGACGGACTCTATGATCATGTAGACTTTACGGCGATCAGACCGGCCGGCAGTTGTCTCGAGTTTTGTCAATCCATTGTGGCTGAGGCGATTCGCAATATGGAATCCACAAGTGGTCGACATGACGATATGAGTATTATTCTGTTTCAAATTAAGAAATGTTGAGTGTGCTGCTACCAGTTCAGCCCCCTAAGTTCTAGGGAAATGTCTAAGGGATTTTTGTGCAATTGTGCTTTTGCCTATTTCCAAGTTAAAACCACCTAAATTTGATGCTCATATTTCCAACTTTCCCAGACAGTGGAGAAAACTCGCGATGAAATTTGCAAAACTTGCACCTTGGCTTCTTATGGCAGTGGCAGCTCCCCGAGTCTTTGCTTTAAGCCCGATGCAAAAAACCGAGCTCTATCAACGCGGCACCATCGGTGTCTACTCTGCGGAGGGTGAGCGTAAAGGGCACTTCGAAGTTAGATTTATGCCTGGTGCTGAGGCCATTAAGCATGACCGTAAAGCAGCTATGGATGAGGCTTACCGCGCCGTGGGTGAGTTGGTCGATTCCGAGGGATTCTGGCACGGTAAGGTCGAACGCCGCTATCGTGATGGGGTTTCGTTTATGAGACGTCATGTTGTGGATCAGGGTATCGTTGCCGTACCTGGAGATTTTATGGCTACGCGTAGGCAAAACGCTCAGCTTGATGGCGAATTCGGCGCTGGCGCCGGACAAGTTCGCAATTGGGTAGGCTTTGGTGGCCGGACCCTTGGCAAGGTAATGCACACCTTGATTGGCGGTTTCGTTGGTGCTGCCTATGCCGTGGTTGCGCCGGTGGGTACCATTGTTCTCAAGCCGGTAGAAGCAGGAGCGGTTGCTGCCTTGGGTGGGGTTGTTTTCCCCGCGGTGAGATACGCATGGAACGGAGCAGCATGGGTTATGGTGAAAGATACCAGCGAGCCAACTCGTCCTGGTATGACGGTTACCTACGTAGCTGAAGCTGAATAACCAAGTGTAATTACCTCATCAGCTAGCTGTACTAATGACGAGCGGTGGGTGATAAAGATAAGGGTCATTCCCTCACTGCGGAGTTCGTCCAGAAAGTTGCAGACACGTTCCTCACTCAGCCCGTCGAGGGCTGAGGTTCCCTCGTCGATTACCGCAAGAGCAAAGGGGTGGCAGCCAAGGCGGGCCAAATACAGGCGTTGCTCTTGACCGCCCGATAGTCCCTGACCAAGACTACCTACCCTGGTGTGAATACCCTGGGGAAGTCCGCGGACGAATTCCTCCAGGCCAACTCCTGCTAAAGAACGCCATAGGCGGGCTAAATCTGCAGGTGGTGCAAACGGATAGGCTAGGTTCTCGGCAATACTGCCATGGAGCAGTTGAATTTTTTGCGGTACATAGCCCAGGGCGAGGGGATAGCGAGCAAGCATCGTCCTCTGATAGGCGATAGAACCGGAGCTGGGTTTTTGCAGCCCTAAAACAAGTCGCCCAAGGGTGCTTTTACCTACGCCCGAGGGGCCGATCAGAGCATAAAATTTTCCGCGTTTAAATTCTTTAAAAAAGCCACTTATAACCTCGGGCTTGTCCTTATAGCCGGCCGAGACCTGTTGACAAACCATCAGAATCTCGGGATCAGCGAACTCCTCTGCTTGCAAGCTGAGAGCTTCTAGTTGCTCCCCCGCAAAAAACTCGAGAGCTTGACTGAGGCGCTCAGCGGCGGCGGCGCCCTCGCGATTAGCATTGACATAGCGTCCGACGGTTGCCACGGATTGACATAGCATAGCAAGGGCGGCGAAATAAGAAATGGTATTGCTTGAGCTCAGGCGTCCAGAGTTGATCTCAGCCAGAGCCACTATGAGCACCAGCACGAGCGAACACAGCGCGATAGCTTCTAAATAGGGAGAGGTGCGGGCTTTTAAGCGCGCAGCCTTTAAAAATTTGCCATAGAGAGTGTTGGTGAGTTGGGAAAATTTACGCGTCTCTAATGTTTCACTGTGGTAGTGCTTGATCGTTTCTATGCCGAGAAGTCGCCCCTGCAGCCACTCGCTCAGTTCAGCATAGTGATCTAGGGCAGAGGTCGCCCGTCGGCGGAGCTTTTTTCCTAAGCGCCCAATAATTACTCCTGCAGGGGCCAAGCCGAAGACAAATAAGGCACTAAGCTTTGGTGAAAGGAGGAGGAGGCTTGCTCCCATAAAGAATATTTGGGTGAGCTCGCGAGGAAGACCGCCATAAAAGTGGACGAGATAGTCCCGTAGTAGCTTAATATCCGTGGCGAGAAGAGAGGCTAACTCCCCTTCGTGTTTATTGGCGCGGGAGTTTGGATCAAGCATTATAAAAGACCGAGTTAAGCGCAGGCGCAGACCCCGTCCCAATTGTTCACCAAGGCGTTCCCAAATAACATTCTGGCTAATAGAGAACAGAGCTTTGAGGCTTGCCAGGCTTAGCAGCAGCAGGGGCAGATGAAATAATAAAGTTTCGCGACTAAGAGAGGGCACGGTGAGCTGTGGCGCAATAAATCGCCAATGGGGGCCAAAAAGCTCCGTCGTTGCAATACTGGTGGTCTCGCTGGGATTGAGCAGCAATTGAAAACAAGGGCCGAGCAGCGAGACGACGATGGTGCTGACTAGGCCCAAAAGCAGGGCACAGAGGCTCGCCAAGGCCACCATCGGCAGGTGCTGCTGCAAAAATTGACCCACGAGGGCGCGAGGGGCTGCCACTGAGGTACTCCTCAGTTTCTAGTCAGCTCCCGGGCATTGGTTACGATTCTGCCAATCAAGCCGTAGGCCAGGGCTTCTTCGCTGTTCATCCAATAGTCGCGGGAAGTGTCACTTTCCACCTTGTGGAAGCTCTGGCCGCAGGCCTGAGCAAGCATCATATTGAGGTGGCTGCGGGTATTGATAATTTGAGTTGCGGTAATTTCGATATCAGCTGCCGGACCAATGATCTGACCGTGAATCGCTGGTTGGTGGAGCAAAAACCGGGTATTGGGCATGCTACAGCGCCGTTCTTTGGGCACCGCAATATTGATAATCGTCGCAATGCTGGCACAGAGGCCGGTATTGATAATAGTTACGGGGCTGCGTAGGTAGCGGATGGTGTCGTACATAGCCAAACCACTGGTGACCTCTCCTCCGGGGGAGTTTACGTAGATGTAGATGGGTGCTTCTTCCCGAGTATCGAGAAGCAAGAGTTCGGTCACGACCCGCTTAGCGGTATGCGAGCTTACTGCCTCAGAAATAAACACGGTGCGTGTTGCCAAAAGTTGCTGATTGGCGATAAGTTTAAAAAACTCCCCGCTTAAATCACCGCTATGATTCATTGTCGAGCCTCGTTGCCATTAAGTTAACAAGCAGGCATTAGAGCAAAAAACCGCCCGATTAGTCAACTCCTGATATGGCCAGGACGAGGTAGCGAAGCTAGCTGCTAAATCTTGCCAGACAGATAATCAACGATCTGGTTATACGCGCTGAGATCAACCTGAGTAAGACCCTCACGGATAAAAATCTCACCTTTGAATTTACCGTCGGCCAATACTTGACGATATGCGACGACGTTTTTCCAATTGAAACCTTGTGGAATTGCCACTTCTTGTTCTGCATACAAGCTCATAAGAATAGGATTAATATAATTATCTTCTACGCGATTATTCTTATCCTTAATGGCTATGTTCTTGATGTCTAGAACAGCATCTTTTTCCTTAGTTTCATAATCTTTAAAACCACCAAGGGTTAAAATAACGTATACCCATCCATCTCGGGGGGATTTATCAGAAAAATGAACCGCAGCAAATCTTTTGGCAACTAACGGAGAACGTGAGGTTGAGATGAACTGTGTGGGAGTTCCTTCATGGTAGTGCTGATTAAGATCAAAATCGCCAGTTATTTGGCATAAGCCATTTCTATGCTGCAGTTGTTCGGGAGAAATGTCAGTTCCCATAAAAGTATAAGCGACGACCCGAGGTAGCTTTCTAAATTTGGCGGCGAAGTCATGTTGTTCAATAAGAGAGTGATATTTTGAGTTTGTGAAGCTAGCTATCATCTGCTCAGTTGAAAGAGTGTATTGGCCTGAAATTGTTTTATCTAAATTAGCAACGATGAGTGGTTTGTCAGAAAAATCTTCTAGAACTGTGGCTCCCGATTGCTCAGAGTCAGCATAATATCTGTTGATTGGAGGAGAAACAAACTCACTTTGTAGTTGATTGAGATTTTTATAAAAATTGAATTTAGCCTGTTGATCTAGCAAATTTACTTCGGAAAAATCAGAACAAAAATCAGGATCTTTTTTCAGTTCTTGAAAAAGATCTTGCATGCAGGAAGAATAGGATCTTCGCTGTATGTATTGCCAAGATAATTGGGGTGACTGGCCTCGCAAGTCTTGTTTTAGATGCCCGTCAACATTAAGGATATAGAGCGGCGTCATGCTGCTAGCTTTAAGTTTCTGAGGATTATCCCAAATAACAGAAAAATAAACTCGATCGAGACTCTCAGAATCAACCACATAAAAAACTTGTGGAGCTTCACCACGAGGATCAAAAGAAATTGCACAGGTGTTGAGGGCTGAAAAAACGGATTTGCCAGTGGCAATCTCCTTTAGATCATCGAAGTGAGAATAACCCAAATAATCAAATATTGTTGGAAAAATAAGTTGATGATTGCCAAGGGGGAGCTCTCCAGCAAAGGAACTATGAGGGAATTTTATCACCTCAGGGATATCGGTAGTTGCATTATAGAGACCACAGCAATGGCCAAGGCGCAGGTCATTGCCCTCAGGATATTGACCGGTTTCGAAGAGAAACTCTCCATGGTCACTCACCACCACAAGCAGTGCTTCATCGTACTGGCCTGTTGCTTTCAAATGTTCAAGCAGCCTGCCAATTTGATAGTCGACGGCTCTGACGGAGTTACTATAAGAGTTTTTAATTTTGGAGATAAAATCTAAGCTTGGCTTATCTGGGCGGTAAGCATTCCAATTAGAGTTCCAGGGGAAAAATGGACTAGAAATTGAATAAAGAGTAGAGCTAGGGTCTAGCAGCTTATTATTCGCTTGGGGATAGCCAAATTCTAGCCAAGAATAGGGGTCGTGAATTCCCGAATAAAATACCAAAAACATTTGTCCGCTGGTTGGTGAACTAGCAACCTTGGCAATAAGGTCTGAGGTTACTGCGTGGTCACGATAACCCTGATGATAAATTATTTTTCCATCCTCGTCGGTCCCCGTAAATTCAACTTTTGGTTCAGTCTGTGGGATGGATTTTTCCCCTGGATTTGGGTAACAAAAATCGACTAAAGATTTAGTTTTTAATCCATATAAAGACTGTAAATTAGAGTCGGCAGATTCGATTAAATCTTTCTTGTTCGTATAGTTATTTTTTGTATCGATGCAAAATTGCCACGGAGATCCATAGAGATGGAGGTGGTAGTTACTGCGATGAAGAATCTGTAGAAAAGGGCTGCCTAGATGCCACTTATTGAGCAATAAATAATCACGATTGAAAATATTATTAGCGTAAAAAATTCCAAATGTTGAAGAGTGAGTTACGGTGGAGGATGAATATGATTTTTTGAAAGTTAGAGAATTTTTTTTGAGTTCACTAAAATGAGGCATTAAGGTGGGATTTGCATGATCTTCACGTAGGGTGTCGACAAATATAAAATAAATATTCGGTTTTTTTTTCATTCGATGCTGGCGTTTTTCAATGAAGGCTTGTAATGCATCGGGGTCTATTTTATTAATTGATCTGAAATGGATATTTTTAACAAGTCGTTCTTTGTTTTCCACGGTTTTGCAAGAGTAAAAAATAAAAGAAACGATTAATATTATTGCATATTTCATCAAATCTTTCCCTCTCTTTAACTAGGCGCTGGCGCGAAAGCGCCAGCGCCGTGTCCTGACGAACGCAGTGAGGAAGGATCTTTCACATAACATCCGGATATCACGTGACAGATCCTTCGTTGCTTTGCTCCTCAGGATGCGGCGCGGCACGAAATATGCTATTTCGCGCCAGCGACTAATTGTATCTGTTTTGAGCAATAGAGATAACCAAAAGTTATGGATAATTTAAATGGACTGGGTCGACCTCTCGCAGGACACGGCTTGGGCCCTTTTTCAGCAAAATCTAAGTAGTTGAGTGATAAGCTCATAACTTGTAAACTGGAGATGGCCCTCGACCTCTGTAAGTTTACCATGATGTATACCCGATGGGTATATATAGAGGTTAATCTGTATGAGCATGATAACTAGGCGCTGGCGCGAAAGCGCCAGCGCCGTGTCCTGACGAACGTAGTGAGGAAGGATCTTTCACATAACATCCGGATATCACGTGACAGATCCTTCGTCGCTTTGCTCCTCAGGACACGTCGCGGCACGAAATATTCTATTTCGCGCCAGCGACTAACTAAAATGCATAAAACTAAAAAAGTAGTACTGATATCGTGTTAAGTCGGCAATTTAGATTATAACA
>JAHFAI010000043.1 GCA_023250635.1 Deltaproteobacteria bacterium | reverse complement strand
AAAGGCAAGACCATGTTTTTATCGTCTTTTTTCTGTTTTGGTAACAATTTCTCAAACTCCTGCCGCCCTACACTAATTTATTGGGGGGCAAGTGTCTCACTCTTTCTGGCACAGAGGGTAGATGCAAATTTTTATTATCGAGAAAGGCATCACGAGAATCGCCGCGATAGAACCAGGTGGCACCAGTGCTTCCCGTGCCTATAAGTTCGTAGAAATTATACAGCCCCTTAGTGAAGTCCCAAGCGACTAGTTCAATCATTAGTTTGCCAGCCTCAGGGGTCTGGTCTAAGTCGACGACACCTGAATTTACCTGGGTAAAATGACCGAAGTAGAAGTGCTCTGGTCTCAACGTCTTATTTAAAGTGGAGGAATGCCCGCTCACTACTTCAAAAAAGCTAAAGCTGCCAAGTTGGGGGTTATGCCGGCCGCGATTTGCCACCATTGCCGGTTGGGCGAGGAGGCCGTCGCTTAGCAAAGCGGCCTTAAGTGCAAAGACGTCGGTGGGGCAAGCTTGCAAGGGACTGAGCACTCAAAGAAAGGATCACTCAAGCCAACCATTGCACTGCCGTTGGGGCCGCGCACAGGGCAGGAAGCCTGAACAATCAGCGAAGAGACCATGGTCGCGATAAGAAGAAAAAGAGATTTCATCGCCACTCCCAAAGATAGAGCGTCCTGTTATTTAAATTTATACCACCGAGATTAAGAAGGTTTTAACAGGCTTTGCTGTTATGAGCCTGACAGTACACTGGTGAAATTTTCTGGCAGCAACCGGCAGGTAATAGTTTCGACGCTATCGCCATCGCCAAAGCCATAAAATGGCAGTTTCCGAAGCCTTCAATCGTGGTTTTTTTTGAGCATCGACGGAATAGCCGTCCTCTGTGCGCTAGGGGTGGTGTCGCTATATCATTTATAATAACAAGTTGCTCACCATCACGGTAGGTGGTAGTCTTTTTGCTTTTTATTGATGCATTTTTTTTGACCGTTGGATTTGACTATGCACCGCACTGAAATCACTGTGTTTTCAAAAACAACTCTATTCGGGTTGCTGATGAGCGTTTGTACCCTCGCTTGTTTCCCTGCTGACAGCCGCCGCTCTCTGCAGAACTCTGCAGGTGTTTCAGGGGAAATCAAAATAATCGATGTGCAAATCCCTGGCGTCCATGAACCATATAACGCTTCTCTTGTTGTCTACCAAGACCATTATTTATTGGCATTCCGCTACGATAAGAACAAATACAATTATGATGATTCTCAAAAAGACAAAGTTCAGCAAGCCTATATTGGCTTAGTAGAGTTAGATAGTACTTTTAAAGTAAGGTCAGCAGTAACTACCTTTAGCAGTGAAAGAGGAACAAAGACAAGCTCGCAAACTGAAGATCCTCGTCTTTTTACCTGGCAAGATAAAATATATCTTATGTACAATAATTCTCTCGATGGCACTTTGTCTGGGCCGCGAAAAATTTTTATTGTAGAAGTTGTTCCTCGCGGCGATCAGCCGGGATTTAGCTTTGCCAATGACTTCCGTCTACGCTACGCAAATGAAACTAAAATCGAGAAGAATTGGACCCCGGTTGTTGATAATGAGCAACTATATTTTATCTATGATTTTAACAAATCGGTTGTTTTAAAAATAGAAAAAATCGATGCTGAAAATGGCGAAATAGAACTCGTTAATTTTGCTAACTCGGCAGCAGCTACCAGCTTGCCGGCATGGCATTTTGGTTCGTTAAGCGGCGGGACTCCTGCGGTAAAAGACCCCATCTCGCCCGAGGGGAACTTGGTCAGTGTCTTTCATTCTTTTACTAGGGAATTCGACATAAGTGGTTTAAAGCGAAAATACTATATGGGCTTTGTCGAGTTTTCGCTGAAAGATGGTTTGCTGATAAAAAGAAAAAGCCAAGTTCCCGTTGTCGATCCTTCCTTTTATCAAGGGAGAAACCACAACCACGGAGCTCAGGTCGTCTTCCCAGGCGGGCTAATTATTAGGGCTGATAAATATATTGTGGCAATTGGTCAGCATGATGAGAGCGTTAAGATTTTAGAGATTCCGCGCTCAGCCGTCAAAAAAACTTATCGTAGTGTTTCTCATGACCAGGGGCGGATTTTTAGAGTTTTTCATAGCGATAGTCCGGGAAAAATAATTGATTCAAAAATTCTTGAAGATGAAGCCAATGACTATGGTGAAATTATCGATGAAGGTGATTCGTCCCTAGCGTTCGTTAATTTATTTGTTGAATCAACTAAACCAGAATTTCTCAATAAAGCTCAATACAATTGGTTGCTGGTAAATCAGGAGTTTGTTGTCGATTCAGTTCAGTCCTTGCGTTTGGTTGACAAAGTCTTGTGCAAGTCGCTCCATGGCTGCCAGCAATTACAGGCTATAAAAACTAGATACAATTTACCCTTTGAACTGGTCTTTACCTCTTTCCGCACCGAGGCCTTTGATAGCCAAGAATTGATCGTGTTTCCTGAAAAGCTAAGCCAATTTTGGCATGGAGCTGGCAAGTCTCCTTTTAAAAACACTCAAGTAGCAGTAGAAGCCTGGAATGAAATGGCGGTTGCTGATAACAGCCTCCCCACCCTTTTTGGTTCCTGCCGCAATTCTTTTGAGGGCAATTTTAATCTCTGGGGATGTTTTGCCTCGCATTTGAAGCATCTTGATCGCCATGCCTATAAGAATAGGTTTGTGAATCTAGCAACTGGTTTTCTCAACCTAGAAACCTATAGAGACTACGTCAATCAATCAAAGTTTTATTTAGCGACCTCTGCGGTTGAAGGTTTTGGCCATTATTTGGTTGAAGGGCTTGCCCGCGGAGCCGTGGTGATCACCACCGATGCTCCCCCCATGAACGAACTGGTTGAGGATGGGATAAACGGCTTTTTAGTAAAACATGACGGCAATCAACAGCTCATGGTTAATGGACTCTCGCGGGAATTTATCTACTCTATTTCTAAAGAAGATCTCAAAGCCGTCACTAAAAAAGTTCTCGCCCTTAGTAACGAAGAGCTTGCTGGCATTAGTACAGCTGCTCGGCAAAGATATTCACAGCTTGAGCTGGACTTTCACCATCGCTTTCGCCGTCTTATCGAAACAACGGTTATGGTAGGTCAGCAGCAAAAATCCTTCTCTAGGCTTTAAACGGCGAGAACCTCTCGCCGAGCTCTCCTTCATTCATTTGCCACATCGACGAACGAATAAAACGCTGCAGGAATTCTCCGTAGGTAATTTCCTGAGAAAACCAATACAGCGGTGGATTTTTTAAGCCGCGCCAGCCGTCGGCGTTAGTTAATTGTTTGTCAAACCAATAGTCGTCTGGCTGAGCATGCTGATACCAATATTCTGAAGTATGCAATTGCTGCTGTTCGTCAGCCTCGGAAAATGTCCCGTAATTTTTGTGAGTGCCCTGGGCAAAACTCATTGCCCCAGCAAAAAATAGTGCGCTTCCTAGGAAGATTTTTTTCAGCATAAAGTTACCCCGTCACACCTAGAGTAGTTGATAAAGTGCTGAGTAGTTACGATGAAGGAACCTATAGACGAAGTTTCTTAAGCAAGCGCTAAGTTGCCCTTGCTAATCCAGCGGGCATATTAGAAAATCGTCGGGGATTGCCGCACTCGCCGCAGAAAAGGAGTAAGCATGCTGGTGCTTTTGACTGGTGGCTTGGGATATATCGGTTCTCATCTCAGTATCGCGCTTTTACAGGCGGGGCATGGGGTCTTGATCGTCGACAACCTGGTTAATGCAAGCCTTGCCACCCTCGCCGGCATCAAAAAAATTGCTGGCGAAAGCGGCCGCGATCGCCTTACTTTTATTCGTGAAGATCTGCTTAACTACACAGCCCTTGTGGAGATCTGTAAATCCTATCCCCTCGATGCGGTTGTGCATCTGGCAGGCCTAAAAGCTGTGGCTGAATCGCTGAACGAGCCCCTCAGCTATTATCATACCAATATCGTTTCCACCCTCAATCTGCTCAAAGCTCTGGAAGCGAGCAGCTGCCGCCAACTTATATTTTCTTCCTCAGCCACCGTCTATGGGAATGGTGTTTCGCCGCTGTTTGAAGAGCATCCTACCGGTAGAGCCCTCTCGAACCCCTACGGCAAGACCAAGTATCTTATTGAAGAATTGCTCGGCGATTACCACCAAGCTAATCCTCGTTTTGCTATAGTAGTACTGCGCTACTTTAATCCGGTGGGGGCTCACCCTTCGGGCATAATCGGTGAAGCGCCGCTCGGTATTCCCAACAACCTCGTTCCCGTGCTTGCTAATGTGGCCTTTCAGGCCAATCGCTCCTCTTCCTCAGCTCAAGGGGGCGAAGGTCCACTGCTGTCTGTTTTTGGCAACGATTATCCTAGTCCTGATGGCACCTGCTTACGTGATTTTATTCATGTGTGCGATCTCAGTGCTGCCCATCTCGCTGCTTTAAGCCGGCAAACGGGGTTGAGCGTCTATAATGTAGGAACTGGCACGGGAACCAGTGTTCTCTCCCTGATTAGCGCCTATGGACACTACAATCAGCTTACCATCCCCTACCGCTTTGCGCCTCGCCGCCCTGGTGATTGTGCCAGCGTCTATTGCAATGCTGATAAAATAGGCCGAGAACTTGGCTGGCGAGCCCAAAAAACCCTAGAGGATATCGTTAGAGACTCTTGGGCATGGACGCTCTCCTCTCGGGAAGCTATAACCCCTTAGGTACCAGCATTCACCTCGCTATAGGAACTAGGGCATTGAGCAAAATTTCGCCACGAAAACTCAAGGGGTTTCAAGATTATCACCCCGAAACCATGGGTCTGCGCCTTGCCATTATCGATGTGGTAAGACGCCAAGCCGAACTAGCCGGCTTTAATCCTATCGACACCCCAGCCCTTGAATATAGTGAAGTTTTGTTGGGAGTGGGGGGAGAAACCGACAAACAAGTATATCGCTTTCTTGATAATGGTGAACGGGATGTGGCCCTACGTTTCGACCTAACCGTACCCTTTGCGCGTTTTGTCGCCGAGAACTACGGGGCTCTGCCGCTCCCCTTTAAACGTGTGCAAATGGGCCCCGTATGGCGGGCAGAAAAGCCGCAAAAAGGCCGTTTTCGGGAGTTTTGGCAGTGCGATCTTGATATCATTGGGGTAAATAGCCTAGCAGCTGACAGCGAAATTCTCCTCTGCTTATATTCCATAGTGGGCCAGCTCCCCTGCGGTCCGTTTACGATGATGGTTGGCCATCGGGGGATTTTGAGTGAACTGATTCGCCAAACCCTTGGTCCCCTTGCCCCTGAACAACTGGGGCAGGCGCTTATCGCCATCGATAAAGTAGCAAAAATTGGCGCCGAGGCGGTGGTCGTACAGCTTATGGCGCTAGAAGGTAGCGATCCCGAAGGTGCACGACGACTCATCAGCTTGCTGGCGCACTCGCCAGGAGAAGGAACAAGCCTCGAACCCCTACGGGAACTGCTGAGCAGCACTCCCGCAGCCCTTGTGGAACTCGAACAACTCCAGCAAACCCTCGCTATAGTCCGTGAGGCCAGCAACCTAGCCCAGGGCTCCTTGTGTCTCGACCTTGCCATAGCTCGAGGCCTTGGCTATTACACGGGCATCGTCTTTGAAACCGTGCTCACCCAAAAACCTGAGTGGGGCTCGATCTGCTCCGGGGGACGCTACAATCATTTGGTTGATCGTTTTCTCCATCAGGAAGTTCCCGGGGTCGGCGGATCCATTGGCCTCGATCGTCTCGTCGCCGCCCTTGCTGATGCTGCTGGCGAGAAGAGCAAGAGTCCTGGAGGGCAGCGGGCGTTTATTGCCATAGCCAGCCCCAATGCCTACCCCTGGGGCTTTTTCCTAGCGCAGCAGCTACGTCAGGAGGGTGTTGCCTGCGATATAGCCCTTAAAGAGCAAAAACTCGTCCAGCAATTTAAATTTGCCAATCGTCAGGGGTACCCTGCCGTTATTATTGTGGGCGATGAAGAAGCCCACGGCAAAACCGCCTCCCTAAAAAACATGCAGCTTGGCCATGAAAGTAAGCATCTTCCCTGGCGAGAGCTTGCGGCACGCAGCAAGGAAATTATCCATGGATCCTCACCCTCGCCATCCCCTACGCGCAGCCCGGGGCCCTAAGCTTACCTGCAAGGGCTGGGCCCAAGAGGCCGCCCTCCGCTTACTGATGAATAACCTCGATCCCGAGGTTGCAGAAAATCCCGCTGAACTGGTGGTCTACGGGGGAACCGGCAAGGCTGCTCGCAATTGGCAGTGCTACGACAAAATCGTCGCCTGTCTCACCAGCTTAGAAAACGACGAGACCCTGCTTATTCAATCGGGCAAACCGGTGGCGATTTTCAAAAGCCATGCTCTGGCACCGCGGGTGCTTCTTGCCAATTCCAATTTGGTGGGCAAGTGGGCTAACTGGGAGCAGTTTCACGAATTGGAACGCAAAGGCTTGATGATGTACGGGCAGATGACCGCTGGCTCGTGGATCTATATTGGCAGCCAAGGTATCGTCCAGGGAACCTATGAAACCTTTATGGCCTGTGGGCAAAAATACTTCGGAGGAAGCCTAGCCGGGAAAGTCATTTTTTCTGGAGGACTCGGCGGAATGGGGGGAGCGCAACCCCTCGCTGCGGTGATTGCCGGAGCGGTATTTCTTGGGGTTGATGTAGATCGAGAACGCATCAAAAAACGCCTGGCCAGCGGCTATCTCGACCGCCTCGCCGAAAATCTCGAGGAGGCCTTGCACCTCGTGGATGAAGCCCGAGCAGCCAAAAAAGCCCTCAGCATCGGCCTGGTCGGCAATGCTGCCGATATTCTCCCCGCCCTGCTGGCACGAGGGTGGATTCCTGATATCGTTACCGATCAAACCAGTGCCCACGACGAACTGAACGGCTATATCCCCCACGGCTTGAGTTTGGCTGCAGCCTTAGATCTGCGCCACAGCAATCCCGCAATCTACAAAGCGCGTGCCTTTCACTCTATGGCGGTGCATCTGCAGGCCATGTTGGACTGTCAACAACGGGGGGCCGTGGTTTTTGACTACGGCAATAACCTGCGCGCCCAAGCCGAAAAAGGCGGTGCCACTAACGCCTTCGCTATTCAGGGTTTTGTTCCTGAATTTATTCGTCCGCTGTTTTGCGAGGGTAAGGGCCCCTTTCGCTGGGTGGCGCTGTCCGGAGATCCTCACGATATTTCGGCGATTGATGCCGCCCTGCTTAAACTCTTTCCCGCCCATCACCAACTCCACGCCTGGCTCACCGCCGCTGCAGCGCGGATTGCCTTTCAAGGCCTGCCCAGTAGAATTTGCTGGCTCGGCTACGGAGAACGGGCTGCGGCTGGACAGCTATTTAACGAAATGGTGCGTCGTGGTGAGCTGAAGGCTCCTATTGCCATTGGCCGTGATCACCTGGACTGCGGCTCCGTAGCCTCCCCCTATCGAGAAACCGAGGGCATGCTCGACGGTTCTGATGCCGTGGCTGATTGGCCAATTCTCAATGCCTTAATTAATAGTGTGAATGGAGCAAGCTGGGTGAGTTTCCACCAGGGAGGCGGCGTCGGTATGGGGTATTCATTACACGCGGGGATGGTGATCGTTGCTGATGGGAGTGACGAAGCGGCTGCTAAACTCCAGCGGGTGCTGAGCTCCGATCCGGGTATGGGTATTGCCCGTCATGTGGATGCTGGCTATAGCAAAGCGGCAGACGAAGCCCGTCGTCATGAGCTTAACATCCCCTTTCTGTAAGAAAGGGCGGAGTATGGTCTGGAGTTCGCAAGCTATCTCTATTCTGCAGGAGTGATGCCCCTTCCAAGTACACCGCGTTTGCGGGGTGGGCAAATCTCACCCCGTGCACTCCCACCAACTCCAAAATACCTAGATTAATCTCTTCTTTTACTTTGAGATAATCAGCCTGCTCGGAGGTCATTACGTAGGCAAAAATCTCGATTTCCAAAGCGGTTAAGCCAAAATTAATAAAATGTACCCGCAGTGGATCTGCAGCTATACGCGGATGAACTAGCAACAGAGCATTTATTTTGGCAAGTAGGCTGCGCAGTTGCTCCGCGGAAGTGTCATAGCGCAGACCGATAATCTCGTACAAACGAATCATATCGCGCTTACCAAAGTTTTCGATCTGAGTCTGCGCAAATTCGGAATTAGGAATCGACACTAAGGTGCGATCCAGGGTGCGAATTCGGGTGGAACGTAGGCCGATATCTTCAACCTTGCCTTCCTTGTTTTTATTCTCACCAAAGCGGCAGAAATCACCAACCCGTACGGGTTGGTCGATGATGATGGAAATACCACCAATCAAATTTTCAATAGTTTTTTGGCTTGCCAAGGCTACCGCAATACCACCGATTCCCAGACCAGCAACAATCGCGGTTATATTGACCCCAATCTTGGTCAAAAAATAGGTAATCGCAATGACGATGATCATGATCTTCAGTGCTTTGCGCGCCGAAGGGAGCATGGCAATAGCATTGGTGCGTTGAGTTTTTTCGAGAACTCCATGAAGATAGCTGATAAAAAGATTGCTGGCTTTTAAACCCACCGAAGCCACTATTACTACCGATAAGAGGGTTTCGGCCGAATAAATCAGCGCCCGTGCCTGTAAGGGAATTTCGAGAAAACGGGTAACAAAATGGAGAAAACTAATCATAAATAAGTATTTAATCGGGCGAAAACTATCGCGTAAAACGGTGGTATCGATGCGATGATGATAGAGCGTATTAAGGTAAACGAGAAAACGATAGCTGATTTTCGTAATCAGCAGAGCCAGAAAAATTGTCATAAATAAAGCTGAAATCAGCATAAACCATTGCCACAGGTGCACACCAAAAATTTCAATATCGTGGCTCCACAGAGGGAAGTAATGCTTGAAGGATTGTTCTTCGATAAGGGTGTAGAGAGCAGGAACCTTAGTCAAAAAATCGTGATCAAATTTCCAGGTATAGCCCTCACCATGATCAGCCCGCAGCCGCCGCAACAAAATATCTTCTTCGCCGCCCTTTAAACGAATACTGCCAACTACTTCGAGGTTAAGGTCTTTATTGTCGGTGATATCGCCCACCGGATTATCGCTGATGCGCTGAATGGTAATCCACCCAGCTTGATTCATCAGGGTGTAAAGTTTTTTGGTGAGCTGCGGTACCATCCTGCGTGGTAAACGATGATCGAGGTAGGTACTAGCCATTTCAAAATTATCAGCCCGAGCCAGCTCCAAAAACCGCACTAAAACCAGCCGCGGTGAATCATTGCTCATAGCCTCACTTATCGGGGCTGCTTCTTCTCCGTGATTCGGCTGCCCAAGAACGCTAGCAGCGGTGAAGAAAAGCGGCGAAAAAAATCCCAGCGCTATCAGCAGCAAGCGGCATAGAAATGGCATAAAAACTCCTTTACAAAAAAGGTAACAAGCCGTAAGAGCCTGCCTATAAACTTCGCCTAGCATTAGCAGCAACAAAAAAGGTACGATGGGTATACGAGCAAAATCCGATGAGTGTATACCACAAAAAATTCAGAAAATTATCACAACCGAGGAAGCGGTGAAACAATTCAAAATAATCGGCGCAGCAGTGGGGCAAAGCGCCAGCGTTACCGGCTGCGAAACAGCTCCTGAGCTTATCCGCGCCCAACTCCCCTACCTTGCCCCCCTCTGGACCAAGACGATTTATTATCCCCAAGCTCCTCTCGGTGGAGCAAATCTTTCTCGGGATGATCAGCTCCAGGATCTGGCGGTATTTTCTTGGCGTCTTGCTGGCCTCACCCGCGAAGTACTGGCGAGCGGTGCTCAGTTTATTACCTTTGGTGGTGATCACAGCGCTGCCATCGGTACCTGGTCAGGAGTAGCGCAAAAACACGAGCAATTTGGCTTGTTGTGGATCGATGCTCATATGGATGCCCATACACCTGAGAGCTCTCCCTCGGGCAATCCCCACGGTATGCCCGTAGCCTGCCTCCTCGGTCACGGCGATTCTCGCTTGATCAGCATCGGCAGCAATCGCCCCAAGCTCCGCCCTGAGAATCTTATCATGATTGGGATTCGTTCCTTTGAAAGGGAAGAAGCAGCGCTTCTCCGTCGCATGGGGGTTACAATTTATCTGATGGATGAGGTTAAACGTCTGGGCTTTGCCGCCTGCCTCCTTAGGGCAGAACGATCCTTGCTCAGTCGCGGTCTTTCCTACGGTATAAGTTTGGATTTTGATGCCCTGGAGCCTGAAGATTTTCCAGGATTAGGCACCCCGGAGGCAAACGGTATCCGTCTCAACGAGTTAACTCGAGCCCTTGATCAGCTGGATTTTTCGCGACTCCTTGGCATGGAGTTTGCCGAATACAATCCCAGACTCGAAGCTGATCACCGCTTTGGCATCGCTGCAATCGATCGCATTCTGCACCATATACCCGGTCTCGTCAGACAGCGAGCAGCAGGATAGCAGCAGGATTTCTCGAAGCTCGCGCTGCTACCAATAGCCGAGGACTTTCCACCAGCCCAGACCCAGGGTTCCCCAGATCAGAATATTAACCACACTGCACGCTAAGCCAACTTTGGCAAAGGTGCGAATATCGCTATAGCCAACCCCGTAGAGGAGGGGGCCGGGCGAGAGGCTATAGTGGGTAAGACCGCCGAAGAGATTGCTTGCAAAGATCAGCAGAAACACCACCAGCATGGTCGGTGCACCGAGCCCAAGCAAGACCACCAAAAACGGTGCGTACATCGCTGACACATGAGCAGTGGCTGAAGCAAAGAAATAATGAGAGTAAAAATACACCAAGGTGAGAGCGAGCACTCCCAGGGGCCAGGCCACCCCTCGCAGCTGTTGGGTCATTAGATTGCTAAACCACTGGGGTACGCCGTAGACCCCGAGATACTTCGCCATGACCAGGAGTATGGAAAACCACACAAAGGTTTCCCAGGCATCCACTTCTTTCAAGAGTGCGGCCCAGGGCAAAACCCCGCTCAGAATTAGAATGCATAAACCAATCATGGTGGCGGTAACTGCCGAGAGATTGATGCTTGTCCCCGCTATCCACAGGCCTAAGAGCAGAATCATGGTGCCTGCCATAATCCATTCATGTCGTCCCATAGGGCCCATGGCCCGTAGTTTTTCTCGCGCAAATCGTGGAGCATCAGGAGTTGAGCGTAGTTCAGGAGGAGCAAGTTTTAGTACCACGAGGGGAATCATCGCCAGACTCACCAGTCCTGGCAGGGACGCTGCTAAGGCCCAATCGCTCCAGCTTAGTTCAATGCCATAGGGACGTGATAATTCGGCTAGTAAGGGATTCGCTGCCATTGCGGTCAGAAACATAGCAGAAGAAACGGCAGCACATTGGTAGGTGGTCAGCGTCAAAAATTCGCCGATTTTACGACGCGAGGGCTCATGCGGAAAGCTACCAAAGGAGCGGGCTATGCTTTGGACGATGGGATAGACGGTTCCTGCTACCCGCGCCGAGACACTGGGAATCAGCGGAGCAAGCAGCACATCGCTGAGCTCAAGTCCATAGCTGAGCCCCAGGGCACTGCCCCCCAGCAGGCTCACAAAGGTATAGGCAATACGCTGGCCAAAGGGAGTAATTAGAAATCCCTTGGCGATAAAAAAAGCAAAAATAACCAGCCAGACTACCTCATAGCCAAAGCCTTCGAGGGCATGCTCTAAGGAGATTGTTCGAGAGACCACGCAGAGGGTCAAACTCACAAAGGCTACCGCTCCTGTGGGCAAGGGTTTTGTAACGATGCAATAAATCGTTGGGATGAAAATAGCCAAGAGATGCCAGCCCTCGATTTGCATACCTGCCGGTTGGGGCAAGAGCCAGAGGAGGCTTCCCAGAGCTAGGGCTACTACACCATGGATTAAAGCGTGTTTATTAACCTTAGCGGGCATTTCGCTTGCTGCTGCCATCATTCCCCCCGTGCTCGAACTATAGAAATCATCCCTTGATACGGCATCAAAACTCCTCGCTTAGTACCTAGCTCAATGGTATACCCGTCAAGATTTAAACCCAAACCTGACGGGTAGATAGATCCCTTACCTCTAGCGCGGAAATTCATATGAGCGACCAGCAGCGGCAATCACCCAGCGAGGAAAGCATCGCCGAGATGTTTGATACTATCGCCCCTCGTTATGATTTTCTTAATTCGCTGCTGAGTTTTAATCAGGACAAGCGTTGGCGGAAAAAACTCATCTCCCTAATACCGACCAAATTTAATGGCACCCTCGTTGATATGGCTACCGGGACAGGGGATGTTATCATTAACGCGGCCAAAAAACATCGTGAATATGCGACTTTTCTGGGCCTCGATATTTCTCTGCAGATGATGGAGCGGGCCCAGCAAAAAGCTGCTCTTGCCGGTCTTGCACAAAAAATTTCATTTAAACGCGCCAGCTGTGAACAGACAGGTCTGCCGGCTCAGTTCTGCGATTGCATCTCCATCGCCTTTGGTCTGCGCAATACCATCGATAAGGATCAGGCTCTGGCAGAATTTTACCGAGTTTTAAAACCCAGTGGTTACTTATTGATCCTCGAGTTTTTTCCACCGGCCAACTCACTTTTTGCGCGGATTTTTCAGTTTTATTTCCAACGTATTTTGCCCTTGATTGGGGCTTTATTCAGCAATCGCGCTGCGTATGCCTATTTACCCGCCAGTGTCGAGAATTTTTATCAACCAAATTGCCTGCGCGAAAAACTGCAAAAAATGGGTTTTTACCCGGTAAAAACCCATTCATTCTTGTTTGGGGCGTGTCGCTTAATCGCCGTTAAAAAATAACCTGGTAGCGGCAAAAATCGCGGCCGATGAGGTAAGAGATGAGATATCTTGTTCTGGTTTTTAAGTTTTTTTTTATTATTTCCGTACTTTTACCCCTCAACGGAACGGTCAGGGGCGCGAGTACTGCTGATCAAATCGAGGAAGCTTTAGCACTCATTCCCCAAAAAGCACCTTATTTTATTTGTGGCCATGGCGAAGACAATCCCCAACGAGCCCCCTTCTCACTCCTGAAAGCAATTGGTCAAGGCTCCTTTGGCTTAATTGTGCTTGCCCGGGCTACAGAGCATTTATCAGAGCATTTATCAGCTGGTGATTTACCCGAATTGTTTGCCATTAAATGGACTGATTGCCGCCGACAGACTCGGCGAGGAACTCTCCGGAGTCTGTGGGAAATAGGGCTTTTAGAAAATATTACGAGCTTCTTTATTCCTCGAATCTATTGGAAATTTAATTCATTAGGAGGAATTTTTCCTGCTGCTTTTGACCAGGCTAGATCAAGGGATACTCCAGCTGAGAGCAGCGCTGACTCAAGGGAACAAGCTCTACCAGATTATGTTGCTTTTGCTATGGATTATGCTCCAGGCGGTGATTTGCGCAGAGCAATAAAACGGCGCTCGGTAACGAACAATTTTTTTAGGGAGCCTGAAGCCGCGAAGATTTTTACCCAGCTTCTATTTGCCCTTCATCGACTCCACCACGATAATATCTTGCATAGGGATATCAAGTCGGAAAATATTTTTTTCTATGGAAAAGACTGGGTAAAACTTGGTGATTTTGGTTTTGCCCGGCAATACACGAGCTCGGTGGAAGAGCCAGTAGATCAGTTTGTTTGTGGAACAGCCCCTTATCTTTCTCCTGAGGCTTGGCAGAAATTACCCTACAGCAAAAAGGCTGATCTTTATTCCCTGGGAATAGTTTTTTATGAATTGCTGGCTTTCAAGAGACCTTATGGTAATCATGATAATCCTGACTACCGAGTTAGTATTGAGCTCCTCAAGCAACGGACACTGAGAGCTCAATACGAGGCGCTGCCGCAAATACGTTACCCCATTAATGATCAAGGCTTGGCAATTCCCGAGAAAATGAGTGAAACGCTGCGGCATATAGTTCATCGCCTCATAAGCTTTGACCCCGACCAGCGTCCCGATACCGCTGCGCTGCTTAATCAGCCTTACTTTAGGTTTGTAACCTCACTGGTGCTGGAACTCGCCAGCAAGGAAGATCCTTATACGAGGCAACGTATCTTTGCTGAAATCGTACCAACCTTGCGCAGTCTGCGCCTTGCCAGGGCTAGGGAAAGCACCTGTGCCCCTAGGGATTTTTTAGAGTTGCCCCATGGCAGCGAGATTTTTAGCAGCAAGCTCCTTAAAGAAAAGGAAGATGGGACCTGGCAAAATACTTTTCTTATGCTGTGGAAAAATGGCGAAGGAGCACTAGAGTTGGTTAATGCGGAGGAAGAAGTTACTGTCCATGAAGTTATCAGTGCTTGTTGCGGCAAGGTGGAGAGAAATCCTCTTTGTTTATTCGACGACGTAGTGGCCGTTGAGGAGAAGTTTTTTGCCACTCCGCAAACGAATGCCCTTGCCCTGCTTAAAGACAGCAATGGCAAAAGAATAAGCTTTGCTGCTGAAAGTCCGGAACTCCGCGAGAGCTGGTTGCAGCACCTCGAGCAGGGTTTGGGTTCGAGGTGCCTGATTACGCTCAATTAGGCTTATAACCACGTTAGTCATTTGCCGGGAATCTAGCAGCAAGCAGCGTAGCAAAATCTTCGGCCAAGCGCCCGGCTACACCCACGTACTCCTGAGGCTTCATTGCTAACAGCTGCTCTTTTAGCGCTGCGGGTAGCACCGCACTCTCTTCACAAATTTTACCCAGCAAGGCTTGATCAACCTTATGACCGCGAGTCTGGCTCTTGAGCAGCTCGTAGGCATCGCTTTGCCCGTAGCGGCGGAGGATCGTCTGCAGTGCTTCGCCGAGTACTTCCCAGGCACCATCGAGATCTCGAGCCAGAGCCTCAGGGTTAGCGCTGAGCGCGGCGAGGCCTCGCAAGAGGGATTTTTGTGCAAGCAGGTGATGGGCGAGCATGCTCGCCACACTGCGCAGGGTGGTGGAATCGCTGAGATCTCGTTGCAAACGAGAAATAGGCAATTTCCCCGAGAAAAACTGTGCCAAACTCGAAGAAAGACCAAACTGACCTTCGGCATTTTCAAAGGCAATGGGATTAATTTTGTGGGGCATAGTACTAGAGCCAACTTCATTGCTCGCCACCCGCTGCTGCAGATAGCCCTGGGAAATATACTGCCAGCAATCTTGGGCGAGACCCAGAGCGATGGTGTTATAGAGGCGTAAGCTGTCGGCGTAACGAGCAAGACCATCGTGATCTTCAATTTGGGTGGTCCATTTATTCCACTCGAGACCCAATTCGCCTTCCACAAAATTCTGGCTCAGAGTAAGCCAATCGACCTCGGGAAACGCAGCATAATGGGCATTGAAATTTCCTACGGCACCGTTTATTTTGCCACAAAAATTATGGCGAGCAAGCTCCTCATACTGGCGCAGTAAACGATGACCAAAGACAGCGAACTCCTTGCCCAGGGTTGTTGGACTTGCCGCCTGCCCGTGGGTGCGCGCAAGCAGGGGAAGATGGGCATAGGTTTTTGCATGCCTGCCCAGACTAAGAAGCACTTCCTTGATGGTGGGTAAGAGAACCCGTTGCGTGGCCTCCCGCAGCATTAACCCATAGGAGAGATTATTGATGTCCTCAGAGGTACAAGCAAAATGAATCATGGCGATGGTCTGAGTGCTCGCTCCTGCTCTGCGCAAATGCTCAGCAAGATAATATTCGCAGGCTTTAACATCGTGTTTGATTCGCTGCTCGATGGTTTTTATGGCCTCGATTAGTTGCGGAGTAGGCGCTCCCTCGAGCAGCGTATGGATAGAGGCTATTTCGTGCTCTGCCAAACACCAGCCCCCGGGCAGTGCTTGCCCACTGAGAAACAATAACCAGCGACATTCCACCTGCAGGCGATAACTAAATAATGCGGCTTCACTCAGCAGTGGGCGCAGCTCATCAACCTCAGCGTAGTAGCGTCCTTCCAAGGGACTTATGGCCCAGTAATTAGGTTTATTCATCGCCCAAAGCTCCTTCGTCAAGACATTAGCCCCAAGCTCTAGTAAGGTCTGGGGTGAGATGAGCTTTATTGTAAATAGTAATTCCTAAAAAGGAAGCAACATGGGATCGATTACGGTGGTGCTGGGCGCCCAGTGGGGAGACGAGGGCAAAGGCAAGTGGATAGATCGACTGGCAGGCGAGGCCGATCTGATCGCACGCTTCCAAGGCGGTAGCAATGCTGGGCACACCTTGTACGTCAGCGGGCGCAAGCTGGTGCTCCACCAATTGCCCAGCGGGATCTGTCATCCCGACAAAATATCGGCGTTGCTTGCCGGGGTAGTGGTGGATCCGGTGGCCTTGTTGCGCGAACAAGCAGAGGTGGCAGAACAGGTGTCTATTAGCCCCCGCAACTTATGGATCTCTGCCGCAGCGCACGTCATTAGTCCCTGGCATATAGCTGAAGATTGTCGCCTAGAAGCCGAGCGCGCTGAGCCGATCGGTACCACCAAGCGAGGTATTGGCCCAGCCTATAGCAGCAAGTACAATCGCACGGGTTTGCGCATGGGGGATTATATAGACCCACAGCGATTTGCGCTTTGGTGTGGGATGATGAGGGCTGCCAGCCCAGCGTTTTCAGCCATGCTTGCCCGTGCGGATGCCAGCTGGGAGGAGTTTGTGGGCGCCGCCGAGCTTATCCGTCCCTATGTGGTGGCAGTAGAAAGCCGCATTCGTCAGCGCCTCGCGGCGGGTGCTCAACTGTTGATGGAAGGAGCTCAGGGCTCGCTACTTGATATCGATCATGGGACCTACCCTTACGTTACTTCGAGTTCTACTCTAGCTGCAAATGCGGCAGTGAGTTTGGGCATCGATCCACGCAAGCTATCACGAATATTCGGCGTAGGTAAGGCCTATGTTACTCGGGTGGGAGGAGGCTCATTTCCCAGTGAAATGCATGATTCTCTCGGTGATTTGCTGGTGGAAAAAGGGGCGGAATACGGTGCGACCACCAAACGTCGGCGTCGTTGCGGCTGGTTTGATGCGGTGGCCATGGCTTACGCGGCAACTATCAATGGCTTCGATGGGCTCTATTTGAATAAAGTAGATATCCTCTCAGGATTTTCTCTTTTAAAAGTAGTCGTCGCCTACCGCTATCCCGACGGCACGATTTCTCGTGAATTTCCCAGCTCCCATGACGTGCTCGCCCGCTGTCAACCTCTGTACGCAGAATATCCTGGCTGGGATGAAGATATTAGCCGCATAGTTTGTAAGGAGGATTTGCCCCTAGGGGCGCGCAACTATCTTCAGGGCTTAGCCGAGCATAGCGGGGTGCCTTTAATCATGGTGGGAACAGGACCAGGGGGGGATGATTGTCTCTCCTGGTAAGGAAATGAATTTATAGCGCTAAGCATTAATATTAACTTTTTTTTTGCTTCTGCCGATAGGAGGTCGTCGTAGCTAGCCGCTGGCGCGAAATAGCATATTTCGTGCCGCGACGTGTCCTGAGGAGCAAAGCGACGAAGGATCTGTCACGTGATATCCGGATGTTATGTGAAAGATCCTTCCTCACTGCGTTCGTCAGGACACGGCGCTGGCGCTTTCGCGCCAGCGCCTAGCTAACCAAAGGGAAGATCGCCATGAAAGCAACGCAAAAAAAAATTTTTATTCGTCTCGTTTTTTTAGGTGGAGCTCTAAGCTTCTTTATCCACGGATGCAGCGAGATTGGCTCGTTTTCTTTAAGCCCCAAGAAACCAGATTCGGCTGCGGTCACCAGCGTTGAAGATCCCAACACCAAGTCGAATGCGGCACTCAACGGTCATCTCAGTGAGGCTTTGGTAAAGTTTGGTTTAAGTGAATCCCAAAGCGCAAAAATAACTGCCGCAGGGGTAAAGTCTGTGGGTAGCAAGGCCAAGTCGAGCAAGGATAACTCCGTAAGCAGCAGATACAAAAAGAAGACCAAAAAATCTTCATTGGCTTTGCAGACCGATTCGGCGAGTGATACTATCGATGCCTTTGTCGCCCAAATGGAGGACTATACCGGAGGAGCAGTAGAAAGCCTGAGCGATAGTTCCCTCGCTTTAACAAGTGCGCAGCGTAAAGCTATCGTCGGAGTTATTTTACAAGGCGAAGCCAAGGCACTTGCCGATTCAACGGTGGTTGATGCTTCGCTGAGCGGGGATGATCTCGCCGGTGTAGTTGGGGTTATTTCGGGAAGTGCAGTGGCCAACCTTAAAGCTGGTGGCTATACCCAAGAAGAGATAAAAACTCAGGTGCAATTGGTTTCTTCCTCTAGCATTGGCGCACTCACTGATACCGGTTTATCCGAGGGTTTAAAGTCCGCTGCTTTGCAAGAGGTGGTGAGCTCCTCGGTTAATAATTTAAGCGCTGCTGGGGTTGGCAAAGATGATCTTGCTGCTTATCTTGCGTTGGTCAACCAAGGAGCGGTAAGCTCTTTGAGCAGCGCTGGCTTTGCCAAAGCAGCCATGGGACCACTTATCAAAAGTATTTCCAGCTCATCTTTGGCCGGTGCCGATGGCTTTAGTGGGCTCACCGTCTCAGATCTGAGCGGACTCAGTGTGCAAGTTACTCGCGGTATTATTGCTGGTGCGAGCAGCATCAGTGGCTTTACCAGTGCTGACCTGAGTGATTTTGCTAGGATGGCCTCGGCGGGGGTAATGGTGGGTGTTGGGGTGTTTAGTGGTGTAGCCGCCACTGATCTCGCTGATATTGCGGGTAGCGCCAGTGCTGGGGTAATGCAGGGAGCTTCACAATTTAACGGTTTTGACTTTGCGTATTATGGCGATCTTGCCCAGGCCTCCTCGGTGGGCATGATGCAAGGTAGCTCAGAAATTCCTAACTTTAATAAATCCTACTATGACAATATTGCCAAAGGTTCTCTCAAGGGACTTTTTCAAGGCTGTGATGCCATCATCGGCTTTGACCCCTCCTTGCTGAATGATATTTCTCAATCAGGAGCAAACGGGGTGATGGCGGGAGCGGGAGCTATTAGCGGTTTTGATGCTAGTCTCTACGGTGATTTAGCCAAGGCCTCCACCGAAGGAAGCATGAGTGGGGCAGCAAATTTTACGGGGATGGATGCGGCGAGTTTAAAAGCCATTGCCAAAGCCTCAGCCTCTGGGGTGATGGCAGGGGTAGGAGAGATTTCTGCCTTCGATTCGAGCTTGCTGAGCTCGCTGGCTTCAGCTTCGGCGTCAGGAGCTTTAACTGGTCTGTCCTATTTTGCGGGAGTTGATCAAGCTTTAATTGGGAGTATTGGTTCTGCGGTATCCCAAGGATCAGTGGAAGGAGCTGGTAGTTTTTCTGGTCTTGATGCCAGTATCCTCACCGCTATCGGTCAATTTTCATCGACTGCAGTCGTCACTGCGGCACAAAATAACTTTGCCAACGTGAGCATCGATGTGAATTCGTTGCTCAGCGTTACCCTCTCTGCTGCTACCAATGCTTCGGCCGTAGCTCAACAGCAAATGACCTGCGAAGCTCAAGAGGGCTATAGCTGGGAGGCAAGCCGCCTTATCTGCATGCCCCCTCCTGCGGCTACGGGGAGCGAGGGAACGATTGCGGCAGCTCTTGACTCTCAGACTCTTTGTATAAATGCTGGGGGCAGCTGGGATGAAACCGCCAGCGTTTGTCAAAACGATACCCTCGCTTCATCAACCTGTGCTTCTTCCGGTGGCGCCTTCAGCGTTGCTTCCCATTCCTGTGTCATGCCTGCAAATGCTCAGGGCTTAGCAGCTGCTTGTACTGTTTCTGGTGGGACCTATGATACTGACAGCAAACTATGCACACCCGCGGCAGCCTGGTCGATTTTGCCTTGTAGCTCGGTGCGTGGGCTAGCGGCAAGCGATTTGCACACCTATATTGACAAGGCGAGTGCGACGATGTCCATAAGTGGATTCTGTATTCTCGGTGGTATGGAGCAGTGTTCATCTTTTACGGTTAGTGGCATCATTCTGAGCACCAATGATGCTAATACCTCGGTGTGTTTTGGCAGCGGAGCTCCGCTGAGTGGGAAGTAAATGGAAACATGGGGCTGTTGAGGGCTCTTTTTTTTTCTCCCTGGAAAGGGACCTCTAGCTGATATTAAGATTATTGAGTAGCCTGGGGAGGAATCATCCCCCGAGGCCTCTATGATTAGCATCAAAAATGCCCGTTTCGCCGATGGCAAATTTTACTCATTTACCATTAGTAACTCTTGCTTCTCTGGGGTTTTTACCCAGGAAAGCCTCGAGGCAGTTCTTCCCAGCACTGTTTCTCTCCAGCGCTATGCTGAGCTCAGTGCCGACCCTGACTTTGCCGCAAAGAACCAGCAGCTGAACGTCGACGCTGGGGGTGCCCTGCTGGTCCCCGCAGCCATCGATGTCCATGTGCATAGTCGTGATCCTGGCTTTCCCGAAAAAGAGACCTGGGGCAGCTTAGCCCAAGCAGCTTTTCGTGGGGGGGTAGTGGCTGTGGTTGATATGCCGAATACCGTCCCGCCGACCTTAGGACGAGAGGAGCTACTCGACAAAGCCGAACGGAGCCGACGTACACCCCTCGAGGCCCGTTTTTTGCTTGGAGTGAGCAGCAATAATCTTGAAGTACTTGCTCCCCTGCTGCAAGATCCCAGCCTGCCTCTCTCTGGTCTCAAAATATTCTATGGCCAGTCCACGGGGAACTTGCAGTTTGCTGATCTTGAGGGTTTGGCAGGAAAATTACCGCAATTCCAGAACTATCGATTAGTGTTTCACGCCGAAGATCAATGCTGTATCGACGACAATAGTCGTGCCTTGTCTCTCAGCGGTGCTTATGCTAGCCTGGGGGGTTCTTATGCGGTGCATAGTATGCTGCGCGATAGTAATTCTGCCCTGCAGGCAACTGCGGCAATTGTAGGTTGGGCAAAGCGTTGGCAGCGAGCTGTTCATATAGCTCACGTTAGTACCCCTGCGGAAATGGCTCTGATCGTAGCAGCTCGGGCTGAAGGGGTGCTAGTCAGCGCTGAAGTTTGCCCCCATCATTTGCTCTTATCTACCGATGATTACCAACGTCTCGCTGGTTTTCTCACGGTAAATCCGCCAGTGCGCAGTCGCCAAGAGGTAAGCGCCTTACGCCGATACTTCGTGGGAGGAGCAATCGACTGCTTTGCCAGCGATCATGCTCCCCACACTCGCAGAGAAAAACTCCGGCCTTATCCCCAATGTCCCTCGGGGGTGCCCAGTCTTGAGTTTTTCTGGCCCTTGTTTTATCGAGCCGTGCTGGCGAGCGGGGGCTCTATACCAGATTTGCTATCTATGGTAAGTTTGACCCCAGCTACCCTCTTTGGCTTCACCGGTCTCGGGGGGCTGCGTTCGGGCTTGCGGGCCAGCTGGGTCTGGCTTACCCCGCAGGAGGGGCAGATCGCTTCTACGGATATTCGTGCCCAGTGTCAGTGGTCTCCCTATCTGGGGGATCCGGCGGTGGTCAGTACTCAGGCAACATGGCAGGACGGAATCTGCCGCTATTTAGGTTGAAGGTAAACGTAACTAATGCAATCCACCACTCGTGATTCTGTAGCTGCGGAAGCAGTAATTTCCCCGTCGCTACCCCCAAAAAAATCTCATTATTTTCAAAAATCTGACCCTAAAAATCGCCAAACAGTGCAGCACTTAGAGGTAGCACTGAGCGAGGGGCGTTATATTGTTTTTGATTTAGAAACCACTGGTGGTAATCCAGAGCGCAACGGGATTACCGAAATTTTTGCCCTACGTTGGTGCAACGGGGTGATCGAAGACACCTTTTATTCCCTGGTAAATCCGCAAATTTCCATTCCCCCGATCGTTCGGCGGATGACGGGCATTACCAATCAAATGGTCAAGGATGCTCCAACTATTAAGCAAGTCATGCCAGGATTTCTGCAATTTGTTGGCAATGATGTGCTGGTCAGTCATAACACCATCGGGGATATGAAGTTTCTCGTGTATTTTGCCGAGCGGGTGTGTAAGCACGCCATGGAGAATTTCTATCTCTGCACCCACTTACTGGCCGAAAAACTACTGGCTAGTTCGCCCGATAAGTCCCTGCAAGGTCTCACCAACTATCTCAATATTCCCAGTGGCACGGTGCATCGTGCCAAAGAAGATAGCTACCTTACCTGGGAGTTATTTAAGGTCTTGTTGCATAAGCTGCACGAAGCAGGAGCGGTGAGCATTGCCGATGCAATTCGTTTTCAAGGGGATTTAAATTCCCGCCTGCGGCTTGGCTGGAGGCTCGATGACGCCTATCTTAATGGAATACTACCGGCAAAACCCGGGGTCTTGTCATTTTACGATGGCCAGCAAAAACTGCTCTTCCTGACCAGCACCGCGAATCTCAAAGGGCAGTTTCGTGAACTGAGTGATTATTATAATCTCCCCAAGACTTTGCAAAAGACCATATTATTAAGTGCAGAGCTCCGCTATCAAGAAAGCCCCGATCTATTTGCGGCAATGCTGAGCGAAGCTCAGCTTGCTGAGCAGATAAAGCAGGGTTTTACCCCGATCAACTGGCACCTGCGTTTTGTGTGGGCGATTATCGCCGTAGCCGTCGATCACGAGGGTATTGCTTTGCGAGTTGGACCGCTGTGCGAAAAAACCCTGCTTGCGTGGGGGCCTATTTACGACCGTAAAGCCGCACAGGCTTGTTTAGAAATTCTGGCCGGGGTCTTTGCCACGGCGGTGAGCAATAAACATGGTTTGATCTGTGCGCGCAGTAATCTTGGGCTCGTTGCCAAGTGGCTAGCCGGCAAAGCTCAGCGGGAGAACCAGACTGCTGAGGGGGGCTACTTTACCATGAGCAGCGTACTGAATATCAAAGTCCTTATAAGTGCTCGCTATCGTCAGGAGCTCTTGCAGCAGTGGCGCTTCGCTGCTGCTTTGCGCGTCAAACCCTGTCCCCTCAGAACAATGCCTCTGCTGCGCACTGTAGGACTGCTGGTCAAAACCTGTAGGGGTAAAAATGAGTCGCTACTCATCCCCCTCAAGGCCTCTCAGCCTGAGAAAGCAGTGGTGGTGGGGGGCGAGTGGCGTCAATGGCTTGCTACTTCAGCTGAGGGAAAGGCCCTTATAGCGCGACTTAAAGCTTCTGGAGATTCCCCCCCAGACCAGGGCCTCAGTAGCCAGGAGGCGAATACCGCCAACGCGGTTCACTGGATGCTCAATGGCACAAAAGTACAGAAGCATCACGACTATAAATTCTATCCTACCAGCAAACTCTAGGCGAGCTTCTTCAACGGATAAGGACTGCCCATGCTTTGGCTTGTGCTCTTGCTTATTTTAGGCTCCTCCGGATGCATAACGCCCTCGCCGCTCAGCGAACTTATCCAAGCACAGAAGAAATCGCCCCAGCCCTTTCTTGATCCGCACAACCATTTTTCCGGTAATTTGCCCTGGCAAGCATTTGCGGATCTCGATGAGTATATCCTCAGCGGAGGCAACACACTCAATCATCAGGCTGAAGAAGAGAAGCTCTGGGAAGATTCCCTTGCTTATTATCTCCACAGGCCTTTTAGCCCTCGCGTCGATGAGGGAGCAAGGGCTGCATGCCTGTTCAATGCTGACTTCCTCAGCGCCGCAAGGGGGCTCAAAAAAGCCAAATCTTGCAACTTCCCTTGAACGAGTCTTGACGGCCACCCCCTGGACTTCCTTTGATAGTGCGTATTCCGTGCGCGGCAAGATGGAGGAACAAACACGTCAGCAGCGTTTCACGGTCTGTGAACAGCGACAACCTCCTCTTACTGATCCAGACGAGTGCTTATTGTTTGCCCTTACCTTTGCGACTATTCGTGAGTTAATCGATGAAGGGATTCGCTATGTGGAACTTTCCATTAGTTCCGTGGGAGGCATCACCCCCGCAAGGGCGAGGCGTTTAGGATATATCGACGAGATTACTGCCGGCTTGCGTAATCCCCATAGTAATCCGGCCCTCTATCAACGGGTGGTCTCCTCCATAGACAAAAAGTCATTTTTTGTACCTCTGGTAAGAACTTTGCTTATGTTGCACACTAGCGAGCTTGCCGTAGATGACGACCATCCTGAGTTCTATCGCACCTACGCCCGGGAGGGGCAGAAAGCAGATGAATGTCGCCTTGCCCCCTTGCACGAGAAAACTTTCTTTAACCAGAATTCGTATAGAACTATATTAGCGACAATCAGGCAACGAGATCAAGTTGCGGGCATTGATATTGCGGGTCAAGAAACAAGCTGTTTTTCTAAGCGAGGAATGGGGGCGCTAAAAACCCTGCTTAAAGAACTTATCAGCATAGCTAGTCGCTGGCGCGAAACTGCAAGCCGCCTCGGCGCAGCGGTTTAGCATGCCAGCGGCGTGTCCTGAGCCGCAGCGGCGAAGGATCTCGCACGGATTAGCACGGTCTGTTTTAACTTCA
>JAHFAI010000042.1 GCA_023250635.1 Deltaproteobacteria bacterium | reverse complement strand
TCCTATCGCGTCGGAGGAACCAAGCTGGCTAAAATGCGCAATCAGGGGAAATAGCTGGTCAGCGCGGTAGCAGTCCGGGTCTTTCTCAACAACTTACCCACAAAAACTGCGGAAGAGCCCTAAATATTTGCTTTTATCAGTAGGCGAAAGTTTTTCCAAAAATGTAGTACCATGCTCTTGCTGAGAGGACAGAGCTATTTCATCTAATTTTTCATCTAATCCTTTTTCTGCCTGTGTATAAGTAACAGTACTGCCATTTCTACTTCCAAATCTCCCTGTAGGGACAACAGCAACTTGTAATGGGCCGCTATTTTGATCTAGATATTGGTGAACTTGCAGACTTTCAACCATCGTCATTGCTTCTGATGGCAATACTTCTTTTGGCTCTTCAACCGCAGAGTTGCTCTGAGGGTCTACGGCTGCTTGTTCTGCTTGCAGTTGCTCCTGTGGTTTTGAGATATCTTGTTCTTCTCTTGCTTCATTAACGGACTTTCGCACTCTCGATGAACGAGATTGATATTGACTAGCTGCCGCTGTGGCATTAACCACTGAGTCGGCACCACTCGCTGGGCCCTCTGGGGGAGTGCTTGTCTTTGAGGGAGCGATTCCCGCTGCTGAATCAGTGTGTAAAATCCGCAGATCAGCTATTCTATTTCTCCGGGACCCCCGCACTCTTGCTTCTTGCGACAATGCTGGTATGGAAACAGGTGTAGGGTCAGCATGAACGGTTACTTTTTCTTGAAGTTTTGTCTGTAGCTTTGAATCATTTTCTCGATGTTGCCTTACTGTATCAACGATATTTAGTATTTTAGAAGCCCGAAGAGATGGAATTACATCAGCAGTGGCTTGTCCCTCGTGAAATGACTCATCAGAAGATGGCAGTGAACCTTTATCACTTAGTGAGATATCTAGGGAACGATCCGTCTCTACTGGAGTGGTGGTGGATGGTTTACCAGTACGCAGATCCCGCAATTTATCGAATTTATTTTTTCGAGATTCTCCTGCCTCCTGAACAAGACTTTTTAACCGTGCTGAAGCGGATATTCTACGAGTTCTCGACTCAGAAGTTGGCGAATCGGAAAGGGCAGGTGATCCATCTGCAGATGAGGGTACCTCTGCGACGGGCGACGAAGAGGGCTTTTGACGATCATGATTCAAACGCCTTATGATATTAAATCTACCTCCTACCAAAGAAAGAGAATCTTGATCAGCAGATAGCATCTCTTCTGGAATAAAAATTATAGGGAGAGAAGGATCATAATTTGTTGGCGAAAGCAAAGCTAAGTTTTCATTTTCTAGAGAATCTGTCGCCAAATTAAGCTGAGTAGAATTATCCTTGCTGTCAAGGGGGGCAGTCCTATGTGCTGTTTTACAAGCACCTATCACCAAGAGAAGTGGCAGTATGTTTAGCATTGTTTTTATCCGTAAACAGTTTGAATAATTCATATGTTAGCTCTCTTTTGTGGTGATTAGGATAAGAAAAATAGTATCAAGTTGCTATCGGAGAAATGATGAAAAAAAATGAGAGAAAAAATATTTAGCTGCTAAATCATAGGTGATCGGGGTTGATAGGACAAACAAGACAGATCGGAGAAGCTCCCGCATTGGAAAAGTCCTGGCATGCAACGGCCTACCCTAGGTATTTTAGCATATTTTGACTCTCAAAACGGCTTTTTAAATAGGTGCCTATCTCTGATTAACAATGTAATTTCCCCCGTTACCCTAGTCCGTCTATGACTTGAGAAAAAGAGAACAAAGCTTCCCCCAGGCATAGATATCGCGCTGCTCATAGGGGGTGATACGTCAGGTCTTGGCCAGTATTGGTAAAGGCCGAAAGCTTGGACGGAGGATCAGGTCCGTGAATACCAAAATGCTCGAGGAGCTGCCGAATCGCCTGTGGTTCGGTGATTACCGCTAGTTTTCTGACCTCTGCCCCACAGCGAGGGCAGCGGGTGAGATCGATGCCGAATATTCGTTTGAGCATAGCAGCCCAGCAATAGACCCGGTGACCGTGGGGATCTTGGTCGGCTGCTACGGGGGTGCTCGGAATTACCGCGGGGCGGTCGCGAGCAGCAGGGGCAAGGATGCCGCCAAAGCGGGTAAGATTATGCCACGCAGGGGGAATAATTGCCGCGAGACGACCAAGGAACTCGCCGGGGCTAAACACCACAGCACGGGTGCCATCGGCAAAGGGTCGCTTCAACGTCAGCTCGATGTCTCCCTGATCGGTAAGACGCAGATGTTTCTCGCTTACCGGAGGCCTCCTTGGATTTTGGGGACACCTGCCGAAACCTTTATGGGTAATTTCCCGTTGGAAAAACCATCAGTTTCGATTACAGTGAGTGTCCCGAATGGCGCTTCCTTAAGCGCATGTTCTAACCTTTGATTTTTTGTGTAACCGTTGAGCAGCAATATTTCTAGGCTCTCGAAGAAGGGCATAATTCTTCTTTCTGCTCTTTATTGCTCTTGGTTCAGATCGATCAGGTCGTTGGCCGACAGGGTTGGCTAAAATAAAGGCATAGAGTAACACTAAATCTTCATCGCTAGGTCGATCTTTCCCTAATAATTCGGCGATAAATTGTTGAGCTGCTCGAAAACTAAGATGTCGAGGGAGTTTTCCTCCGATTAGGCCTGCTTCCGCAATACGCATCCTAACGAGGTTGTAGACGATCATGTGCACCCAAATTTGCTTTTCTACCATCGTGGGCGTTTGAGCATTAATAAAATCGAGTTTTAGTATAGTTTTTATCGATCGAAAATGTAGCTCTGCTTGCCAGCGTTGACGATACAGTGCTGCAATATCTATTGCGGGTATCTTCTTCGCATCTAAATGAGTTGTAAGGATCCATTTTGTTCTGGTTCTAAATCCAGCTGGCCCACAGATCAATTTGATAATTCTAACATAAATGACCTGGGGAAGTGCCTCAAACTCTTCTTTGCTGAGGCTAGAATTTTTATAACCTTTTTCAAGTTTCACCACTTTATCAGTTATCTTTTTTCCAAGGCGTTTCATCCTGCTTGGTCGAATTTCTGCTACTACGTGAATATTTTTTTGGAGGGCGGTAGCAACAATAGGATAGCTTGCATATAAGGTATCTCCTAACAATGTATCGCCTTGGTTAAAACAATGCCAAAGTCGATGCATTAAGGATAATTCACCAGAGCCTTTACCCATATAACTGGCAATAACAAGATCAATTACCCCACCGGTAGCAAAATTGAAAACAGCTGCAATTCTCCCAACTGGAAATCCAGCCTCAGGATGAATTTTATTACGAGAATTTGGCTTTTGAAATTGAGTTAGATTGCTTTTTGTGTCTGCCATAGATATACACGTACCATCGACTATCTTTACGACTCCATGCTTCCATTGCCATGTCGGGTTAATAATCTTTTCCGTTAGTAAATTAATTTTCTTAGCTGTTAATGAAAAAAATTCAACTGGGAGCAGGCTCCGTGCTTTACAGTAGCTTCCGGACGAAGGAGCTAATACTTTTTTACGGCTTTTTTTAAGAAATATTATCAGATGTGCAACTGTACGGCGGCACGATGAATCATCTTCCAGGCACTGGTAAATAAATGCATAGAGCGTCAAGATAGGAGTAAAAATTCGCTCTCGAAAAGAGAGATTTAAAGCGCGAATTATCTCTGAGACGTGGTCACGGGAAAGAGTTGAGGCTATGCCATCAGATTTGAGCTTTTTAAGCTGACAATCTAAAAGAGAAGATCTATTCTTAGCCACGCAACCTCCGTCATAATGATTTTTTTGTCAAAACCATAATGTCACGGAGGTTGTACTTTACCTAACTAATATCATTGGCGTTATTTCTTAAGGAAGCGCCATTCGTGGGTGTCCCCAAAATGCACAAATAGTTGATGCAAATTCTGAATTCGGGGATACTCAGCAATTAACCAATTATGGGCATTAATTGGGGATACACACCCGTCTCTTATCAGCTAAGAGTCAAGCTACCATAACCTGCGGGGATTTTTATGAAAATAGTAGGAGTATTCATTTTTTTGATGGGGGTTACTGCGCTCGGTGGAGCGCTCTTCGCTGACACCTGTTGCGAACCCTTGGAGCCATGGAGCGAGAATTCTCTTTCGGTGAATAGAGGGAAATTGAGGCAGATTCATGCTAAGTTAGCGGGAATTTTAGATGAAAAAAAATTTAAGATTACCGATATTCATGCGCTGTTGAGTCGCGATCCGTTTCTAATCACTCTTCCTATTAGAAGCGGTCAAACTCGCTACATTTTGCGCAATGAAAAAAGTTTTTTAAATGGATCTAGTCTCGTAATTCAACTGGCCTTACGGGGGAGCGAAACCGTAAGTGGCCCTTTGCGAAAGGAGATCGAGGAAAAACTATCGAGCTATAAACTTATAATCGAGGAGACGATGCGATATTATGATGATCAAGTCAGAATCCTCGATCGTCAACGTGGGCTCCAGATAGGGTATCCTGAAGGTCTTTTAGTCTATGAAAAACCCCATACAAGCAACCCGCGCCTTCAGGGCATCTATGAGGAGCTCTGGAGGGTTGAAGATGCCATTCCTGGAGGTACAGCCGGAGTCTTACTCCACGAGACAAGGACTCAAAGTGAGCTAAAGCACTTACAAAAGGCCCAGGATCGAATTAAAAATCTTAATTTCTTCTTGAAAGAAAAAACCGAACTGCTTTCTTCCGAAGATAGAAAAGTTGCTGGGCAAGTTCTGCGGAGCCTGGTGGCTGCGGTAAAGGAAGCACTAAAATAGAGGTAACACGGCCGTGGCGCGAAAGCGCCACGGCCGTGTCCTGAGGAGCAAAGCGACGAAGGATCTGTCACGTGATATCCGGATGTTATGTGGAAGATCCTTCCTCACTGCGTTCGTCAGGACACGGTGCTGGCGCTTTCGCGCCAGCGCCTGAATAACACCATGAAAATACAGCGAAAAATCACCTCCGTTAAAAGTTTTTTATAAGAACATTTCACCAAAATCCTAAACTAGGTTCATCGCGGGTCCAGAGGCTTTTTTGAGGTGTATTAAAGGATTTCTGCACAGACCCGAAATAGAGGGTGGCGTTTATAGCGGTCGTGAGTCGTTATATTTGCCACAAGGCGCGACCAGTATAGAGAGGAATTTTACCTAATTTTTAGAGGGTTAACTATGCAGCTGGTACCATGGTTGATTCTCGCTCTTTGTGGAATTTTTTCACCAATGCTGCATGCCGAGATCTTGCTCAACGAACAGCAGCTAATGGAAAAAATCTTGGAGCTTCCAGGGTCGAGGCCCTCGAATCCCTTCCATTCCCCCCTTGCAAAATGGGCTTTCATAGATCTAAACACCCGAACCAAGGAAGTTAATCAGCTCTCCCGCCACCATCTTATCCCGTGGAAGACCTTGGTAAGGAGCCTAAACAACGTGGTCTTTGCACATATTGACGACAAATGGCACCTCGCCTGCCCCGTTGCCCTCGAACACATTATTCGGATAGGCCACACTTACAGAAATCAAGATTATCAGGAACAATTCGCCGTACCTCCCCGGGCTTCCAAGGCAAACCCGGCGTATCATAATATTGCCCTGGAATTTTTGGATGAAATTAAAGACGGACTAATTGCCGCAGAAAAAATTATTTTTATTCGTGAAAATATTCGCTTCATAAAAACGGAGTTAGGTGTGCTATTCTCCTGGCTACCTTTTGATTTACTTGTGGGTCCCACTTGCCGCGCCAATGATCCCGGCAATAATTTTGATCGAGAACTGCTGGCTTTTTTCCCTGAAGAGGAACAGATAGAACTTACCAGGATCAATCATTTTCTCGAATCTATCGCCGAAAAACCCTTAGTTCAGCAAGATAAAGGGAGCAAATTTACCAGAAGCGAGGAGCAAGTTTTTAATGCAACGAGCAAATCTTTTTCTTATTATAAATTTTCTACCAAGGCTAATAAAATAAAATGGTATTTTGATCTTCAGCAGGCATGCTCGGATCTCACTGATATTTTAAGCCTAAATATTGTGGACTATTACCTAGGCAAGAAACTTTTTGTACGCACCACCAAGCCCTCCGACTGGATCTCTGGAGCAGGCACCTGCGTTGAATCTGAGCAAACGGTCCCTCGCAAAGTTCCCGCTGCGAATATAAAACCTCAGCCTTTACATCCTTTAGCCCCCTTACCAATCGGGTAGACATCGCAGAAGAGGGGTACCATCTTTTGCATGTCATATGGGCTGAGCTGCTTGTCTTATAAATTAGGATTTTGGTTTGCAACAAGGGGTGAGGAAGAAAACGCTAACGCCTAGTTTCGTTTTCTCTGCCCCTTAGCGCTTTCACGGGAAATAGCTGCGAGAATTCCCAGAGCTACACAGGAGGTCAAGAGCGCTGTACCACCGAAGGAGAAAAACGGCATGGGCATCCCCACCACCGGAAAGATACCGAGAATCATCGCTGCGTTTATGGTGAATTCGATAAAGAGAAAAGCCCCGATACCGATAGCCACCAACGACGAAAAAACATCTCGGGCTTCACGGGCAATTTCGAGGGCAATCAGAGCGATCCCACCGAACAAAACAAAAACCAAACAGCACACCCAAAAACCGTGCTCTTCGGCAAAAACCGAAAAGATAAAATCCGTATGCCGGGCCGGCAAAAACTGCAACTGGGTCTGCGTCCCCTGCAAAAAGCCCTTGCCAAACTGCTTACCGCTGCCAACCGCTACCAACGACTGGAGAATATTATAACTCGACCCCGAAGGATCAAGACTGGGATCCAAGAGATTTAAGACCCGGAGCTTTTGATAGTCATGAAGGAAAAACTCCCAGCCAACCACGGCGGTGCCCACCAGCAAGACGAGGATCGCTGTAATCAGCTTCCAGCCAATGCGAATACGCACAAAAGCAAGTTGCGCAAAGGCAATCAATAAACACACCCCCGCAGTACCAAAATCAGGTTGCTTAAAAATCAGCACAAAAGTACCAAGGGCGAAGAGCAGGACGGGACGTAAATGACTCAGGGTGAAAAGGGGGAGGGAACGCTGAAGATAAAAAAACTTAGCAACCCCAAAAACCACGGTTAACTTCGCAAATTCCGAGGGCTGAAAACGCAGAGATCCCACTCCTAGCCACCGTTGGGCCCCACCGCCTGACTGCCCAAGCATGAGCACCAACACCAAAGAGAGGCTAATGGCAAAACAGGCGGGATAGGCGTAGTTATTCACCAGCCTTAAGGGGATAAACCAGGCAAAGATCACAAAGGCCAGCATCCCCACCAGCAGCGAACGCAGTTGGGTGGCAAAGACGCCACTATCAGCACCAGCACTATAGAGATTGGCAAGCCCCAAGCCGATAAGCATTAGCATCATAATGCTCAAGCAGTAAACATACACGTAGGAAACTTTAGTCATGGACCTTGCCCTCCGCCCTTTTGTTTTCGGGGAGCTTGCCCAGGAGCTGCCCCTTAGAACGAGCGGCCTTGAGTTCCCAGTAAGCCGCAATTATTTTTTGAGCAATCGGCGCGGCCGAAACCGCACCCCCACCTTTACTATCGTTTTCACTTACTACCGCCAGGGCAATCTCAGCCCCCTCAGGACCAGCATCGGCAGGGGAAAAAGCCCCAAAAAGCGCATGTTCTTGCCACTTCATACTTACGGCGGTTAGACGGTTGCGGTTCTTTTTCAAACTTACCACCTGGGCTGAGCCTGTTTTCCCCCCCACCGTAAAGTGTTCCACCCGAGCTCGTCGTCCGAGACCACCTTCGGCCATGACCACCGCCATCAAATCTTCACGCATCATCTGAAAATGCTCCGGCGAAATTTCGGTAATGGCACGCAGTAACTCGGGCTTTTGTTCAAAGATAGTTTCCCCGAGATGGCTGATGATTTTTTTGACCAAAAATGGTCGCCAAACTTTACCACCGTTGGCGATGGAGGCATACAGACTCGCAATTTGGAGGGGAGTGAGGAGATTCTCGCCCTGACCGATAGCTAAATTGGGAATATCACCGAGGCTCCAGGGACTGCGAGATACGGTTTTTTTCCAGGCAATAGTGGGGATCAGGCCAGGCATTTCTCGATTCAATTGAAAGCCGAGTTTTTCGCCGAGTCCAAAGGCTTTGGCGTATTTAGCGATCCTTTCTACCCCCAGTTCCAAACCGATTTTATAGAAAAACACATCGCAGGATACCATCAAAGCTCGTTTGAGATCCACGCTACCGTGACCTTTGCGTTCGTAACAATGAAACACCTGGTTACCGAGGCTCATTCCTCCCCCACAGAAATGAGTGGAATGAGGGGTGATAATTCCCTCCGACAAAGCAGCTAAGGCGATTATCGGTTTATAAACACTGCCCGGGGCAAAGGTACCCCCGGTGGTTTTATCAAAGAGCGGTTTATAGGGATCGGCAAGAAGCGCATGCCATTTATCGTAACTGAGCTTATCTTGGTAGATGGTGGGTTTAAAATCTGGAGAGCTCACCAGGGCGAGAATTTCACCGTTTTGGGGATTCATCGCTACAATCGCCCCATATTTACCTTGGAATTCGCGGCGGGCGATGTTCTGCAGATCTATATCAATGGTCAGGTTGAGATCACTCCCCGGGCTTGCCTCCTGGGTGGGGAGTCGCCACTGCTCAGCTTCTATGCCCGTGCTTTGTCGCCCCATGGCATCAACTTGGACAAAACGATAGCCACGACGGCCACGCAAGTAATGCTCCCAGCGTAATTCTAAACCCTGCTTACCCACCAAATCGCCGGGGAGGTATTCTTGTTCGGGGTGCTCTTCTCCCAGTTTTTTAAGGGCTTCACTGCTGATTTCTCCCATATAGCCGAGGAGATGCGCCGAGGTATCTTCTTGATAGTCACGACGGGGAGCCACATTAATCTCGACCCCGGGCAAAAACACTTTGTTGCTTTCTATCAACGAAACTTCGTGGAGAGAAAGATTGCGTTTGAGAATCGTCGGCAAGAACTTTGGCCGCCACTGTCCCTGACGAAACATCCGGGTGAGGTTCTCGAGGGGCTCGTGGAGCAGCTGCGAAACAATCGCCAGGGTCTGCTCCTCGTGATTGAGGTATTGGGGGATAGCAACGAGATCAAAAAAAGGACGGTTACCCAGGGTAAGCTTGCCATGACGATCAAAGATCATCCCGCGCGGCGCCGGAATTTCGATTTTGCGAATCCGGTTATTCTCAGAGATGCCCCGATAGTAATCGCCACGGTAAATTTGCAGATACCACAGACGAATGATCAAGATTACCACCACCGCAATAATCAAAGCACTCGCCCATAAATAACGAATGGGGATAATTAGCTTATCTTGCCTAGGATGTGATCCCAAAGGTTTGATCCTCTCCGATGGCCTTGCTATTGCTGAGGTAAAAAATAGTGGCCAACACGGCTGCCGAACCTAGACGCAGGCTCTGGCCCAGCAAATAGGAAATATTATAGGCAAAAAAACTCGAGTCTTTGAGATAAAACACAAATAATTCGAAGCAAATGATCCATCCCTGAACCAGGGCAGTGGTGACCAACCAGGGAAAGTAGTTACGCCATGCAATTTGTTTGCGCAAGATGCTTATCACGGTCAGCGCAATCAAATAACTGCAGCCATAAATCCCCGCAGGCAGAGCTCCATGTTCCTCAAGAGTCACCGCAGCGAGAATGAGCAGCAGCAAGGCCCGCAGGGGAGGACGGCTGATAAACAAAAAGCTCAGCCAGGCCGTGGTTAAATCCATCAGGTGATGAGGGAATATCGTGCTACCAATCGCCAGATCAAGAGCAAGAATCAGCAGCAGACGGAGCACATCTACCCCAAAGCGGGGGCTGGGAAGGGAGGGAAGCAGTATGCCCAGTGCCCAGGACCAGAGGGAGGTCTTCTGGCTAGAATTTCTCCTCATAGCTGCGTTCCTGCCTAATGAGCTGGCGAGGAGCGTCTGCTGATCACGTCCTCCATCCACGCTTCTCCCACAGTTTCTTTGATGGTCTCCACGCTGGGATCAACGGCATGCATTACCACCACCTCTTCAATACGATGATAATCCACCTGCGGACTAAGGGTGACCACCTGGGCGACATTGTCGGAATCGTAGCTAATACGCACGACTGCTCCCACCACCAAGCCCTTGGGAAAGCTGCCAGACATACCCGAGGTAACAATAACATCTCCTATTTTAATATCGGCTCGACGATGAAGCAGCAAGCGACAGCGACTATCTGAGAGGCCCTTGAGAACACCGCGAATGCGGGTGCGCTCGACCATAACATCGAGATGAAAATTTGAATCCACCAAGAGTTGCACATCGGCAAACGCATAGCCAACCCGCAGAATTTTACCCACCACCCCCTGGGGAGCTATCACCGGCATACCAACCCGCAGCTGCTCGTTGCTTCCCCGGCTGATGCGAATGGACTGAAAAGGAGTGGGTGAGGTACTGCCAACAACCTCGGCCACGGTAATCTCCCGAGACGAGACCTGGGAAAACTTCAGCATTTCTCGCAAACGGTTAGCCTCCTGCAGCTGATGCTCGTAGTCGATCATCCGGGTGCGGAGAAGAAAATTTTCTTTTTTGAGCTGGACGTTCTCCTGCGCAGTACCGACCAGAACCGCATAGGTGCTTAGCAATTCATGGCCTCTGTGCCCGACCGTATGCCAGAGGTACTCGAGGGGATAGATAAACTCCTGGGTGAGCATCAAGACACGCCCCGAGTTTTGCCAGGGGCTGAGAGGTGTGGCAAAAAACACGAAGGGCATTACGGCTGCCGCAATACCCATCACCAAGCGGAAGTGTTTTTTCTTAAATCCGAACACAACTCGTCATCCTGAACCTACTGCATAGTCACACTACTGAGTATATCAATCTGATCCAAGGCTTTGCCGCTTCCCAAAACCACCGCACAGAGGGGATCATCGGCGATCATAATCGGCAAACCGGTTTCTTCGCGCAAGAGAATATCCAGGTTGCGAATCAACGCTCCACCGCCAGCGAGAACGATGCCCTTATCCACAATGTCTGCCGCCAGTTCGGGCGGGGTTTTTTCCAGGGCGATCCGCACCGCTTCAACGATGGTGTTGACCGGCTCGGAGATGGCTTCGCGAATTTCTTCCGAGGCGATCTCGATGGTTTTGGGAATACCCGCTACCAAATCCCGGCCTTTAACGTGCATGGTGCGGACTTCTTCATCGGGATAAGCCGTACCGATGGTAATCTTAATCTGCTCAGCGGTCCGCTCGCCGATCAGTAAGTTGTATTTGCGCTTGAGATAATTGACAATGGCCTCGTCCATTTTATCGCCGCCAACCCGTACCGACTTGGAATACACGATTCCCGCCAGGGAAATCACCGCTACTTCGGTGGTGCCTCCCCCGATATCGACGATCATATTACCACTTGGCTCGGTGATGGGAAGACCTGCACCAATGGCCGCAGCCATGGGCTCCTCAATTAAGAAGACCTGACGTGCACCGGCGGACTCTGCCGATTCACGAACGGCGCGCTTTTCCACCTCGGTTATGCCGTAAGGCACACAAATAATGATCCGCGGCTTAATCATAGTGCGACGATTATGAGCTCGTTCAATAAAATAACGGAGCATGGACTCGGTTATTTCAAAGTCAGCAATAACGCCATCCTTCATGGGGCGAATTGCGGTAATTGAGCCGGGGGTGCGCCCCAACATGTCTTTTGCTTCTTTACCCACAGCGAGGATTTTTTTACCGCCGCGATTATCCATTTGCACCGCAACGACGGAAGGTTCGTTGGTGACGATGCCCACGCCTTTTAAATAAACCAAGGTGTTGGCCGTACCTAAATCGATTGCGAGATCGTTAGAGAACCTTCCTGCGAGCCACTGAAACAGCATCGCCTCCTCCTGTAACCTTTTGGATTTTTAAATGATTTACGTAAAGATGGGACCCTGGCGCACAATCGGTGAGAGCCTTTTCCTCATTCATTACATTATAATGCCTTAAACTGAATTAACACGATTGAAATTTTTGTGCTACAGGTATGGGTGCACACATACTATTAAGTTTGGTGAGTTTAATTGTTACTTCAAGGTTGTTGGGGATTCTATGAAAGCAGCTTCCATGGGAATGAAAAATTCGAAGAACAATACCAGCATTGGCACCTATGTGATTTTAATTTGCACATTAGGCGCCATGACCTTCTTTGGTGTCTGTACGCCAAAGAATCAGATGGGGGGGAGTGCTTCGGGGATTGCAGGAGAAGTAGGCGGTCAAACCATCAGCAATGCTGAATTTGCTCGCGCCTATGAGCGTCAGAGTCAGCAGATGCGCCAGCAGTACGGGGAGACCTTTGATCCCCACACCCTCAAACTCGCCGCTCGCGTCTTAGACCAGCTCCTCAATCAACGCATCCTCTTTCTTAAGGCCCAGGAGCTCGGTCTCGGGGCAAGCCAGGAGGAAATTGTCAAAAGCCTCAATGCCCAAATGGATTTTAACGACAAGGACGGCAAGTTCTCTGAGGAGATTTTTAAGCGCTTTCTACGCTCTAATCAGATGACGGAATTATCCCTTCAAGAAGAACTGCATCGCATGCTCACCCTACAAAAATTTCAGCAGCTAATGACCGCGAGTGTCTTTGTCTCCAGCAAGGAAGCCAGCCTCGATTGGCAAACTCAGGAAACCAAAGTAAATCTTGATTATCTTAAGATCGATCCAAGCGCTCTCCAGGTAGCGGTCAGCGCTGAAGATCGGGAGACCTTTAATAAAGGCGAAAAAGCCCAGGAAAAAATCAAGGGCTGGTACGAGGGACACCTCAGTGACTACAAAAAAGCCGAGGAAGTCCATGCCCGACATATTTTGAAAGCCTATGCCGGCGCCCGCAATGCAGACAGCACCGGGCTTACAACCACCAAGGAAGAAGCCCGTAAGGAAGCTGAACGAGTGCTCGCCTTGGTTAAGGCAGCACCTGCGACCTTTGCTGAAATCGCTAAAAAAGAAAGCGATGAGCCCCAGGGGAAAGAGTCGGGAGGAGATTTAGGCTTCTTTGTCCGGGAGAGCATGGCTAAAGAATTTAGTGATGTAGCGTTTGCCATGGGAGAAGGTCAGGTCAGCGAAATAGTTGAGTCCCCCTTTGGCTTTCATATTATCAAGCTAGTGGCGAAACGTGCGGCTAAAGAAGAAAGCTTGGAGCAGGCAAGTCCAGGGATTGTGGATTTGTTAATCAGCCGCGAAAAAGGCCCAGCCTTGGCAGAACAGCTTGCCGGAGAAGTGCTTAAAGGTGCAGAGAGCGGCGCTGATCTCGGCGAATTTATGCACAAGCACCATCTACGCTGGGAGCATACCGGCGAGTTTAATCTCGCAACCCGCTATATTCCTGGGCTGGGAGCAAAAGCGGAGGTAAGCGAACAGGTGTTTGCCCTCCTCGCTAGGGAAGGTAAAAAACCAGCCCTGATCAAAGCCCTGCCTGCTTACTTTGTGGTCAAAGTGGCAGAGCATAAGGCTGCAAATATGGCCACTCTCAAAGCAGAGCAAATTACCAGCCTCCGGGAACGGGCGGCCTTTGCCCAAGGCTATGGGTTTATTGCCGACTTTGAAAGTAGAGCCAACAAGGAGTATGATCTCAAAAAAGCGATCTATAAGAATCCCGAATATTTAGCCCTCGATACCCCCCGTAGCGAAGGCCCCGAACACGAGTAAGAAGTACGGTTATGCGCGTATTGATGTCCTGCAAAGTTACCAATCTCGATCTCCATGGTGAGGCCATCAAGGCTAAGATAGCCCATGGTCATCTCGCCCCTGCTCATCTGGGTCATCTCCAAGAGGATCACGACCATCATTTTCGTTGCCGCGATTTGCTGCAGAAATCCCTGAAGCAGCAGGGGGTCGAGGTACTCGAGGTGCGTCGGGGGATGTATTGGCCGGATATGAAGGAAATCGATGCGGTTATTACCGTTGGTGGTGATGGGACGCTCTTAGAGGCAAGTCATCATATCCGCAGCAGCGATGTACCGCTGATCGGTTTGCGTTCTTCACCCATGAGTGTGGGTTTTTTGTGTTATACCGCAGTGGAAGGCCTCGAGGCGATGGTGCAGCAGCTCGTCCAGCAGCAACTGCCCCATATCCTCACCCCGAGGCTGCAGGCTAGTATTTTGCGTATGGATTCGGGCTTTGAAACCACCACCGTGCCAATTTTAAATGATCTCTTGTATACCAATAACAGCCCAGCAGCCACTACTCGCTATAGCTTACGAGTGAACGACAAAGAAGAAATTCAGCGTTCCAGTGGGCTATGGCTCGCCACCCCGGCTGGTAGCACCGGGGCTATCTATGCGGCCGGCGGTAAGCAGGTCAGTGTGCGCAGCGGGAAGTATCAGTTTTTTGTCCGAGAACTCCATCGCATCGGCGACGAGAGCAGGAACTCGCTGCACCAGGGCTACTTCGACCCCGAAGTGGATACGCTGCTGATTGAGAATCACTGTATGAAGGCTATGCTTGCTCTGGATGGTCATCAGGGGACCATAGATCTCGCCTACGGCGATCAGATCACCCTGCAGCGCTCGATCCCCCTGCGCTTGGTGACCGACCTGCTCTAACTGGCTGTGGGGCTTCCCGCGATTTCCGCAATTTTTTTGGGCGCCAACACCACCAAGCAAAAAAACAGCAGGGCAGCCACAAAGGCGCAGAGAGTGGCAATGATAAACGGCAGGTAAAACCACAAGGCCGCACAGAGCCCGCTCAAAAAAGAGACGATTCCTTCCACCAAAACATACAGGGCTTGGTTGATCCCTAAGGCTTCGCCCCGCTGATCGAAGGGCGAATATTCGATCACCAAAAAAGTCGAAAAACTATAGGCAACGGTGGAAAAATAGGCGTTAAAAAAAAGACATAACCACAGCAGTTCTTTAAACGGCACCACCACCAAAAAGAGCAGCGAGAGGCCAATGCCCAGGGTGCTGATGCAGACGGTCTCCTTGCGACTGCAGAAGCGATTAAAAATCCAATAGGTAAAAGGTGCAAAGCAGGTTGAAACTGAGAGATAGGTGTCGATGGTACCGATGGAGCTCGGTGCAAAACTAAATTTTCGCATCAGAAAAATCGGCAAGTAGGTAGAAAAAATAAAGGTAGCTGAGTAGAGAATGATATTGGCAATTAAAATCGGTCGCACCGGTGAGGGCCTGAACGAGTTGATTACCGTAACAAAAGGATTCTCGATGGGCTGCTGCTTACGCCTGACTTCGTCGGGAAATTGCAAGGCAAAAACTACCAGGGCCCAGAGCAGCAAGAGAATAAAAAAAGCTCCCCACTGGGGCAGGGAGAGCACCTGAAAAGAGAGGACCGGCTGGTCGATAAGCTGCCAACCGATCAGCGAACCCAAAATCCATCCCCCATTGGTAGCGGTGCTTGTCCAGAACTCAATGTTCTTGAGTTGCGCGTCCGAGTCCTTATCCATATCAACGAGAATATTGTAAGAAAGCGCAAAACTCGTATCAAAAAAACCGGTGAAAAATCTGGCGATCAACAAAAAATATAAGGACGAACTCTGAATCGCCACCAGCGATAAGAGGCACATCACCGCAGAAAGCAAGAGCGAGCAGGAGAGCACCTGCTTGCGACCGTTGCGGTCAGAGAGTTTACCCATGAAAGGAGTGCCGATAAAATTACCGAGAGAATAGGAGGCGTAGCATAGTCCGAGAAGAATATTACCCATGGCCGAGGAGGTACCAGCTGGCAGAAAGTGGTAACCCTCATTAAGAAAAATAGTAGGAAAGAGCGGAAAGACCAGAAAGAAAGCAAAGTAACTCCCGGTCAACACCAAGAAGACGATCAGTCTTGGTCTCATCAAGTTCTCCCACATGCGCATCCCTTTATACTACTCTAGGGGGAGGGCAAAGTGGGCTACTCTTTTATCAGCAAAAACACCGACCTTTTAACGAGAGGGGCAGAACTCAGCCAAACAGCATTCCGCACAGCGAGGCTTCTGCGCTTTGCAGGTGTAGCGACCGTGGTGGATCAATTGGTGATGGAGCTTCGGCAGCAGCTGCGGCTCGATGATCTTGAGGAGTGCCTGTTCGGCTTTTTCGGGGGTTTTTTCCCGCTGCAGACCGAGGCGAGCGCTGACCCGAAACACATGAGTGTCCACTGCTAAGGTGGGCAGGCCAAAAATTTCTCCCAGCACCACATTTGCGGTTTTGCGTCCCACTCCGGGCAGAGACTCGAGAGCGAGGCGGGAGGAGGGAACTTCGCCAGCAAACTCCTCAATAATCCGCTGTGCTAATTTAACGATATTTCGTGCCTTAGTGGGGGCGAGGCCGATGGGTCTAATATAAGCGAGCAAGCGTTCTTCCCCCCAGCTGACGATGGTCTGAGGATTTAAACCCGCAATAAAAAGCGCTTTGACACAGCGATTTACCATCAGATCGGTGGTCTGGGCCGAGAGCACTACTGCCACCAGCAGTTGAAAGGGAGTCTCATAGTAGAGTTCGCAACCGGGATCAGGGAGGGCGATATTCCAGCAAGCCACCGCTCGAGTGATCAAGGCTTGTTTTGCAGCTTTGCTGAGTCGGGGAGGGGTGCGCAGCACGGGTCTGCTTACTCCGAAACTTCGATAACCACATCACCACGAACTTTGCACTGACAGGCCAGGCGTTCGTTAGGTTCTGCGGCCATGGTGTCGAGAAAATCCCGCTCGTTGTGTTCCATCGGACTTAGATTCTCAGCCCCCTGTTTGACGCGAATCATACAGGCACCACAGGCGCCATCACGGCAGCCAAAGAGGATGGAAGTATCGTAGTCTTCGCACATATCGATAAGGGGGTAATCTTCCTTGACCTCAAGTTCGAGCTTGTCGGTCGTAATAGTAACTTTTGGCATAGAGCGAGAACGTCCTTTGTTAGTTGCGACTATTGAGTTTGGATAATAAGCGCAGAAACTCTAAATATAACCACACCAGGGTAACCATCAGGGCAAAAGCCCCGTACCATTCCATATACTTGGGGGCGCGCCGGCGGCTGCTTTGCTCGATAAATTCAAAATCCAGCACCAGGTTGAGGGCAGCAATGCCCACCACCACCAGGCTAAAACCGATCCCCATTATCCCATTGCCGTGGATCAGGGGAATCTCCACATGAAAAAACCCCAGGATCATGGAGAGCAGATACACCAGGGCGATACCCCCAGTTGCAGCGATCAGCACTGAACGGAAGCGATCAGTTACGCGGATCAGCTCAGCTTTGTAGGCTAGCAACATTGCAGCGAGGGTTCCCATGGTTAGCATAACTGCTGGCATTACGATACCAGGAAAACGAACTTCAAACTGGGCGGAAATCCCCCCCAAGAACAGGCCTTCGAGAACTGCATAGATAGGGGCGGTGTAAGGTGACCAATTCGGCTTAAAAGTGGTGGCTAGGGCGACGATAAGTCCGCCAAAGGCACCGAGCATAATCCAGGGAGCAGCTGCGTGGGGATTAAAGATCGCTTCATCGCCCCAGCCGGCGGCTTGAAAGCTCCGAGTCCAGACAAAAGCGGCGGAAATCATCAGTAAAATACCGAGGGTCAAGGCCTTGCTGACGGTTCCGCCCACGGTCATGAGTTCTTCGCTGCGGCCGTAGACCAGGGTATCAGCGCTGGAAAAATACTTGGGTTGGAGAACGGGATTACCGGATTTCATAGCTGTAGGCTCCTCTAAAATACACTGAACCCCCGCCCGGCAAACTTGCCGAACAACAGGGGCTTTCTTCAGTATAGCGTGAGATTAGCTTAAGAGCCAGTTGATTACTGGGCAAGCGGCACGGTACGTTGGGTAGCAGGAGCAGCGATCAGCAGCAGCGAAGTATCTTGATCAATCTGACGTTTTAACTCTAGAGCAGCGATTGAGTCATTACTGAGTTTGAGGTAATCCTGATCCTGGAGAAAGTTTCTTTCCTGGCCCCCAGATTCGCTGCTGAGACCAAAAACCGCATAACCGGTAAGTAAAGCACCAGCTGCGAGCATGGTTAGGCCACCATAGCTGCGGAGATCGCGATTTTTCGCACTCTTTGTATTAAGGATAGAGGTCTCTCCTTGTAATTTCGTGATCTCTGGTGCAAAATTTTTAAGCTTCGCCTCTAACCCTGCAACCTTAGCTTTTAACCCATCTACCTTCTCCTTGTGAAGAGCAGCAGCTTCAACCGCTGTTATTGCCGTCTTCGGAGTACCCGTAGGATCCACCGCCGTCTTCGGAGTAGTAGAAGCAGCAGCATCCCCCACCGCCGTTGGCTTCGGAGCAGCAGCATCCCCCACCGCCGTTGGCTTCGGAGCAGCAGCATCCCCCACCGCCGTTGGCTTCGGAGCAGCAGCAGCCGCATCTGTTGATGGGCTTGTTCTTGCTAACTCTGTCTCCGCCATAGCGTGTTCATCTAATCTGCTCTGGTCTGCCACTGCTTTCTCATACTCACTCTTTGTGTCCGTTAACTCCTTCTTTGTCGCCTCTTCTGCCTTAATTGTTTCTGCTAATTTAGCCTCAGGTGTCGCTTTTGGGGTTGCTTTAACCACAGCGTCTGTATGCTCAGCCATCTCTTGCGAAGTGAGATGTTGTCCCTCGTCCGCTAGTATTTTATCTCTATGTTCTTGAGTCTTCTTTGCGGCTTGTTCGGCAGCATCAGGGGCGGCGGGATTTTCCACGGATTTATAGGCAATAGTACCAACGATCATCGCCACAACGCCCGTAAGCAGCATCACGCGTTTTGTCATGTAATCAGAGCTTGGAGCATCGGGTACGGGTTGTCCGCTGATGCTGGTAGTTTGGTCGCCCCCCGTGGATCCGCCGGATCCCGCAACAGAAGCTCCACCGCCTGCACTTCCTGCGCCGGCACCAGAGGAGGTATCAGAACCTGAGCCTATGCCAGCGGTGCCAGAACCGCTAGAATCCGGGGCTCCTCCCGAAATCAAACTACCGCTGCCACCACCGCTGCCACTACCGCTACCCGACAGCCCCTTTAAAATAGCATCGAGGGAACCGCTAGACGAGTCGCTGCCACCAGCAGAAGAGCTGCTACCAGAAGTGCCGCTAGGAACAGCCGGATCCTGATGACAAACAGTTTGACCATCGGCAAGCCTCAAATTCAATCCCGCGGCCGAAGGGTTTTGCGAAGAGCCCTGATCCAAGGAATCATAGGCATCAAAACCATTTACGGCCAAAGTATCAGCAAAAACCTCAGGACCGAGGGCTTGGTTATTCCACATAGCTTTGTCAAGCCCACTTAACTTTGAGTTGGCAGTGGGTGGACTCTGGTAATAAAAATCGTGGATATGTTGCCAGAGCTGGTACGCTTTCAGATAAAAGACCTCTTCCATTTGATCGCTCTTGACCATATCACCTTGCACGCTGGCAACATCACCGCTGTTGGCGGTAAAGCTATACTTTTTCTTTCCCGTACTCTTACCGCAGGTGTATTGTTCTCCCCGCGAAGTTCTTTGATCCAAGCCACTGACAGTGGCGGACGAGCGATCCTTACGCAAGCAAGCACTTGCTTCGAAGGTGAGCATGGCGCTGGGCAATTGGCGTATCAAGGCGGTGTTACCTACCAGGCGGGAAGCACAGCTTCCTCCAGCTGCGGGGCAGATTTCCAACCAAAAGCCATCCGGGCGCACCTCAGAGTTACTCGCGGTCAGGGCGGAACTAAGGGTGATCAAGGCGGTATGATAGAGACCACCACTGCTATTGCTGCTGCTTTTAGCGACGGTTAATTCCTGCTCCTGTACCTGCTTGATGGTGGTGGTCAGCTGAGAGGGATCAAGCTTGCCCATGGGGGCAAAGGTACCTAAGGCGAGGCTAGCCGCAGCTGCCGCAGGAATACAGGCCCCATTGCCACTGGCACCACTCTCCCCATTTGCCCCTGCCGGGGGGCTGTTTGCGGAGCTGACGGATTTTTTGGTACAAGCACTCGTGAATAGGCTTAGTCCCAGGACGCTTGCAATAATCAGTTTCATGGCTTGTCCACTCCTTTAGATCAAAATTTCTGCCTCACCCCCTATCGACCGGGGAAGAAGAGAGCTTGAGAAAATTATGGCGGAGTAGGGAAAGAAAATTTAAAAACCATTAAAAACAACATCATAGCAAGTCTGGGGAGCTTAATTCAAAGCCGTTAATTTGCGCAGCCTGGCTGGTTCGCTGATAAAGGAGGCCATTTTAGTCTCAATGAGGTTTTTAACATCGAGCACATCAAAGGTATTGATACTTAAGGTAAGATACGTTTCGTCATGGAGCATGTTTTTCGAGGGGGCTTCGGTAAGTTGATTGGTCATTAAGCCGCCAAGAGCCACCAAAAATCCGGCAGCCATGAGGCCTATACCTGCTTTGGCACCTAAGCCTTTGCTTGATTCGCTGACTCCGCTCGTCCACTCACCAAATAAAGCAGGCTCTGGTTTGCTCTCTGCCGTTCCCTTGAGACGCTCATTTAGAGCCTTCGCAGTGGTTTGCGTACGAGATCTATTGTAATAGGAGGCTGGCATCATGTAGGAATCTCTATAATAACGTTCCCGGTAACTTAATAAACCCTCATCCGCATCGCCCGCAGCTGTTCTGGCATTTTTATCTGATTTTTTTTCATCCATTATTTTGTATAAGACCAGCCCTGCCAAGCTCATCACAATCCCGGCAATAAATATTCCGTGTTTGTTGATAGATGCCCCGATTCCGGTATCAGCGGGTGTGGCAGGCTGAGGAGGGGCAGCGGCAGGATAACCCTGCACCTGTAGGGTGGAGCTTGGGCTAGCCTCATCGGGAGCAGCTTGTTTTGGCGCAACCTGGGGGTGATTCTGGTACAGATTCGCTAAAATATCGTCAACCGATTGGGTCGAGGCACTGCCACCTGCCTCACAGCCAGGGGTCAATGCCAGACTGGGAGGCGGCTGTGGGGGTACTTGGGCACTCACCGCATTGAGTGCTCCATACATATCAAAACCATTAAATTCGATATTATCGGCAAATAATTCCGGGCCAAGGCTCAGGTTATTCTCCATCGCCATGTCCAAATCGCTCAGCTGCTGCTCTGGACTGGTGATGCTTGGCGCATAATTATCCCGCATATAACCATAGAGGCTAAAGGCCCGCTGACGAAAGATATGGTCCACCTGGTCGGCCTTGGTCATTAAGTCGCTAAACTCAGCAAAATCACCGCTATTTTCTTTGAGTACATAGAGTTTCTTCCCCGAGCTTTTGCCGCAGAGATACTCTTGACCAAAAAAGCTCTTGGCGTGGAGATCCGCTGCTGACGTTTCTACTCGGTTTTTGTTAATGCAGGCGCTCACCTCAAAGGTCAGTTTACTCGCACCGGGAAAACGCAGCAGGGTTGTTGCGGGAACCAGGCGTTCGGCACAGCTGCCATTTGTTAGCTGACAGGTTTCGAGCAGGTAGCCGTCAGGACGGATACTGGTGCTAGTACCAGCTTGGAGGGTGGCAGCAAAGGTTAAGACTAGGGCGTGGTAGAGGCCCCCGTTGGGATGAGTGGCATCTTTGATCAGCGAAATTTCCTGCTCGTCTACTGCACTCAGGTTCGCACTAATCTTTGCCGGATTGAGTTTGTTCAGGGGTGTAAAGGTACCGAGGGGAAAGGTCGACGAGCAGCTGGGACTCCCCCCCAGGGCGATGGGGGTGGCGCCGAGCGTGGGGTTGGTTTGGCTTACTTTTTTCTCGCAGGCAACAAGCAGGCAACAAGCAGCGATAAATACGCTGGGGAGAGTAGGCATCATGGCAGTAGGGCTCCTTGGTGGGGTCACCCTCAATTGTAGCCCAATTGCCTGATCTTTGGTATGGGCGGGGAACTCATTGGGTGTTCAGCTGCTGATGATAGCGCTGATACAAAAGCTGAAACTCCGGTTCTTCGGCAAGAGCTCGTACCGCTTCGAAATTCTCCAAGCGGACGTTATGGTGATTGTGCATGACGTATTCCACCTCTGCGAGGTTGTCGAGATAAATGACCTGACCGCTACTGAGATTAGAGTAGGAGACGATGCGAATAGGCTCAGCAAAGGGCTTGGTCCACTGTCCTCCCTGGAGCTTGCGAATGGCCATGGAGACCATACCGGTGCGATGAACTCCACCAGTGCAGTGGAAAAGCACCCCCCCCTCATGGTTGAGGATCATCTCCAAGATGGTATAAAAATTTTGTTTACTGGCGGTGATTTGTTGCTGGGAGCTTAGGGAAAACTCAGCTGCTGCTTCGCGATCGACATAACTCAGCGCCGGGTAACTATCCACATCTTCCAAGGGATTATGTCCATGCAGATAGACATTGAGGTTGAGGGGATGCCAGAACTCCACTTCGGGAAAGCGGCCGTTTGGATTAAACAAACGGTGCTCTTGCATGGCAAAGTTGTCGGTACCACGAATAAAATGGGTTACATAGGGGATTTTCGCCCATATTTTTTTCTTAAAACCATCTTTGTTAATAAAAATCACCCGGGTTGGCAGGGGGAGCTGATTGACTAAAAGATGAGTGAATAATTCTTCCGTTCCACTGTCACCCAAAGCTTTAGAACGGTAAATATGATGATATTTGTTATGCACTAAAACGCCGAAGTTCAGCGAGGCCAGGCCCTTTGTCTGATGGGAGAATTTGCCATAGGCACGAGCTATTTTCTCAAGGCGAGGCATGTAGTCCGCCTCAAACCAGCTGTCGCTAAGCCCCGGGCTCGAATCATCCCCGTAGTTTTTGGGAGCATTATTGCGTGCCAATAATGCCGTCGATGAAATGAGCAGTAGAAAAAATAATGATCTGGTAGTGCTGATCACAGGCATCCTCCTGGGAATTTTGAAATAAATAATTTCGATGTTTTATCGAGGATAACAGGAGGAAGATTAAAATAACTTAAGTCTCACGCGCCTTATTTTTTGGTCAAAGGCCAATTTTTGCTTCTTTGCTCGGGGGCTAAAAACGTCTGTACATGCCCGTTGATACCTCGCAAAACGAAGTGCGCTTCTTCGGCCACCTGCTCCTTGGGACCATAAAATAGCAACGAACCAAGGGTATCAGCTTCCCGGGGAATAACCTGTGCCTTCGGCATAAACAGACAGTTGAACTCAGTAAGCGGAGTCGCGAGCAGCTCAAGATTTGGTGTCCATAATCTCGTCAAACATGAGCACTCGCCCTTCTTCTGACGAGGAGCAACCAGATCAATACGGGCCCATTCCTTATCTGCACTCGGGGTTTTTATAGTGCTACAATCAGCGGCGATCCCCAATTGCCCCTGATAGAAGATCTGCTGCATATTTGCCCCGTAGGTGTAGATCTTGTCTTCGCTGTCTCCACCAGGACGCAGTGCTGTTTCCAAGAAATAAAGGGTATCATCATTGCTTTCAATTGCTTCAGCATGGATTACTCCATTTTCTATTGCAAAGGCAGTGACAATCCGTTCTATCAGCTCCCTATAACGCTGCTGATGTGCTTCACTATTATCTGAGGAGGTAATGGTCGAAACCCCATCAATATAGAACGACAAACAGTTTTCTTCATAGTAAGCAGGATATACGGCAATAACTTCGCCCTTGGCCACCACCGCATCGATACGCATGGTTTTGCCCTTAATATACTCTTCGACGATATGCGGATTTTTGCCGAGCATTCTCTTGATTGCGGCAAATTTATGATCTAATTCACTCTGACTATGAATAATACTCACCCCTTCGCCGCCACATTTGCTCGTTGGCTTTACCACAAGAGGAAAGCCAAAAGAAGCTATTTTAGCTGTTATTTCGTCGCTAAGAGGCCAGGAGTTGAGACCAACAAAATCTGCAGTCTGGGTGTCGGGAAATACTTCCAGCAGCCTTTCCTTCATCGCTAGTTTGTTGCTTGCCCATTGAGCTTGGCTGCGGCTAAATGCACAGGGGATGGCCTGCTCTGCCGCCAGCTGAGCCAGCTGATAAATGCCCTCTTCACTTTCGTCACCAGTAATGATCAGCTGAAAGGGACCATGGCTTCGCTGCGCTCCAGCGACGACTTCGCTCAAGGATTTTTTGCTCAAAAAACCATCAAGAGCTTCTTCAGAAAGCCCCCAGCTATAGTGAGGGGGGCTCGTTACAAATTTTTTCTGCCGCCTAGGCAGTAAATCATGGGAATAGACCAGCGCCGAACTTAACTTGAGTGCCGAAAGCGCTGCCACTGAGCTGGGTGAACAACGGGTGGCTAAGATCTTGGACGTCTGCGGTAAGCGTGCAGAAGCATTGAGACGGAGAGGAAGCAGAGAATTTGCAATAACCAGCAATGCCAGAGCAGCCTGTTTCTTTATCATCATTACCCCCGAGAACGTTCCTAAAAAATGAACACGGACCAAAAAGTATAAGCGTCGGTTTTTAAGGAGTCAATAAATTCTATGCGCCTATCCCACAATTAGCAGCGATACAAAATCGAAGGGGATGTGGAAACCCCCGCTATTAAACTCGAACCTGTCGGTCGCTGCCAGAAAATTTCAAAAGCTAGGGAGAAGCCCATCACCAGCCTTGTGGATTTCGCTCCTCGCCACCCCCAGCATGGCAGGAGGCTTACGGTGGCATCAAATTCCATCCGCTGGAAGCGGATAAAATTTGACCCCACCTAAGCCCCCTGCCCTTGCAAAGAGGTGAGCGAAGGACGAAAAACGAGCTCTCCCAAAAAACACAGGTCAGCGGCTGAATTGCACTATTTTTTGCTCTCGCCATTTCTCAAGACTCCCCGGTCTTCCACGGTAAGCCGAACTCCAATGCCCCCTTTAAGTGATTATGAGCC
>JAHFAI010000041.1 GCA_023250635.1 Deltaproteobacteria bacterium | reverse complement strand
GTCTCGCCGATGATGCGCGCCTCAAGGAAGCCGCTCAAGAGGCCATTTCTCGCTGGGGCTTTGGTATGGCCTCGGTGCGCTTTATCTGTGGTACCCAGGAACAGCATCGGGTCCTTGAAGAGAAAATATCGGCGTTTCTGCAGACGGAAGATACCATTCTTTACAGCTCATGCTTCGATGCCAATACCGGTCTCTTTGAAACCCTTACCGGTGAAGACGATGGGATTATAAGCGACGCCCTTAACCATGCAAGCATTATCGATGGGGTGCGCCTCAGCAAGGCTCAGCGTTTTCGCTACCGTAATAACGATCTGGCTGATCTTGAAAGCCAATTGCAGGCAGCAGCGCATACCCGTCTCAAAATAATCTGCACCGATGGCGTCTTCTCCATGGATGGGACCATCGCAAATCTTGCGGGAATAAGCCAGCTCGCCCAACAATATGGGGCCTTGCTGATGGTGGATGATTCTCACGCCGTGGGGGTGCTGGGCGAGGGGGGACGGGGCAGTATCGAACACTGTGGGGTCTTGGGCAAGGTAGATCTGATTACCGGCACCCTCGGCAAGGCCCTTGGTGGAGCTTCCGGAGGCTATACCTCGGGACCAGGCGAAATAATTGCCTGGCTAAGGCAACGCTCACGACCCTATTTGTTCTCGAACAGCCTTGCTCCAGCGATTGTTGGAGCGTCCCTTGCCGCTTTTGAATTGCTCGAACAACAAGGCACGAAATTACGTGAACGGTTACGAACTAATGCCGAATTTTTTCGCGGCGCAATGAGCCAGCGTGGATTTACCCTGATTGCCGGTACTCACCCCATCGTCCCGGTGATGGTCGGGGAAGCCAGGCTGGCAAAAGAAATGGCTGAGGCACTCCTGGCGGAAGGAGTCTACGTTGTCGGCTTTTCTTATCCGGTGGTTCCCAAGGGCCTGGCAAGAATCCGTACTCAGCTCAGCGCCGCTCATACCCGTGAGGAGCTCAGCTTTGCAGTAACAGCCTTTGAACGGGTGGGGAAGCGTTTTGGGCTACTACCCGCTAAGTAAACAGCACTTCGGAGGAACTATCGATGGCAAAGGAAATGCGTGCTCTTGCCAAACTAAAACCTGCAAAAGGCCTGACCCTGTGCTCGGTCCCCGTACCTGAGATTGGTCCCAGTGAGGTCTTAATCAAAGTGCAGCAGTCGGCGATTTGCGGTACGGATTTACATATTTATAATTGGGATGCGTGGGCTCAGAAAACCATTCCCGTCCCCCTGGTAATTGGCCATGAATTTATGGGAACCATCGCTGCCATGGGCTCCTTGGTTAGCGGCTTAAGCGTCGGTGAACGAGTTTCAGCCGAGGGCCATATTACCTGTGGGCACTGTCGCAATTGCCGAGCTGGCAAACGTCACCTGTGTCGCAACACTCTGGGAACTGGCTCGCAACGCCCAGGCTCCTTTGCTGAGTATGTGGGTTTTCCAGCAGTTAATGTCTTCCCTCTTGACGCAACAATCTCCGATGAGCTGGCTGCGTTTTTTGATCCCTTTGGCAATGCGGTGCACACCGCCCTGAGTTTTGATTTGGTAGGCGAAGATGTGCTGATCACCGGTGCCGGTCCAATTGGCTATATGGCTGCGGCAATCGCTAAACACGTGGGGGCGCGGCATGTAGTGGTCACCGATATTAACGATTTTCGCCTCGAATTGGTGGGTAAGATCCCTGGGGTGACCCTAGTAAATTCCCTGAGGCAAAGCCTGAGGGAGGTCATAAAAGAGCTGGGGATGAAAGAGGGCTTTGATGTCGGCCTCGAAATGAGTGGCGCCGGACAGGCCCTCGGGCAGATGCTTGCCGCAATGAATCATGGGGGCAAAGTAGCCTTGCTTGGCATCCAAGGTGAACCGAGTCACATGGACTGGAATCAGGTTATTTTTAAAGGCCTCACCTTGAAGGGAATCTACGGGCGCGAAATGTTTGAAACCTGGTACAAGATGGTCAGTCTTGTGCAAAGCGGCCTTGATATTTCCGGGATCATTACCCATCGACTGCCGATTGAGCAGTTTGAAGAGGGCTTCCAGGCTATGGCCAGCGGACAATCAGGGAAAGTTATTTTATCGTGGTAGTTTATGTCTTTGCTAATCATAGCCCAAAGCGTTGCTCGTACTCCTGACCTTGTCGAAATCCTCCCCCTGTGTTAATACTATTCTAATACTAACCAACCAATAAAGCGCTTGTGTAGGGCATATGAATAATGCCATATCTCTAAATTCACCTCCTCTTACTCCGGAATTGCTGTATTCCGCTTATTGTCAGGGTTTTTTCCCAATGCCTGAACAGGCAAGCAATACCATCGCTTGGTTTCGTCCCGACCCCCGAGCCATCATTCCCCTGCACGCCATGCATGTTTCTCGCTCCCTGCGGCGAATTCTGCGTCGCCAGTATTTTACGGTGACCTACGATCGCGCTTTTCGAGAAGTTATGCGGGGCTGTGGCGAACGCAGCGAGACTTGGATTACCCAAGAATTTATCGATCTCTATCAGGATATGTTTAATCTCGGCTTTGCTCATTCGGTCGAGGTATGGGAAGACGGCGCTTTGGTAGGTGGCACCTACGGGGTCAGCATCGGGGGAGCTTTTTTTGCGGAATCGATGTTCTATCGGGCGAGTAATGCTTCTAAAGTTGCTTTATATTATTTGGTTGAGCGCTTGAAAACTCAGGGTTTTATGCTGCTCGAATGCCAATTTCTTTCTCAGCATATTAAAAGTCTCGGGGCGGTAGCAGTAGCAGATAACATTTATATGCGGCTGCTTACTATTGCCAGCCACTTAGCCGTTAATTTTTAACAAAACTGAGCCTTCGCCGAGCGAGGGATAACCCCGGGAGCTCGCCATGAATTTCTTCTTCGCGGTACTGCTGTTCAGTTCAACCCTGTTGCTTGTGCAATGTACCAAAAAAAGCCCTTCGAGTGACAGTTCGCCGGTAGCGCCTAGCTCCGTTGGCACTTCGGGCGTTTCAGGCTCCAGTGGGGTAAGCACTGCAGCGACGGGAAATGCCTCCAGTCAAAGTAGTGGTGCTGGAACGGGTATCAGCTCCGACGAAAAAAACATGCTTGATATGTTTAATGCAGCAAAATCCTCAGGCAACGCTGACAACTCAGCCGTGGGGATGGACCCAGCAGGGGCAGGGGGCAGCGGTGGAAGCATTGCCCCGTTTCAAGACGATCGGAGCTCAAAATTTGTTTTGGGTTCGTATACCAGTGCGGTGCTCAATCATCCTAAAGAAAACCTTGGTTTTTATTGTCCTGGTGATGCGGTCATCAGTGGTTTACAGAGTGATTTTGATGTTGCGACCAATGATCGTAAGTTTCAGGTAGAATGCCAGTATTTCTCTGATGCAAACGGTAATGGCGTACGCCGTACTGCCTGCACCGATAGCAAGGTAAGTGGTGAACTGCTCGGCGAGCAAACTTTTTCTTGTCCTAACCAGCAAGTGCTAGCGGGAATTTCTAGCACCTATGATGGTCCTTCAGGCGATCGAAGCTATACCTATCAATGTTGCTCCTTAGTAAGCAACGATAAAACTCCGCTCCAGTACGACACGACTCAATGTACTACGAGAATTCCTCGGGTGGTCGAATCACGCCTATCAGCGTATTGGCTTAAAATAACCAAACAGAATGGCTATGGAGCCTTCTCGGTTAATGATCAAGTCAATGATTGGAAAGAACACTTGATGTTCACCTGTCAGTTAGCAGTGAACTACGATCCGACGAAGAGCGATGATTCCGCTATTACCCAGATAGCTGGTGGGGTGCTACGTTCTATTAGCAGCACTTACAGCAGTAGCTATCATGATCGGCGCTGGTCCTTTCAATGCTGTGGGCTTACTACCGCGAGTAAACCCCTATAGCTTGGTAAGAATTCTTACCTGTTCATCACGTCGGCCAATGAGCTCTTCTTCTATACCCTTGGTAGCCCGGCTGACAAAGGCGGCATTGGGGATAAACCAAGGTACTTCGAAGGTATTGGTTTGGCGAAAGCTCAACCGATAACTTGCTTCTCCAGTACTCTGCAGATCGAAGGCAAAGCGTTCAAAGCGGGAATACTGGGCATTGTCTTCTCCCACCATGGTTTTACTGGTGTATTCATAGGTGAATAAGGCCTCGCGATCATGGCGGAGTATAATGGTGCCATCGATGTTCACCCTTCCATGGGAGGTACTGCGCACCTCGTGCACGAGCAAATCTTCTCGACTCAATTCCCCTTCTTGGCTTATCAGATCAGTTTTCTTTATGGAAAATCTTCCCGGAATGCTAGCCAGGAATTTTTTGTAGAGAGTAGACATAGAGCTGATCGTCAGGGGAGAGGCAGAGTTAAGGGTGCAGTTACTGGTCAGGGATACTGTCAAATAGGGGCTGTTGCTTTGAAACGGTTGCCAAAGGACGGGGGAGCAGCTTAAATTGCCCGCAAAAGAGGCGGAAGCTAAGGTACCGGCGATCAGGACTACCGACAGAGAAATTAGTGTGGTCATGGATAATTCCTTAGGGAAGGGGTACTCTGCTTGCTGCTCTATTTTACAAAACTCTACCCATTTGGAAAAACTGGCACAAGTGGAATTTTAGCTGCCATTTTTATACCTTTTGTAAGCGGAGGCAAAAAAGTATGCAAGCTCAGCTCATAGTATTTTTTGATGGTACCTGCGGGGTATGCAATGGTTTCGTACAGTTTCTTCTGCCTCGCGATGCCTGCAAAGTTCTGCGCTACGCCCCCTTACAGGGCAGCTCAGCTCGCCAGCTCCTAAGTGTTGCTCAGTGTGAAAGTCTTGCGAGTCTCGTATTGTATGATGATAAGCATACCTACGAAAAATCAACGGCAGTTATACGCATAGTTGCTGCGCTCGGGGGTGGCTATCGCCTAGTCTATATTTTCTTAGGAGTGCCGCGATTTTTTCGCGATTATTGCTATGATTTTTTTGCTCAGCGCAGAAAGCGTTTTGATTTACACTGTCGTTTGCTTACTCCCCAAGAAAAAACACTATTCTTCCCTTAAATGACTAACAACTTGCAAACTTCGTTTTTATTTTGTAGTGATAATCCACCACGCTCTCTCAACAGCAACTAAAAAAATGGAGACTAAATCTATGGTCACAAGACTATTTTTGCTGTTAACGCTATTGCCCTTATTTAGTTTTAATTATCTTCAGGCTGGTACCGTTAGCGTCTTAGAGAACACCAAGTATTACCAACAAATGCAGGCGTTGCAGCATTCATTTTGCGGGGTTGAAAAACAGGAAGAAATTAAAAACAAAATCCGTACTCTGGTCGCCGCTCGGATCGCTGACCTGCCCGAAGAAAAGCAAAAAGACCTCCACCCCGAACACGTGGTGGAAGAAACTCTCGCCACCCTCTGGAGTACCTTTCATATTAAGGAACTCTGCCTCGAGCAATCGCTTAACCCCACGGATTTTACCAAGGGCCTCGCCATCGGTGCTCCCCTTGGTTTAGGCTTACAAATCTACGGGGTTAATACTGCGATTCACGAATTGGGACATATGGCCGCCGGGACTATCTGCTATTGCAACACCAATCCGACGATGCACGTGGTCAAATTCGATGTGCTTTCGGCCTTTGTTATGGGGCTGGTCCATGGTCACGGAGATTTTTCCTACCTAGGTGATTTTCTTAATCCCTTTAGCACCACAGGTGGCAATATCTTAGGGTGGACCTCCTTCAATTTTTACGGAGCTCCCCAGTTGACCAGCGCTGGCACTGCTATGGGAATAAGCGGCTCAAATGTTTTTGTCTACATGGCTGGGGTGATGTTTACCTCCATCTCCCAAATTACCGGGATTATCGTTGGTCTCAATATTCGCCACCGCTATCCCGTGCTCGGTTATGGGATGATCGCGGCTTCAGCTACGGGCTATACCTTGGAACTTATCAACTGGATGGGCCTGGCCTTCTCTTCTTCTTCAGTGGCGGGTGGTTCTGATCTGTTTCGGACGGCTGCGCTGCTTGGGGTTGCGCCTATTGCTATTTCGGGGATGATGTTTGGGGTTAGTGCCGGGGCTTTGCTTTCTTATGTGGTGATCTCTAAGTATCTTAAGCATCTTAAACAGCTCCGCACCTCGGCTCGCTCCCTGGTGGATGAGGGCTTCTTGGCTGCAATCAAGGGTGAGAGTACCAACGTCTTGGATGAGCTGCTTAGCAACTATCCCAACAAAGAGCGCTTCGATAAACGCCTCGAAAAGATGAGCGCCCATATTAAACAGATGTCGATGTTGCGCATTACTGCTGCAGTACAGCAGATTGAAAAAAAGATGCTGAAGAGAGCTGCTGCAGCTAAAGAGGGCAAAGAAGTCGGGGAAGAGGCCGGTGGTTTTAGTTTTAGCGACTATCTACCGGACAGGGAAACCCTGGGTAAATTACAGGCCCAGTTCCATCACTATCGCCAGGTCAAAAAATTTAACAATGAGCTTAGAGCCTTTCATACGTATATTGCCCAGAGCGATACGGTCATCTCCCTGGCTAAACAAGATAAAGCAGGTCATAATGCCATTCATCAAGTAATGGCGGGAAAATTCGCTAAAACTCCCGGATTTATTTTTGAGCAAACCTTTCCCCTTCCGGTAAAAGTGCGCGACCAGCGCACCGACGACTATCTTGAAGCTCATCAGCAACTGCCCATGAGTAAGATGGTCCGGGCTAATATTAAGCGTATGACCTTTAACGAAGAACAGATCAAAGCGGCCGCCCGCAGTCGCTGGAAACAGATAATCTCTGAAGAGAATTTTCATACCTTTAAAAGTAAAATTGGCAGGTACTATTCCGCCACCCATCTCTTTTATAGAACTTTTGTTAACCGCCTTCAATTCAATGTGGAGCAGCTCATCAATAGCTTTAGCGAAGCTCGCATGAATAATAATGTTGAGGCTATGAATACAGCCGCAAAAAATTTGCTCAAGAAAGTCTTCCACCTCTCCAAGGAACAACGAGATATCCCCGCAGCAGTGGCGATGCTTACCGCCTATAGCCAAGGGATCGCCAAGCAGACGCGCGTGCATCTCGAAAAACGCGGCTATCTTGATGTCATAGATCAAGATAGCTGTCAGGTGGAGATCAACTTCCTCTGTACAATAGGCAAGATCTTCCATCAGGCCCACATTGAAAGTAGCAAAGACTATCAGTGTCCCCTGAGTTTTCCCAACTCGTGTACTGAGGGTAATCTCGGTAGAGGCATCATCGGTCCTGCTCATTAGCTTAGAAAACCTTGACACCACCCGCGCTTATTTTTATCTTCCCTGCCCAGTGGGCTCTGGCCCGTATTTTTTACTGAGTAAGGAGTGTTTGGGTGGGTGTTTTTCTAAAGCTATTAATTCCCGTAGTCTGTCTTGCAGGGTTGGCGTATGCCAGCGTTGAACCCAGCAGCGATTTTTCCCATTTCGAGCAGGACCTGCTCAGCAAAAGTTATACGGCGGTTCCCTTTGGGCGCAGTCAGGAAGAAATAGCCGAGGTGATGGCAGCCTTCTACGATTTTCTGGCTCTCGATCAGCAAACCCTCGCAAACTGTAAGTCGAAACTCGACAGCAAAAGCCGTCGCAGCGATTTAGGCTATGAAAAACGGGAAAGTTCGGGATCACACTTTGATGATAAAGAGTTCTTCCATTACCATCCGGCCCTATGGGAGGAAATGAGTGTTTCTATGCATGAAAACCCGGTTATTTACAAATTCATTACCCGTGCCCACCTGATGTGGGAAGCCGCCCGCAGTGCGGTGCAGCTCCCCCTTGCTCATCTTGAAACTCGCTATCCTGGTACCAGGATTCCCTACCTCGTCAATAACAAGTTTATTCTGCGTTTTTTACGTTATTCACCCGCAAAAATTAAGGGAGAACTCTTAGCAAAGGGGCATTTCGATGCGGGTTCGATGACCCTGGCGATTGCCGAAAGCGCTCCGGGCTTACGCATGCGTCATAGCAGTGGAACAATGCAAGAAGTGACCCATGAAGAGGGGCGCGCCTTGTTCTTTCTTGCCTCGACCTTTCAAAAACAGGTAAACGACAGCCACTTCCATCCTGCCTGGCACGATGTGGTCAGAAAAAGCGAGAATAACGAAGTGCGCTGGGCCCTCGTATTTTTCTGCGAAGCCCCAAATGTTTTGCCGCCTTCTTGGGAAGAAACTCATACCGCTTCCTAGTTAGTCGCTGGCGCGAAATAGCATATTTCGTGCCGCGACGTGTCCTGAGGAGCAAAGCGACGAAGGATCTGTCACGTGATATCCGGATGTTATGTGAAAGATCCTTCCTCACTGCGTTCGTCAGGACACGGCGCTGGCGCTTTCGCGCCAGCGCCTAGTTATAAAGCTCAGCTCAGAGTATACCCAAAGGCCCTAGCCCCAATTGCCCCGCATATGCCCCGCATAGTGATAACCATAAAAATAAGCAGTTTTTATTGACCGGCTTGGGGCAAGAATCTACAATTCTTTAAGAAAAAATTTACCCAAGAGCCGGTACCTTGATGAATCCACGGAAAGATTTTCCGCGATTTTTGTGCCGCAGTCCCCCATACCTGAGGTGGCAATGCCTACACTTAGTTGCAATGATCCTGCCAATACGTACGCCCATACCCTTTTTACCCCTGCAGCGATGCAATTCTTACGGCATCTGCATCGTCGCTTTAGCGAGCCTCGCCAAGAAATCTTGGCCGCACGAACGATCAATACCGCGGCATTGCGCCAGGGTAAGAAGCTGGATTTCCTCGCAGAGACAGCCGAGATTCGCCAGAGCGCCTGGCAGGTGGCCGAGGCGCCAAGTGCTTTGTGCGATCGTCGGGTAGAAATAACTGGCCCTGTAGATCGCAAAATGATGGTTAATGCCCTTAACTCCGGCGCTAAAATTTTTATGGCCGACCTCGAAGATGCCCAGTCGCCGCTGTGGAGTCTTATGCTCGAGGGGCATCTTAATTTGCAAAAAGCAGCTCGTGGCACCCTCGGTTTTGTAAGCTCTGAGGGCAAATCCTACGAGGTGGTGCCGCAGCCAGCAACGATTATTGTCCGGCCCCGTGGCTGGCATCTTCTTGAAGAGAACGCCTGCTTTGATAGCCAGGCTATGTCGGGCAGCCTCTTTGACTTTGGCCTGCATTTCTTTCATAACGCAGCTCTGCTGCACAGCCAGGGGCGTGGTCCCTTCTATTATTTGCCAAAAATCGAAAGCCATCGCGAGGCGCGGCTATGGAATGAAGTCTTCAACGAGGCTGAGGACTATATCGGTATGGCGCGGGGAACGGTGCGCGCTACCATGCTGATCGAAACGATTACTGCAGCCTTTGAGATGGATGAGATTCTCTTTGAGCTCCGCAGCCATGCCAGCGGTCTCAACGCAGGACGCTGGGATTACTTATTCAGCATTATTAAGCGCCTTGGCCATAGTTCCCGTCATCTCTTGCCTGATCGGGCCCAGTTGACCATGGAGGTGCCCTTTATGCGCGCTTATACGAATTTACTGGTGCAGACCTGTCATAAACGCCATGCCCACGCTATGGGGGGCATGGCCGCTTATATTCCTGACCGCCGTAATCCCGAAGCTAACGAGCGGGCACTCGGCGCGGTGCGTCTCGACAAGGAGCGAGAAGCCCGAGATGGCTTCGATGGCACCTGGGTGGCGCACCCCGATTTAGTTCCCGTGGCCTTGAGCGTTTTTGATCGGGTGCTCGGACCCAGTCCCCACCAAAAACATATACGGCGAGCAGAAGTCTCGGTACGCCCTGAGGATCTCACCACCACCGACATAGCTGAGGGCAAGATCAGTGAGGCGGGTGTGCGCAGTAATATCAGTATCGCGCTTCAATATATGGAAAAATGGCTCGGTGGGGTGGGCGCAGTTGCCATCAATCAGTTGATGGAAGATGCAGCAACCGCAGAAATTTCTCGGACCCAGCTGTGGCAGTGGCTGCATCATCACGTGCAACTTAGTAACGGCTTACATTTTACGGCAGAGCTCTACCAGCAATGGCGGAGCGAGGAAGTTGCCAAACTACCGCTTCCCCACTATCCACGGCTCGCCGTAGCCGTTGCGTTACTTGATTCTCTCGTCTTAGCACCCGAGGAGCAGGAATTTTTAACGATTCCTGCGTACCAAAAACTACATAGGCACCAGGCCCATTAACGGAGGAAGGCTAATGTCCCAGCAGGCTGAACTGGATAGGCAACAAGTCAAGGCTCTTAGGGAAGAATGGCAGCATAATCCCCGTTGGCAGGGAATAAAACGCAGCTATAGTGCTCATGACGTGGTCCAATTGCGCCCCTCGCTCCTGATTAAACACAGTATTGCCGAACTGGGCGCCCACAAACTCTGGGAGCAAATGACCGGCCCAGGCTATACCCATGCCCTGGGGGCAATGAGCGGTGCTCAAGCTGTCAATATGGTGCGGGCTGGCTTAAAATCCATCTATCTCAGTGGCTGGCAAGTTGCCGCTGACGCCAACCAAAGTCTCAATACCTACCCCGATCAAAGTTTGTATCCTTCAAACAGCGTTCCCATGCTAGTAAAACGCCTGCAAAATGCTCTGTTGCGAGCTGACCAAATCGAGCGCTGCGAATCTGGTCAAGCTCAGCGAGACTGGTTGGTACCCATTGTCGCTGATGCTGAGGCTGGCTTTGGTGGTCCGCTCCATGCCTTTGAGTTGATGAAATCAATGATTGAAGCGGGGGCGGCGGGAGTTCATTTTGAAGATCAGCTGGCCAGTGAGAAGAAATGCGGACACCTCGGTGGTAAAGTTCTCGTGCCCACCAGTCAGTTTATCAAGGTGCTGCAAGCAGCCCGTCTGGCAAGTGATGTTTGCGGGGTAGCCAGTGTGCTGATCGCTCGCACCGACTCGCTAGGCGCTAAACTAATGACCAGCGATATCGATGCCTACGATGGTTCTTTTTGTACCGGCCAGAGAACCAGCGAAGGCTTCTATTTTGTCAACGATGGGATTGCTGCTGCTATCCACCGTTCCCTCGCTTATGCTCCCCACGCGGATGTTCTGTGGTTTGAGACCAGTAAGCCCGATCTTGAAGAAGCCGAGCAGTTCGCCCGTGCTATCCATGCCGAGCATCCGGGAAAACCTCTGGCTTACAATTGTTCACCCTCCTTCCACTGGAAGAAATACCTCAATGACGAGACCATCAGTCGCTTCCAAAAACATTTAGGCAGCATGGGCTATAAATTTCAATTTATTACCCTTGCCGGCTGGCATTTGAATAACTTTCATAGTTTTCAATTGGCTAATGGCTATCGCGAAAAAGGAATGAGTGCCTACGTCGATCTGCAAAACGCCGAATTCTCGGCTGAAGCTCAGGGCTATACCGCTACCCGTCATCAGCGAGAAGTCGGCACTGGTTATTTTGATCGAATTCTCGGAGCAATCAGCGAAGGGGGTAAAGCCGCAACTATGGCTCTCGATGGTTCGACCGAAGAGCAGCAGTTTTAGAAACCGCCTGGGAGCGGGACACTCACCGAAAGCTTAATTGTCAGGAAGAGGAGTTGTCCTTTCGTCATCCTGAGCGGAGCGAAGGACCTCCCCACCAGTAAATACTCAGCACTGCAACGATCAAAAAAATGCGAGGGTCTTTATGAATCCTAGGTTGGTGGTAGTGCTGCTTGCTGGCTTATATCTTTTGCTTGGCTCTTGCAAAACCCGAGACAAAAGCCCTGCTGATGCTCAGGAACCCCCCCCCCTTGGGGATCCTCGCCCATCGATTCCTATAACAAATTGTATCGCCAATTGGAACAGAGATGTCAAAAATGTTTATATAGCTTGGATACCTGCGAACCATCTGCAAAACAAAATCCAAGGGGTATCTATAGCAGAAAAAACCAGTCAACTATTGATATTCTTCGGCCCAAGGGCAAGCGCGTGACTAAAGACCTCCCCTACCGTCTTCACAAAAATAAATTCGATCCCTTCTGTCAGCACTGCCGGTATATCGTTAAAATTCTCACGATTTTCAGCAGGCAAGATTATCGTGCGAATATTGGCACGTTTCGCCGCAAGGATTTTCTCTTTCAAGCCTCCCACCGGTAAGACTAAGCCCGACAGGGTAATCTCTCCGGTCATGGCTAAATGGTTTTTAACCGGTCTTTTCAAATATAACGAGGCCAGGGCAGTGGCAATGGTGATCCCTGCCGACGGCCCATCCTTGGGGCTTGCTCCAGCGGGAACATGAATATGAATTCCCGTTTGAGCGATGGTTTTTTCGTTTACCTGTAACTTGTCAGCCTGAGACCAAATATAAGTCAGAGCTGTTTGCGCTGACTCCTTCATCACCTCACCGAGAGAGCCGGTCAATTTGAGAGTGCCATTACCCGGTAAAAACGAGGTTTCGATATACAGCACCTCGCCTCCTGAGGCGGTATAGGCTAAGCCCGCAGAAATTCCTGGTGAGAGCTTGCGGCGAGCTTTTTCCATGGTGAATAGTTCAGGCCCGAGTAATTCTCGCAATTTTACTTTGCTAATACTCTGATTCTTGCCTGAGCCTTGAGCAAAGGTAATCGCCGTTTTACGCACTACCTTGCCGATGCTGCGTTCAAGATCACGCACCCCTCCTTCGTGGGTATACTTGCGAATAATTTCTGCCAAAGTGCTATCGGGCAGCTGCAGCTGACGGGGCTTTATGCCGCTCTGCTGCAGCTGACGGGGCAAAAGATATTTCTTGGCGATAACCAGCTTCTCATCCTCGGTATAACCGGCAAGGGGAATCACCTCCATCCGATCAAGCAGTGGGGGAGGGATGGTATCGAGGGTATTAGCAGTGGTAATAAAAAACACCTTGCTCAAATCAAAGGGCAGATCCAAATAGTTATCCCGAAACTCCCGATTCTGGTTGGGATCGAGGATTTCCATCAGCGCTGCCGCAGGATCACCGCGAAAATCGCGACCAAGCTTATCTATTTCATCAAGCATCAGCAGGGGATTGCTTTTGCCCGAGCGCCGAATGGCTTGAATAATTCTCCCCGGCATCGCCCCAATATACGTACGACGATGCCCACGCAGTTCGGCTTCATCGTGGAGACCACCAAGGCTCTGCCGCTCGAATTTTCGTCCTATGGCGCGCGCAATCGAGGTACCTAAGGAGGTTTTGCCAACCCCCGGCGGCCCCTGAAAACAAATAATGGGGGCGCTGGCGCTGGGATTTAGTTTTAACACCGCCAAAAATTCAATCACCCGATCTTTTACTTCCTCTAAGCCGTAATGGTCTTCATCAAGAACGCGGCGAGCATGGTCGAGATCGAGGTTATCCACCGTCGTCTCGCCCCAGGGAAGTTCGCAAATAAGTTCTAAATAAGATTTGGTCAACTGATAATCAGGTGCGGCAAGGGGGAGGCCCTCTAAGCGCTGCAGCTCGCGGGCTGCTTCTTTTTCAGCTGCGGCGGAGAGTTTGGCCTTGTGGAGTTTTTCTCTGAGCTGACTGATGTCTGATTGTTCTATGGATTCTTCGCCGAGCTCTTCTTTGATCGCTTTTATTTGCTGACGCAAATAAAAGCGGCGCTGTTCCTGAGAAAGCTGATTAGAAACTTCGCCGGTTATTTTTTTGCGTAGCTTCAGCACCTGGGTTTCATGGGCCAAAAATCGGGTCATCAGGGTGAGGGCTTCTTCTCGGCTAGAAGCTTCGAGGATTTTTTGACGCTTATCAATGTCGAGATTAATCAAATACGCTAACAGATACACCTGTTCCAAGGGATCTTTAAGGTTTTGCAGGGTGTAATTGATGGAGTAGTTGGTTTGGAGCTGCAAGATGTCTTGAATTTTTTCGATTTGATCAAAAAGCACGCGCTGCAACGCTTCGATTTTTTGCCCTTGATCACGAATTTCTGGCAGTTCTTCATAGGGACTGCTCATAAAAGGCTGCTGCTCTTGGGGGAAGAACACCCTCACCCGCTCCTCGCCCAGCACGGTGATGGTCAGTTCCTGAGGCGATTCCCGCGAGGTGTTGCGAATCACGCCAATGGTACCCACCGTATAGAGATCAGCGAATTCGGGCTCTTCTCGCTCGTACGAGCGCTGCCCGAGTATAATAACCTTTTTATGCTCACTGGCCATCACCGCTTCCACACAGGCCAGGGAAGATTTGCGCGAGATAATGAGGGGGATGGCAATACTGGGATACAACACTACGTTTTTAACCGGCAAGACCGGGCAAACTCTCGTTACAGGCATTGCGTAATCCTTCCCATGGGTTTAGTGGGATGAAGCGCTTGAGTCTCCTTCCCCGGGGGGCTGCTCATAATCGAGACGGAGTTTTTCAACCTTGCTACGGGTCTCGGCAAGACGCGATCGTAGGGTTTTTATGAGGGCATAGCCCCGTTCCACTTCGGCAACTAGATTATCTAAGTCTATATCTTCAGCAGAAATTTTTCCCAGAATTTTCTCAACTTCATCGAGCATAAGACGGTATGAAGGTGATTCGGGTTCAGATCGTGGCAGTTCCATAGGCTTGGTATCCTTACGCGCAGTCGTTTTGGTAAAATTAATGGATGCTCTGTACATCTAAGGTGAGACGCCCATCGGCGAGACGAGCGCGGAGGTGATCGCCTACCTTCAGCCCCGTAACGGAGATAAGCCGGCGTCCATCGGGGCCCTCGAGACAGGTCCAGCCCTGCTTGAGCCAGGGCTGGGGATCGCGGCTGAGCACCTGCTGGGCTAAATGTTCCAGGGTCCGGGTCTGCTCCTCGAGCTGACGATCGATGCGCTGATCAAAGCGCCGCAGCCAGACCTGAGTCAAACGCTGGTCTTCTCCGTAGGTAATTTGCAGGGCTTTATGGCTGATTCTCCCGAGGAGCTCCTGCCCCCGTCGTTCCACCTTGCCCAGGAGCTGCACAAAATATTTTTCTACCCGTGGGGCGAGCACTAAGAGGCGTTCTTGTTTGCTGGCCAGAGCACGGGAAGCACGGTGGTAGAGGCGATCCCCAAAAAGAGCCTGCTGCTGGTCTACCCGGGTCAGCCCTCGCGCCAAAAGCTCACTCATCACGCTCGTAATTTCCTGCAAGCGTTCGCGGACGGCGCCAAAACACTCGAGGATAAAATCAGCCGCTGCGGTAGGGGTTTTGCGGCGCTGATAGCAAATTTCTTCGGCGACGCAGTAGTCATCATGATGACCGATTGCGGCAATGACCGGTAGAGGACAGTGAGCAATGGCATAGGCCACTTCGGGAGAATCAAAGGCCTGGAGATCAGCTGCGCTACCTCCCCCCCGGGTGATGACGATCAGATCACAGCGTTGGCTGCAGAGCTGGGCGATGGCTTGTTTAATCACCTGGGCTACCTTATTCCCCTGCATAGGGATACTGATGAATAAGATTTCTCCCGGATAGCCCCCTGCCTCCAGTTGATGGAGAAAATCGCCGAGGGCCCGACTATTGTCAGCACTGAGTAAGCCAATGCGCAAGGGCAGGGGCGGCGGTATTCGCTGCTTATTGGTACGATCAAGCCCCTTGGCCCGCAGTTCCTTGAGGAGTTTCTCCCGGGCCAGAGCCAGGGCGCCTTTGGTAAAGCTCGGGTCAATATCGATCACCGACAGGGAAACCGAACCGCGGCCAGCATAGACCGAGACCTCGCAGAGACAGCGGATTTGCATGCCCTCGTGAAGGATGGCGTGCAATTCCTGGCTGCCGTAGCGACTTTCCAGGGATTTTACCGTATGTCGCCAGAGAAGTGCCTGCACGGTAGCACGAGCACCGCTGCTTTGGCTTTCATCCTGCTCGGCAAGGGTGAAATAGGTAACTTGGGCGCGGGCATTGAGGTTTTGCACCTCACCCACCACCCATACGGCTTGGCTAAAACGTTCGCGGACGACGAGATTAAGCAGGGCCATCAATTGACTGACGCTTAAACTATCGGCAAGTTTTTCCTCGGAGGGCGGAGGGGACTGCTCGCCCACGGGCAGGAGAGAAGGTGAGGCGATGCTTTCTGCTGCATCCTCGTCGCTCTCTTCGCCGAAGAGCAGGGGCTTCAGTGCTCCTCCGCCTAACTGGGTGCATAAATGGGCGACGGAATCGAGAACTGCGGGAGTATTGGGTAATTGCCAGACCTTACGCGGGCCATGAAAACGCGCCCCGAGGGCCTTAAGCTTATCGCGGTAGCGATAGGTTTGCCCCTCGACGGTGATTACATCTGCAGTATAGTGGTAAAAAACCGACACTTGTAGCCCTTTTGGCTGGGGGAGATCCCCATATTCTTAGAAGTAGCGTAGAAGGCCACAATTTGCAATCCGAGTTGCTGGGTATATATACCGCTGAGGCGCAGAGGGACGGAGGCGCAGAACTTACATACTAGAAATGTGATGTATCTCCCGTAGAAGCGAGGCAAGCTCCCCCATGGTCGGGCGATTCTGCTGGGGACCAAGCATGCGCGCCAGAAGGCCCATTTCTTCCTCTTTGACGCCGGCTTTTTGTAATTGGCGCCGAACCTTTTTGAAAAGATCAGCACCATATACCGCAGACATCGCCTTTCCCTGGTAGGAAGGATCACGTTCAAAAACAGGTATTTTTCCCCATTTTTTATCAACAATCATCTTCTGGCGAACTCGCAGGCTGCTCTGTTTGATGAAGTCATTAAGGCTATTTTTGCTCGTACGAGCCATAAGAAAGGCAATGCCTAAGGAAAATACGTCTTCTTTAAAAGGATGTTTTTGGTACCAAGCGCCCGACTCTACCAGCTCTGCAGAAGGATAGGAAAAGGGTAGGGGAACAAAGGTTTTGTTCTCTTTTAACGACAGCGCATGGCTATAACCGCCAACTTTGGCGATGCCATTCGCGTAAAAAAGATTGCTGGCATTAATAGCTAAGTGAACAAAGGAACTGGCGTGAAAGGCAGCAAAGGCATCGGCGGCACCGATCATCATGCGAGTTTTAGTCTGGTGATCAAATTTAGCAAAAGCCGTTGAGGTCCAAGCTCCCTCTATTGGCTCGAAGGCAATATTATAATAGTCTTCACTACCGCTGGGATATGCCCCATAAAACCAAATACTGTTGCTATGTCGAGACATAGCGTGGAGAAAAGAAATTTCATTTTTTTGTTTCGTCATCAAGACTTTATTGCCATGGGCAAAGTTTCGTTGGTGTCCAGGCTGATTTATAGCTAATGAGGCGAGATATGTTCCCTCAGGGCTGGACAAGTGCAGGTAATAAATATAATCGATGGGACCTGATTTCTCGGCTCCTTCGACCAGATAATTGACGGTTTTTGCTGGGGAGATTTTGACCGAACCTCTGGCGCCAAGTTTAAGTATTTTGGTGGAACTCTCACTGCCAAGAGCTCGTATGAATTTTATTTTTAACTTAAAATTATGATCATTGTAAAAGGTTGCGCTTGGTATATAGCTCTGTTTAGCATCTAAAGCAGCCTGCACTTCTCTCGTTTTCGACACCGCCCTTAGGTTAAATGCCCAAGCCAAAATATTCTCAGAAGTTTTAATTCTACACTGATACTCAACCGTACCACGAATCAGCATTGAGCCACGGTGGGCGAGCAGGGCTTGGCCAAGAGGATCATCTAAGGCGAGAGGAATCGTTTTAATAGCATCCTGATCCTCAGCAGCAGCCCAGAGACTATCAGAAGCAACAGAAACAGTGGACGGAGGAGAAGAGGAAACGGGCGAAGGAGAAGAGGATTCTTTATTGGCAGCAGCTGGCGGAGGGAATGAATCTACTTGAGAGCTAGAGCTAGAAGTGGAGCTAGGGGTGGGAGAACGAGAGACCAAACTAGGCGTGCGCGAACGAGTAGTTGAAGATTTGCTGCTGCTAGGCCGAGCTACTGGCGCTGGAACTGCTTGCTCAGCTTGGGGAGTAGGGCTTGGTATGCGCGAACGATAAGTAGAAGAGGTATTGCTACTACTGGAATCAAAAGAGCTATCATAGGGATGGTGAGTAGCTTCGCCAACCGGGCTTACTGGGCGAGTAGAAAGAGAGGAAAAGTCGCTGTCAACGGGGGAGAGATCACGACTAGGGTGAGCGGGGGGAGGGGGCGCTTCATCATCCGCTTCAAAATCATCGGAGTACTCCTCTTCAGATTCGGTGGGAGTTTTCGTGAGATTAAATCCATTCTGGCGAGTTGCCTGTTTAAGCATATGGGGATTAAAAGACAAGGTGCTGGCAGAGGTTGATAAACCCTTGGGTTTACCAGCAAGTGGAACGGATTCATGGCTATGGACAGCGGGCGACCGCCTTTGACTTACGCAGGAAAAAATCGTAAAAATCAAGGGAGAAATAAATAAAAGCATCAAAGTAGTCTGCATTTTTTCTCGCTTTTGTAATGGTTATGTTGCAAACAAAAATCCGATGGCTCTAGTTTAGCCCTGAGTTTCTCTAGACATCGTATCATAATCCATACCCATAGTATTTTGGTCGGCAACTGGGTCGCGCTTTTTCTCCGTTTCTGCAGGCGAGCTCGGCAAAACCCAGCGTTTATAATTCCAGCACCATTGCTCGGGGTATTGGCGTATTATCCGTTCAATTTCCCTAGCGCAGATTTGGGTCAATGCAACGACGCTTTTACCTGCTGCTTCTTCACCCTGTACCAACAAACGGCTTTCGAGGCGATAGTGCCCCGGGCCAATGCGCAGGCAAAATATGCCTATAATCGGGCAGGCGTGCTGACGCGCCAAGACTGCGGGCCCCGCCACAAAGGGAGTAGGCTGATCAAAAAACTGCACCTCCGGGCCCTGACGGTTACGAGGTTTTTGATCCATTACCAAGCCAAGGGAATCACCTCGCTGGAGCGTCGTGGCCATACTTTGGGAAACCTGTTCACGATCCCCTGTCCAGATCAGATCACAATTCATTTGCTTACGCAGCTTGTGCATCAGCGGTAAAAATACCCGATGACGAGGTGGTTTAGCCAAAACAAAGAATCCCTTTGTTCGTACCATGCTCATGCATTTACCGACTAACTCCCAGCTTCCCACATGGGCAGAGATTAAAATCTGACCACGCCCCTGAGTCTCAGCATGAGTGATCAGTTTACCCAGTTCTTCGAGCCCTTGGAGCTTTAGGGATGCTGGTCGGAGAATTCCCCGTAGGGTGTCAAAAAACACCTCTGTTTGGCTGCTGATTACCTGTCGCGCAAAATGCTTGGCTCTATCTGTCGTCGGTAGATAGCCCCAAATATAGCTGATATTGCCATAAAGAATTTGCTTGTTTTTGCGAGCAAATAAGCGCCAAACGAGGAATACTAGCTGGGAGAGTGAAGCATAAGACCTCCGCGGCAGGAGGGCTAGTCCCCACAGCAAAAACCAGAGTAAATGAATAATCATGGTGACCGATCATTGTTGGTGCTTACCGGCTTGGTGCGGAAGAATGGCTATTTTTTGGTATTATCTTTATACTATAGATAGTCGCGGCACGAAATAGAATATTTCGTGCCGCGACGTGTCCTGAGGAGCAAAGCGACGAAGGATCTGTCACGTGATATCTGAATGTTATGGAGGTTAAAATGCTTTTTGTTAGTCCAATAACAAGGATTTATTTTAATCTCGCTTTGATCGCATACATAAGTTTCTTAGTGGCAGGCTGTAGCTGCAGCACCCAGGATAAGGAAAAAAAATCTTCTGGTGTTGATTCTTCCGCTGCTACCGTCATTTCGGCTGCCGCTGCCAATGGTGAGGCGAGCAAGGCACTGGCTAATGCCTTTCCTGGTTCCTTAGCCCTTTCGCTGTTCCCCAAACCTGCAGCAGCAGGGCCCCATCTCAAGCTGAGCGATGACAACTTCGATCCCAATGGTAAATCTCTGCAAGCAAAAATAGCTGACCAAGAGGCTTTGCTGCAGGGAACTGCTGATAGTTGCTTACCAGCAGCTCTCGGAAAAACAGTGAACGTGGAGGTAGAGACCTGTTACGATTTTGATCAAGACATGCTCTATGGAACTAAAGATATCGGTCAAACACCGATCCAATGGCTCGGAACCAAGAACGGTACAAGCAGCTCAGGCGAAGCCTGCTTGGTTGCTTTTGCTCGGGCGCAAGCAGCTAGCGTCAACGCCCTCCTTGACCAAACCCTGGGTATGGGAATGGCGGCTCTTTGCCAGCAAAAGAAGGATAATCCCCACGCTGTTTTACCAGTCCCCAACGCTCCGCTTGATCTAGGCGAGTCACTGCAAAAGCTCTTAGGATCTGGGGTTACGGTGAGCAGCGCTACTTTTAAGCAACTGGCGAACAAGGGCGGCTTCCCCGTCTACCGCATTTTAATTGCGGCGACCCTTGGCGACGGCATCAAACGATCTATCGGTGTAAGGCATTCCCCCCATAACAGCAGCAATAGCGAATTTTCTGGCTCGGTGTACTTGCTGGCCGAAGGCGTGCCTGGCTTTCTCGGTCTCGACGACGGGAAGGGAGAATCAAAATTTCAATTGATGAGCATTACCTACGCGCGGGCAGTAGATCCTTCTTCGAGCGTTCCTACACTGAGGGCCGAACTGCGTACCGCTCACGTAGCGGCGAGCCTAGCTTCTACGGCAATTACCAGCGAAGGGGTGCTCGATCTCAATGCCGGCAGCAATTTTACTTTAGCCACCCTGGGTGACGAGAGCTACGGCTCTTATTCTGCCTACAGTCAGCCTAATGATGCCATGGACAGCATTACGTACCTGGCATTTTCCCTTAATCCAGAGAGCAACGAGGGCAAGCTCTCTTATTGGAAAAATTCTGGCGGGGGCTACTATGAAAATGCCCGCGGCTTTACGATCACCCTCGGAACTCCTTCACCTGGGGGCGAGTTAAGCGGCTGCGTTGCCTCAGGTACCGCCTCTACTGATTTAAACAGGGGAACCAGTATTCGGCGTTTCCTCAATGAAGCTGAGGCCGCTAATAATCTAGCGCTGACCCCAGTGGGTTTTTGGCACCCGCTGATGAACACCCCGAGGGCTACGGGCAGCGATAGTGACGGTACCTATAAGATCAAAACCCTGCCCTCGGGACAGATCGCCAAATGGTACGTGCCAAGCGGTGGCAACAGCACGTTTAATGACTTTTATAGCAGCGCCATAAGTGGCACCTTGCAAGCGCAACAGTGTTTTATCCTCAGCCCCAGTGCCACTACTTATGCGGTGGATACCAGCAAAACTCCCGAGCCCTCAGGATTTGCCATGGGAGATACAACGGATGACGGAGACCTGGCAAAATTTGTGGTTGCCCCGGTGCCCCAAGTAGACGCCAGCACAAGCTCGACTGCCCCTACCTATACCATCGCGGGAACCATCAGCGGTTTAGTGAGCAGTGGCTTGGTACTGAGCAACAAGACGGGCGACACGCTCAAAATTGACGCGGGAGCAAGCAGCTTTTCCTTTGTTACGGCAACTAGCAATACAAGCACCGAACAACTCACGGTTTCTGCCCAACCCAGCGTCTATACCTGTACCCTCAGCAGTACCGCGGCAACGATCACCGCCGGTAATGTTAGTGGCATAAGCGTAAGCTGCAGGAAAAACACCTATGCCATCAGCGGTACCATCAGTGGTTTAGGGGCTAGCGGTTTGCTCTTGCAAAACAATTTGGGGGCTAATCTTAGCGTCGCAGCGGGAAGTAGCTCCTTTACTTTTACCAGTGCCGTAGCTACGGGCGACACGTATAGTGTTAGCATCGCCGCCCTTCCCACGGACTATTCCTGCAGCATCGCCGGGGGCAGCGGCAAAGTACTGGCAAGCGCAATTTCTAACGTGGCGATCACCTGTGCCAGGGCTGCACGAACCATAGGCGGAAGCATCAGTGGCTTAGGGGCAAGCGGTCTGACTCTAAAAAACAACGGTGGTGATACCCTCACTGTTCCTGCTAATGCCACTCAGTTTGTCTTCTCAACGACAGCTGCCTCAGGCAGTACCTACGCGGTGACCATTGCCTCTCAACCAAGCGGCTACGTTTGCACCGCCAGCAGCAATTCTGGCACGGTCAGTACCACGAACATTAGTACGGTGGCTATTACCTGTGCCGCGAACTTTTCCGTAGGCGGCACCATCAGCGGCTTGGGCGCTAGCGGCCTGGTCCTGAAAAATAATGCAGGCGATAACCTTAGCGTAAGCTCCGGGGCAACTTCCTTTACTTTTAGCACAAAATTAACCGCTACTGCGAGCTATGCAGTAACCATAGACACGCAAGCCACCGGGTATTTTTGCACGCTGAGTAACGGTACCGGCACCATCGCGAGCAGCAACATAAGCAATGTGGCGCTCAGCTGCGTGGCTCAATACACCATCGGTGGGACCATCAGCGGTTTGGGTGCCGCTGGTTTGCTCCTGCAAAATAATGGAGGTGACAATTTAAGCGTTGCTTCAGGAGCTAGCAGCTTTACCTTCGCGACGAAGCTCACGACGAGTTCGTCTTACGCCGTGACCATCTCAACCCAGCCGAGCGGCTATAGCTGTACGGTAGCAAGTGGCTCAGGTAGCGTTGCCTCAAGTAATATTACCAGTGTCTCACTCAGTTGCGCGGCTTATGCGGCTTCGAGTGCGAGTGTTACCGCCACTGTTGCAGGTGGTTTCAAGATCTATACCTTTAACTCGAATGGAACCTTTACCGTAGGTAGTGGTGGGGCGATCAGTGTGGATTACCTCGTAGTTGCCGGTGGTGGTGGCGGTGGTTGTTCTAATGCGAGTAATGGTGCTGGCGGCGGCGGCGGTGCCGGTGGTGTGTTGACTGGAACTATGTCATCTCTTGCTACGGGTACCTACACCATAAGCGTTGGCTCTGGTGCGACCACCTGCGGGGCAAATAACTTTACCGGCGCTAGCAATGGCTCGAATTCTTCGGTATCAGGAACTGGTTTAACCACTATTACGGCAGTCGGCGGCGGTGGCGGCGGGACAGCTAATTCGAACGCTTCTTTCACCGCTGCTCAGGTTGGTGGTTCTGGTGGTGGTGGTTCATATTTAGGCACGGGGGCTAGCGGAACCGCGAGTCAAGGCTATGCTGGCGGCAATGGCTATTCCGCATCTGCTGGCGGCGGCGGTGGGGCGGGCGGCACGCCTACTGCTTCTACCACCGACGGCGGAACCGGAATTTCTTCGAGTATCAGTGGTAGCTCAGTTTGCTACGGTGGTGGCGGTGGTGGTTACTCTAACGGCAGCGGCTACTCCACGAGTGCACACCCAGGGGTTGTCTGTGGTGGTGCTTATGGCAAAACCAATGACGGCAGCGCAAATCGCGGCGGTGGGGGGTCTAGCTACGGAGGGGCAGGTGGTTCTGGGGTGATAATTTTGAAATCTGCTAATTAGGCCGTGGCGCTTTTGCGCCACGGCCGTGTCCTGAGCCGCATCGGCGAAGGATCTCCGCAATCATCTTTCGAACTTTCAAATTTTATTGATAAATTTAGGTGTATAAGAGTGCTTAATCATGTGACAAAATGATTATTTGTCTTCGTCTTGGATTTTTTATTGCACTTTATGCTTAAGAACATGGAGATTATTGCCGATTTCTGATGAAAATGCAAAAAAAACAGAAAAAAGGGGTAAATTATGAAAACCACAAAGATTATAGGCTGTATCTTCATTCTCCTCCTTGGATTCGGCAGTATTACCTCGATCGCAAAAAATAATCCTACTTCCAAGGAAAATAGTCCTAAGCTCAAGAAAAGTTGTCAGCCAGGAATAACAGATGCAAATCTATTATCTTACCATACGACTCCCTATACATTGCCATACGATAAACAGCAAATATTTCAATATGCTTTTGATGCGTTTGTTAAATTTCAATCTAAGCATTGCACCAATAATCTTTCCAAAAATTCCTGTACAGAGGGATCAAATTCGTTTGTACAAGCCTTTATTTCAAACAAAGGAGCTATGTATAGGGCAATGATGAACCTTTGTGTCAAAGACGACAAATCCTTTACTTCAAATACATTTTGCATTTGGAAATAATAGAGTTGTCTTATAATTCAAAAGCATTGCAGCACTAAGCAGCGATACAAAATCGAAGCGGATGTGGAACCCCCCGCTATTGAACTCGAACCTGTCGGTCGCTGCCAGAAAATTTCAAAGGCTAGGGAGAAGCCCATCACCGGCCTTGCAGGTTTCGCTCCTCGCCACCTCCAGCATGGCAGGAGGCTTACGGTGGCATCAAATTCCATCCGCTGGAAGCGGATAAAATTTGACCCCATCTAAGCCCCCTGCCCTTGCAAAGAGGTGAGCGAAGGACGAAAAACGAGCTGTCCCAAAAAACACAGGTCAGCGGCTGAATTGCACTATTTTTTGCTCTCGCCATTTCTCAAGACTCCCCGGTCTTCCACGGTAAGCCGAACTCCAATGCCCCCTTTAAGTGATTATGAGCCTGGCAGTACACTTGTAAGTTAGCACTTTCGTGGGAACCATCTTTAGCAAACGAGGTAATATGATCTATATGGAGAAAGGTCTTCTGGGTACAACGCCTGTTCTCACTACTACGGTATTCACACTGGAAATCAGCGCGTTTTTGTACTTCTCGGCGGGTAGCTAGGCGCTGGCGCGAAAGCGCCAGCGCCGTGTCCTGACGAACGCAGTGAGGAAGGATCTTTCACATAACATCCGGATATCACGTGACAGATCCTTCGTCGCTTTGCTCCTCAGGACACGTCGCGGCACGAAATATGCTATTTCGCGCCAGCGACTAGCTGCAGGAATTGTTCGGCTTCTTTTTTTGTGCGGTGAAGAAACATCTTTTTTTAGTCTGGGCGAGTCAGGAGCAGACTGTTCCCTGGAGTTCTCACTCCCTTGTGGTGCAACGATTG
>JAHFAI010000040.1 GCA_023250635.1 Deltaproteobacteria bacterium | reverse complement strand
ATGGGTGGGGTCCGGGGAGGGAAACCCTTTCTTCAGAAAGGGTTTCCCTCCCCGCCTCGGCCTTATCTTAAAAGTCTTTGGCTAATAAGAGGTCGTTTTCGCCTTCAAAAAGGCTTGTCTCGAGCTCCTGATTGATAAGTTCGAGCTGGGCTTGCTTGAGGGGAGCGAGGGCCTGCATGTGGCTTGCGGGCAGAGCTACTGCTAGGGGAGTGCTAAAACGTTTGACGAGCTTGAGATTAAAGACATTCCGCTCGTCGATGAGGGAGCCTGCAGAACCGAGGACGAAGTAGAGGGCAAGAATACGTTGCTGATCGTGGTTGAAGGGATGGGGAGAGGCTAAAAAGACCAAGTCATTCACTTTAGTTTCGCTGCTGAGACGTTGCTTGCGATGACTTATACTAGCCAAGGGGGAGTCGAGCAGGGGGATGTAAGCCCTAGGGGGAACTTCGATCATCCAGGCATTAATACTTTGCGCAGAGGCAGCAAAATGAAGCAGATTGCTGGTGTTATCGGCAGGCAATGCTTGCCGCTCTTGAAAGGGCAGGCGCAGACCTCCACAAGAGACTCCTAGACGATGATAATACGCCTCGGCAATTTCTGCAGTAGCAAAGGCTTGTTGCCATTTCTCGTGGGAACGGGAGCGTTGATCGAGTTGTCGATAGGCATAGCTCAGCAAGGCAAAAATATCGGGGTCCTGCTTGTTTCCTGCTTGAATGGCTTGTTCAAGCAATCGTGCAGCGGCCTTGCTCTTGCCAAGATTCAGTAAAATATACGCATGAAGCACCTGAAAATCAGCCTGCTGGGGATATTCCTGGAGGAGCTTAAGACTATGAGGAAGAGCCTGCTTAAATTTACCTGCTTCGATTAAACGGTGCGCGTTAAAGCGAGGCTCGAGGGGGGCACGAGGAAAGCGCTGGGTAATCTCGGGCAAAAGAGCCTCGAGTTGCTGAAGCCTTGCTCCGCGACTGTAGCTCCGGGCAAGTTCTTTCCAGTGGAGGTAGTCACCGAGGGTGGGGGAGAGTAGCTCATGGAGGAGCTCGGCCTCCGGAAGGCCGGCACCTTTGCGCCAGGCAAGCTTGAGTCCAAGTTCTCGTACGTAACTATTGGGATGACGCTTGACCGTACTAAAAATAAGCTCAGCCCCTTCTATCTCGTCCCGTTCAAGATGAATTAAGCCCCGCAGTGCGTAGCTCGCTAATTGATTATCCTCGCTCCAGGGAAGACGCTTAAGATGGCGAGAAAGTAATTCAAGAGCGCTATGATCGTTTTCCACGGCAAGGACTTCAACCCAGAGCCGATAGAGTGGCAAAGCAAAACGCTGAGCGGAGTTTTGCTGCAAAGCAAGGCTGAGATGCTCGATGCAAGCTCTGTTTTCACCCTGCCAGAACAATTCCAGAGCGGCGGTATAGGCCTTAAAGAGCGGATTCTTAGCTAAGGCAAGCAGTGGTGATTTAGTGATAAAAACGCGATTTTTTGCCATTCCCTCAACCCCGTAAGTGCCAAGCGGTTACTGCGAGGCAAAAGCACCAGGCCTCGTTAGCTTCTCGGCAGCTGGGAGCAGAGATGTAGCTGATAGAAATGGGAGAAAAATTCCCAAAAAAATAAAAGAGGGGGTTAACCAGCGAGACTTGGTGACTTTCGCCCGCTAGCCCCCGAACGCGTCTCGGGTTGTGTCTCTTGCATTGCACTATCGACCTCCTCGCTACGGTCGATAAGAATTTCACGAATTTCCTGATAACACTCATCACAAATGGGTTGATCGACTGCTTGGGGGGTTATTTCGTTCCACATCAGCAGGACCGTCCACGCTTGTTCGCTAAATACTCGCCGACGACAGCTAGCTTCAATACTACAATTGCTGCAACTGGCAGTCTTCTGTCGGGATGCGGAGTTGGGAAGCAGACCTCCTTCATCGACTTGGGTGAGAGAGCAGTTCGTTAGGCTTTTCTCGACTACTGAACTCATAGAATGCTTCCTCGCTCGACCTGTTTGTGTGTAGCCCCCGGCTCGAACCTAAACTCCCTCACCCTTTGGGTTGCGACGGAGGTGCTAACCCAAAGGTGAGGGTGTGTTCACCGATAAATCAACATCAGCGACGCAGTGAGGCCCATACTAATTAATAATATTTCGATATTCTCAACATTATTCTCCATATTAAACGCAATTTGTCAAATTCTTTTACTGGGAAAAAGCTCCCTGGTTGTCAGTCTTGTAATTTTCACGAACTTTGGGTGAAATCAGGATAGTTCAGAAAATGTTTCTTGGCCTGAAAAATAGAGCTCGAGAAGTTTCTTCTTGAGATAGTTACTGCGTAAACTAAGGCAGTTCACCTTGATTAGTGGCTTCCAGAGGGCTCGAGCTTTGCTGGTTAGTCCTGCTTTAAAACAGTGCAAACCCGATAAGAAAGTGAGTTCAAAATTGTCTTCATTTGGGCCGAGGCTGTCGAGCAAATGCTTTGCCTGATGGAGTTCTCCTTGGCGCAAAAATAGATGCAAAAGGATTAAAGCCTGTTGCAGGGGAGGTGCTTTCTGAGGATCACGAGCTAGGATTACTAATTGTTGGGCTTTAGCTAAAAAAACATCTCGTAACAAATAGCAATCGGCAAGTTCAATATAAGCTTCGCGTTGTCGCGCTGCTCTGGGGAATTCTTGCTGGAGAATCTGTTCATACCACATGCTTGCGGTTTCAAGTTGCCATTGCTCTTTAGCTATTTTAGCTAGACCGAGCATAATCTGCGTGCGCTCAAAAGAAGAATTAAGCAATTTGAGCAAATCCCCGCTGACTTGCCCAGGATTAAATGCTAGGCCATTAGTCAAAAATTGCCCAAAAGCGCTGTCGCTATTGCTATGGTAAAGTAAATACAGTTTACTGCGCAGATAGACGAGTTCGAAGAGATTATTTTCGAAAAAATAGCTGCTTAATTGCTGATAACTTGCCCAATTAAGTTGCTGAGCAGAAATTCCTGCAAGATTCAGCAGCGTTTTATCAAGGTCAACCTTAAGTTGGGAGGCATATAATTGGGTGAGTGCCATTATTTGGTAGGTGAGGTATTTGACCTGCCAAGGGTCAATTAAAGCTATTGTCTGTAGTAATTTTAGCGCTTGAGAGTAATCTTGTAATGCAAAATAACAGCGGCTAAGAAGCCAGCGTTGTTCCATAAAGCTATCGGGATCGATACTGCAGTCAAAATGAATTTGTTCCACCAAGGAAATTATCTGGTGAAATTCCTTAGTTTCGAGCAGGCTGGTGGCATATTTGAGCTGAGTTTTATGTCCCAAAGGATCGTAGGTAAGCATCAATTGGTAGTGTTCTCTCGCCCGCTCTTGATTGCCAAGGTATCGGTATAGTTCAGCTATATCATAATGAATTTCGTGATCACGATTGAAAATTGCATTAAGATTATGAAGTTTTACCAGGAGTTCAGCAGGGGAGGTGTCGCATTTTTTCAGGTTTTGGTAGTGGTCTTTTGCAGCAAAGTATTTGTCGACAGCCAGTCCGTGCTTCTTTACCTCAGCGAGCAAATAGCAGAAGCGCACTTCCTCATCGTTGGGGTGGCGAGCGTAAGCTTCAGCGAAAATAGCCGCCCCTTCCGCGGCAGAGGTCGAAGCAAAAATTTTGCTCGCTACCGTTTTGAGGAGCTGTTGATCGTTGTCGCCTCGCTCGAGGATATTCCTGCAGAGCTCAAGCACCCGAGGATGGTCGCTGAATGGTTCAAAAACATTGAGCAAAAAAAATAGAGATGAACCATCGGTTTTTTTTTCTCGAATAATTTGCTGAGCTAAGGCTACTGCCCCTTGAAAGAAATGATGCTGACGAGAAAAATCGGGACGGTGTTGGGCAATGGTTGCTAGGGTGATATGTTCGTAGAGCTTGACCTCCGGTGGACAACGGCCTTTTTGCTGGAGCCACCACGCCGAGAGGGTGGTCAAAGCAGTTTCGGCCTCTTCGAATTTTTTTGCGGCCAAAAATTCGGCACTTAACTGCTTATGGGTACTGAAATTGCCATGGAGGTAATAGGGGGCATAGTGCTCAAATTGGGCAAAGTAGCGCTCACCTTCTTCGCTCTGTTGGTGTTGAAAACATAACTGGCTTAACTGAAAAAGAGCTGGATACCATTGGGGATCGAGCTGGAGGACTAGGTTGAAGTAGTATTGAGCCCGCTCGTCATTTTCGGCCATTTCGTGGGTGAGCCCCAAGCAAAAATAGCTTGCTGGAGATTCCCCGTGGAGATTCTTGAGCTCACTAAAGTAGGTAAGCGCTTGAACAACGGAGATTTCTTCAAGCCAAAGGTCTAAGAGTCCCGAGCACAGCAGGCGAATTACTGGGGTAATTGCCGGGTTTGCCAAGAGGGTACGATAGGCCGCGGCTTCGCTAAAATACTCGCTTAGGCCGCTAATTAGCTCGATTTTTCGTAAATGAACTAAAAAATTATTTTGCTGGTCTGGATCGGTCAATAATTCGTCGAGGAGAACAAGCGCTTCCGCAAATTTTTTAACAAAAATCAACTTATTGGCAGCGGTAAGCTTTTCAATTTGCATTGACTGTACACCACCGAGTAGGAGGTTGGGCCTGGTTACCATATGCCCAGCCTATCGGTAGATAGTAAGGAAACTAAAGGGTAACGACTCAGGTCTTGCTGCATCTTCGCCGCTTTCTTCGTTGCTGCGCGTGCTCACAGCCAGACGGCTGCTCCGCTGCTCGCTCCTCGAAAGCAGCAAAACTGCACCAAGCCTTGAGTAGTTGACAAAGTGCTGAGTCATTACACTAAAGGATTTTTTAAAAAGCGTTTCGTCCGGTAATTGCGGCGCCAATAATCAGCAAATGAATATCGTTGGTACCTTCATAGGTAATGACCGTTTCGAGGTTACAAAGATGACGCATGACCACATATTCGTCCATGATCCCGTTGGCACCGAGAATATCGCGGCAATTACGCGCTATGTCTAAGGCGAGTTCGCAATTATTCTGCTTGGCCAGTGAAACCTGGTCAAATTGCAATTCGTCGTTGTTTTTGAGCTGTCCTACCCGCAGAGCTAAGAGCTGCCCTTGGGTCAGGCGGGAAAGCATTATGGCGAGTTTGCGCTGGATCAGTTGTTTACCAGCCAAGGGTTCGCCGAAGAGAATGCGATCTTTTACATAGTTGGTCGCTTCACCAAAGCAGGCTTCAGCTGCGCCCAAAACTCCCCAGGCGATTCCATAGCGTGCCTGGGTTAGGCAGCTGAGGGCGCTTTTAAGGCCATCGCTTTTGGGGAGGAGAGCGGAATGGGGCAAGCTAACCCGGTCAAAGTAAAGCTCGGAGGTGATCGATGCCCGCATGGAAAGTTTGCCGCTCATTTTCTTAACACTTACTCCTGGGGTGGCTAAGGGCACTAAAAAACCACGGATTCCTTCCGTGGTTTGTGCCCAGACCACGGCAATATCAGCTATACTGCCGTTGGTAATCCACATTTTTGAGCCATTAAGGAGCCATTGGTTAGCAGAGAGTTCGGCAGTGGTTTTCATAGCCCCGGGATCTGAACCCCCGTCGGCTTCGGTAAGGCCAAAACAGCCAACGCTGCTTCCCCGTGCTAAGCGTGGCAGCCAGGTGGTTTTTTGTTCTTCGCTGCCGTAGCGGTGAATAGGGAACATAACCAGCCCCCCCTGCACCGAAGCAAAACTGCGCAAGCCCGAATCTATTCGTTCCAACTCCTTCAGCAGTAGCCCGTAGGCAATATTATCCATGGCTGGTAAGCCGTATCCCGATAAATTTGCCCCCAGGAGGCCAAGTTCCCCGAGCTTAGGGATAATGCTTTGGGGAAACTCCTCGTTGCGAAAATAGCTGCTGATGTGGGGAGCGAGTTCTTTTGTCACGAATTCACGTACCGTCTGCGTGACCAGCAGTTGCTCCGCGCTTAGCAAGGAGTTGAGATTAAGAAAATCAGGGTAGAGGGGATTAAAAGGTACTTTCATAAAACCTCCCATGCTGTGGCTTTGTTCCCAAGAATTTACAAAAAGACCCAGCGTTTGTATTGCCAATTCCATTGTTCAGGGTACAGGCGAACAACCCGTTCTATTTCCGAGGCGCAGCGCTGGGTTATTTCTTCCAGACTGAGCAGTCTCGCTTCCCCGGCTGCGACTAAGGTAGTGCTGATCAGCCTGAAGCTGCCTGAGCCAACCCGCAAACAGAATACACTAATGATGGGACAATCGCGATGATGGGCCATAGCAGCAGGGCCAGCCACAAAGGGAGTAGGATGGCCAAAGAAATCCACCACAGGCCCTTGACGGCCTGCAGGTTTTTGATCCATAACAAAGCCCAGATTTGCCCCCTGGTGCAGGAGCTTCACCATGGTACGGGTGAGGCGTTTATGGTTATCGGTCCATAAAATTCTGACTTCTAAATGGCGGCGGAGTTTTTCCATTAGCTGGCGAAAAATCCTCTGGGGTGGAGCTTTAGCTAGGGCAAAGAATGGTTTGTTTCCTGCCTGGGCTGAATATTTACCCGCAAGTTCCCAACTGCCGAGGTGGGCGGTAACCAGAATCTGCCCCCTGCCGTAGGCTTCGCCTGCAGTTAGACGTTGTTGAAATTCTTCAAACCCGGCAATGCTCAGGGTGTGGGGGCGAAATATTCCTCGCAGCGTGTCAAAAAATACTTCGAACTGGCTCGTCATTACCTGATGGGCAAAACGTTGGGCAAAGCTGCTCCGGCGTGGCAGTCCCCAAATCTTGTTAATATTTATAAATAAAATATGCTGGTTATCCTGTCTAAATAAGCGCCAGGCAGCGAGAGCCAGGGTGCTTATTAGGCTCACTAAAAAGAGAGGAAGATAAGCTAAACTGCCGGCGAATCCCCAGAGAATAAACACTGCTAGGGAAAAAGACCGTGGAGGGGAACTGCTCATGAACGGGGTAGTCCTTGTTGGTTAGAGGCAGCTGTTGCTGTTAGGGTCCGAGCTGCTAGGGCTTGGCTATAAAGATGGTGAGCGCGAAAAGAACTCCGTGCTAGGGGGGTAGCGGCAACCCCAAGAAAACCGAGATTTCGTGCCTCGAGAGCAAGCTCGTCGAAGACTTCAGGGGGAATCCAGGCTTTAATCGCCAGGTGTTTCTTGCTGGGACGCATATATTGGCCGATGGTGAGCAGGTCAACGTGGTGGGCCCGTAGATCTTTCATCGTCGCGATCACCTCGGCTTGGGTTTCTCCGAGGCCTAACATCAGTGCGCTTTTAGTAAGCAGTGGGTAGGGGGCTCGGGCTTTGGCGTGAGCGAGCATCTCGAGAGACTGTTGATACGTAGCACGGGCATCCCGTACCCGTGGGGTGAGACGTGCCACCGTTTCGAGATTATGCCCCCAAATTTCGGGCTGAGCTGGCAAAATAGCATCGATGGCCTCTACTTTCCCGCGAAAATCCCCCACCAGGAGCTCAACGGTAAGGCTCGGTAGTGCCTGTTTGGCAGTTCGCACCACCCCGCAAAGGTGATCTGCACCTCCATCAGGCAAATCATCGCGATCAACCATGGTGATTACCGCGTGGGTAAGCTTCATCTCCACGCAGCTCTGGGCAACTTCCCAGGCTTCTTCGGGACGTCCAGGAACGAGAGGCCAGCCTGTTTTAACGTGGCAAAAGCGACAGGCGCGAGTGCAGGTGTCTCCGAGCACCATAAAAGTGGCAGTGCGTTCATTCCAGCAGGTAGCGATATTGGGACACTTTGCTTCTTCGCAGACCGTGGCGAGTTTGCGGGCGCGCATGCTGCGTTTGAGCCAAAAATAATTTTCTCCAGTAGGGATTTTGGTTTTGAGCCAGGCAGGTTTGCCTATATGTAAATTGCGCCCAAGGCCGTCTTCATGCTTATTATCAGGGGAATGTTGATCCATGGTCGTGTTTCCTGGGCGGCGAAAAAGAGAACTTACCGCGAAAAGGAGTGAGGTAAAAGAGGAGAACGCCTCCATAAGGTCATTGATCATCGGCGTTGAGATAACTAGGCGCTGGCGCGAAAGCGCCAGCGCCGTGTCCTGACGAACGCAGTGAGGAAGGATCTTTCACATAACATCCGGATATCACGTGACAGATCCTTCGTCGCTTTGCTCCTCAGGACACGTCGCGGCACGAAATATGCTATTTCGCGCCAGCGACTAACTAACATATACTGAGATGAATTTGCTTTGCAACCTGTAGCCTAGGCAAGGCGATTAACCCAAAAGAAGGTTGAGAAGAAACCTATGACTAGCAAAAAGTCTAAGCGGGATTTCGATGTAATCGTCATTGGTAGCGGTCCCGGAGGAGAGGGAGCAGCCCTGCAAGCAGCAAAGGAAGGCCTACGCGTTGCCGTAGTAGAGCGCAATACCCATATCGGTGGGAATTGCACCCATACCAGCACCATTCCCTCAAAGGCTTTACGCCAGTTTGCAAATATGGTGCATTCTAATAGCCGTAGTCAAGAAAGTAGCGGTCCGCTTAGCTACCATCAATTTGATTTCGCTCAGCATATCGCTAAGACCAATGAGGTGATTGCCAAGCAGGTAACCATTCGCAGTGGGCATTATAGCCGTAATAATGTCGAGGTGCTGCATGGTCTGGCGCATTTTGAGGATGTTCATCAGCTTAGCATTGACGAGGTGAGTGGTTTAAAAACGGCTATAACGGCGGACTATTTTGTGGTGGCTACAGGCTCGCGTCCTTATCATCCGCCGAAGATTGATTTTAAGCATCCCGGTGTTTTTGATTCGGATACTATTTTACAGCTTCGCGACAACCCTCGGACCATTACGGTGCTCGGTGCGGGGGTGGTGGGCTGCGAATATACCAGTATTTTTAAATCCCTGGGGCGCAAAGTAAACCTAATCAATGGCCATCCCCGCTTACTCAGCTTTCTTGATGATGAAATCAGCGATGCGCTCTCTTATCATCTGCGCGATCAAGGGGTATTGATTCGCAATAACGAGGAGCTTGATAGTATAGAAGAGCAGGGGAGTGACTTAATCGTCAACCTACAGTCAGGCAAGAAAATCCGCAGTGACATAGTTTTATTTGCCATCGGTCGGGTTGGCAATACCGATAAGCTTGCCCTCCACAACCTCAAGGGAATCGAGACCAATTCCAAGGGAAATTTTGTGGTGAATAGCCACTATCAAACCACCATTCCCCATATCTATGCAGTGGGGGATTTGAGCGGATTTCCCAATTTAGCTAGTGCCGCCTATGATCAAGGTCGCTTTGCCATTCGCCATATTCTTGATCCTAATTGTGATGATAGTTTGGTCAAAGATATACCCATTGGCATCTATACCTCACCAGAAATCTCTTGTATTGGTCGCAACGAAAAAGAGCTGACGGCAGCCAAAACTCCTTATGAGATCGGCCACACGGTTTTTCGGCATCTAGCCCGCGCCCAGATTGCTGGTCAAGACGTAGGGATGCTAAAAATTCTCTTTCATAGCAAAACTCTTGAGATTCTCGGAATCCATTGTTTTGGTCATAATGCCGCCGAGATTATCCATATCGGGCAAGCAATAATGTCGCGAAAAGAAGGCAATTCTCTTCGTTATTTTATCGATACCACCTTTAACTATCCCACCATGGCTGAGGCCTATCGAGTTGCGGCATTAAACGGCTTGAATCGTCTCTGCTAGAAGCCATCTCCTGAATATGATCGCTTCTAATGTTTGGTTTTTTTGTCTTTAGCTTTAGAAATATCTAAGGGGAGACGGGCCAGCATTTTTTGCGTTTGCTGGTTCCCCTTGAGAATTTCTTCTCGTGCTCGTTTACCAACTTTGTCCCAAACACCAAGCATTCTCCATGCCAGAGAGGAGTAGCGCTCTTCTTTTTTGATGGTTACGAGCTTAAAATTAAGCGCCAAAGTATCTTTGCCTTCGTGTAGGGAGCTGTAAAAACTATAGCTCCTCATTCCGTAGGAACCGAAGCTGATATTTTCAGCAAGGGCTGAGGAAGCGATCATATTCGCTGCTTGGACGGAGATTTTGAAAATATCGATAGCGTTATCAACCTGCTTGCGGTTAATGCGAATGCCGCTATTGTTGATTAAATCATAGAATTTATAATCGACGATAGAGGTTATTTTGTAAAGAAGGTAATAGGTTTTTCCGAGAAAAACCTGTGATTTTTCTAAATTGATGCTGTAAATTTTGTTGTTTTCAGAAACTGCTTCCAGATATTTTTCGCTTAGAGCATTTTCTTGTACAAAAAAACCTGGTGATTTCCCTGGAAAGACAACTGCTGATTTAATCAGAACGACCAACTCGTCAGCATTTAATTTGTCGGTGATGTGCTCTATGTCCCAGTTTGCATAAGCGGATTGACGAAATTCTGGAGCTGAATAAACTTGAGCAGCTGCATGAAAATTTCCTTTGCTTAAGCTATCAAGATTATGCTTAAAATAGAGATTGTTGCCTTCGTCAACTAGCAATTTGGCGGTGACGGTGGTTCCTGACTGTTCAGTGGTGATTTCTTCAGAGACTGGTTCGTCTTCTCCTGCCTGTAAGCTTGGGGAGCAGATGACCCTAGTTAGTAAAAGAAGAGCAGGAAATAGCATGGTTATTTTTCTTGACACAATTCCCCCGAGATTTTATATAACCAGAAAAATTTAAAATAAATTTAGTTGTCTAACGGTGATATCATGGAAGATTTGCAATTATCAAAGAATATATTATACCCATTGCGTTTTGGTTTTCAACACCGTTGCAGACTAAAAGATGCTGAGGATGCGGTGAAAAAAATATACCACAAATATTTTCTTCTAGTCGTTTGGTTTTTTATAGTTTTCGCGCCAATTTGCCCGGGGAGTGCTGGAAATGAAATTGATGAACGCGAAGGCAAGCCAGATGAGTTGCTGGCTGAGGATGATGATAGTGAAGAAATTCCTTTTTCTGAAATAACAAAAAAACAAGCTCAAGAATTTGCCAAAATAGAGCCCTCAATTTTATTACGCAATGAAAACGAAATTATTACTATCGCACAACCTAGCGCCGAAGAGTTAGAGCAAATACTAGCCGCCGCCTATAATAGTAGCGATGAGATCCAAAAAGAAATGAAGCAGTTCATCGTCGGGATCAGTGGTCAAGACCATCTTATGACTTTAGCGGATGCTTACCGTGAAAAATGGATAAGTGAGACCGGCGCAGGAGCAGTAATTCAGCGGGTGCATGGATTTCGTGAAGGAGAAATAGCAACCCTTAAACTAAAATTTGGACTGCGCAGTGGTGAAGATATGGTTATCGGGCGTTTTCCTGCCTCGATGATTGCGCATTTTCCCGGTGATGAGGCGGTGCATCCTGGTGATCCCGCCATCGCTCCCCTAATGAAATGGCTGGAAATAATGTCTCACATGACCTGGGTTACCCCCTTGGGGGTGGGTTCAGGTGGTGTGGCCAGCCTCAGTACCGCAACTTCCCTAAGCTATGACAATCGTTATAATCGACAAATAGTCGGTGTGCTTTATAATTATTTTCAGCCCTCACAGATGCAGAGTATTTTTGGTGGTGGATTTTTTAGCCCAGTAGGTACCGGGGGAAGTGTAGGTGTCAACAATGGCCAGAGCTCCCATTCCCTGTGGACGAGTATGATGTGGGGCTGGGCTTCGCTCGGCTATTCTGGATTATATAACCTCGAAGAAAATCAGTTGGGCCTCTCCGCAATTGGCGGGGGTGGTTTTATTGGTGGCTGGAAAAATTTTGCCACGTTAGGCATTTCCCTCTCGCTGCTGATGGACAACGGCAATCAATTGGGAATTGGTGGCTATGTTAGTCTGCTCAAGGATAGAATTACTTCCTACCTGCATCGCTATGAGGGGCAATACGATAAGCTCCTCGATGGCTTTATTGAAGAATACAAGAAAATATCTCGTACTATTCTCGACGAACTCGTGGTTACCGAACGCTTGATCTCTCTCCATTCGCGGGTTCACAATAGCCAGCGTTTGGAGCGCATGCAGCTTGACAAAAAAGCTCTTGAAAAAGAGTTTGAGCGTTCGTTGGCAGAAATCTGGCGCTATAAGCAGGAAAAAGATTTTTTGGCAGGAAAGCATTTCATTGAAGTGGTTGATACTCAAAATAAAGGCTTTCGTATTAATGGTGGATTTTATGTTAACGGTGTGGGGATGGGCTTACGCTACGGAACAGCGGCTGGTTCGGAGAGCATCCATCGTTTTTATACCCCGTTAAGTCGCGCCAATCAGCTCTTACATGATGGTAATGGCGAGCGCTTTGGTCTTCTGCGCATTCCCGAAGTGTTTGATACGGAGCAGTTCCCTGATATTCTCAAGCCGCATTTATGGAAAATAGGCGAAGAAGTCATTACGACAGTGAGCAATACCTATAACGGTAGTATCGTGATGGGAATCTTTGGCATCCCTGGTTTTGATGCTAAAGTAGGCTTGAGTGGAACTATTAATGGATCCTTTGAAATCGGGCTGCGTAAGCTTCCCGGCAATAAACTTGAGGTAAGCTTTTGTCCCACTAAAATAAAGGAAATGGGAGCCTTTGTTTCAGCAATTAGTACCATCGCCGAACTTTCCCTTGCCGCCTCGGTGGCGGTAGCTTTGCGACAAACCTTCGTTTTTGATCTCAACAATCAAAAAGCTATCGATACCTATATGCTCTTTATGACCGGTGGAGTGCTACCCCTTGATTTTTCAGCCACGGCCAATATCAATGGACCGATCGAGGCGGAAAATCTCCTGGATATTGCCATTATCGCTCGAAAAAATCTCAGTGCTAAGGGAATTCTCCTCACCTATCTTGAAAAAATCGATGTTCCTGCCAAAAAATTTCATCTGGCTTTTGCACGTTTTCCCTTGATCAGCTCGCGAACTTGGGCAGGGCTTTCCTATGAATATCTTAAGGGTTCAGCTAAGATGGTGAGTACTAATGCGGAGTTTGCGGTTTCGCGCACCACCTGCCATAGCCAATCCTCATTCGGTTATGGAGTGAGAGGCACTCGCCGTCAAGGAGCTTATGCCACTATTCGTCGTGTTTTTGTCAAAGCCAATGCTAGTGATGACTCGAATGCAACGGGGCAAGCAGAGAATAATTCTTTGAGTGATGGTTATACCTGGCGTTTTAAGGGAATTACCCTGCAAGCTCGCCTCGAGGCAGATAAAATAGTGGGAGGGGCACAGAATGAAATGATTGAGAAAATTAATACCATGTTTCAAGCTACGATTAATCGCTTTCCCCCTGACAGTAGCGGACACCAGCAATCTCGAGATATTTTGTTAGAGCGAGAGCTGAGTGGTAAAGATCTCGATAAGTTTGCCAAGGTCAAACAGCGACTAATTGAGCAAGTGGCTAACTCCTCAGGGGTGAAACACGAACAAATCGCCAAATTATTAGCAAAACTTGAGGACCGCGGTCACAATGAAATGGCAAATATTATCAAGGATTTTGTTGAGGAAAACGGCTTTAATGGGGTGTCGGCAATTCATCTGCTCTTGGAAGGGAGTTGTCGAAATTTGGTGATTCGTACCGAAAGCAGCAGCTATTCGGCTCCCGTCAAGCGGGCCATAGCTCTCGAAGCAGCCCATACCACGGTGGTCTCTGATCAGCTGGAAACCAGAAAAATCACCCTCAGCGGAACCTCCACTAAAAAGGAGATAAATGCTTATTTTAGTCAGATCAACGAAAATATAGAAGAAGTTGATCTCGGACTTAAAGACCTGTGGGAAGATCCTTTTTTAGAAGGACAAGACGACCTGCTTAAGTTTGAAGATGGAAAACTACGGGAGAAAAAAAGTACTATACGCAGTAAACTGCTTGCCGCCAAAGCTCGTTTGCTTGATTTACTTGATCTTGAAAAGCAAGGCTTAACGGCTGGGGTTATTGAAACTATTTTTGCGGCGATTGATAAAGAAAAAAGAACGAGTGATCAGCGCTATGTGTTATTAGCAGCTAAATATCGCCGTCCGATCAGCATGCATGATAGTCGTGACGAGATCGCTAAACGCTGGGAAAAAACCCAAGCTTTTCTGACTCTCTTGAAGAGTGAACTTGCGGCCCTCGACACCCAGCAGCAGCGCAAAATTCTCGGTCAACTGTTTGTGCATAGGCGTCTCCGCAGGCTCAATGAACTCAAGCTTAAGGCTGAGGACTTGCTGGCGCTTAAACATCTGGAAGGCTATGCACAAAAATTTGTTGAAAAGATGACTCAGGGGAGATTTTTTAGCGCCCTGGTCAAACCTCTACATAGTGAGATCGCGGGTCAAATGCAGGCGGTGCATAACGATCAGGTGCGCTTGCACCTCGAAGCGCCCTCTTCTTCCCTCAGTGGGGGATGAGGATTAAGGCTTTTTATCTTTGCTATGCCCGTTTTGCCCATTTTTTTCGATATAGGCAATAATTTTGTCGGCAACATCAATTCCAGAAGTGCCCTCAATCCCTTTGAGACCAGGAGAAGAATTTACTTCCATTACTAAGGGGCCATGATTAGAGCGGAGAATATCCACCCCTGCAACTTTTAGTCCCATGGCTTGAGCGGCTTTGATAGCGATGGCGCGTTCTTCGGGGGTAATTTTTATTTTGAAGCCGGTACCACCGCGATGAAGATTGGAGCGGAATTCTCCTTTGGCTCCCTTGCGCATCATCGCCGCAACTACTCGGTCACCAACCACGAGACAACGGATATCTTCGCCATTTGATTCTTTAATAAATTCTTGCACAATAATGTGTTCGCGTAAGCCTCGAAAAGCTTCGATAACTGATTCTGCGGCTTTTTTGGTTTCGGCCAAAACCACCCCGATTCCCTGGGTGCCTTCAAGCAGTTTAATAACCACCGGAGCACCGCCGGCAATGCTAATCAGCCCGTCAATATCCTTGGTGGAATGAGCACAGCCAGTCGTCGGCAGGTGAATACCACGCTCGCCCATAATTTGTAGACTGCGTAATTTATCCCGAGAGCGAAGGATGGCCTGGGAACGATTCAGAGTGTATTTACCCATCATTTCAAATTGCCGGACCACCGCAGCGCCATAAAAAGTATGGCTTGCCCCGATGCGGGGGATGACTGCATCGATATCGTTAAGTTCTTTGCCACCAAAAATCACCATGGGTTTTTTGGTAGCAATATTTATATAGCAGCGTAAATAATCGATAACATAGACTTCATGGCCGCGCTTTACCGCTGCTTCATAGAGGCGATGGGTAGAGTAGAGTTTGCTATCTCGCGACAAGATGGCAATTTTCATTTTTTGATCCTTCTGTTCTTATCAGCTAGAAAAGATTTTCCGGGGTGGATGAGAAAATTTTTCCTGATGGCCTGGCGTCCCAGCAGCATCCGAAATCCCATTTCGCTACGGTTGGTCAGGGTTAGCTCAATGTCCCATAGCTTATTTCCCAAAGTGATTTGAGTGATAATAACGGGCCTAATGGTTTCCTTGCCACCGGAGTCTTTTACCTTACGTTTTTCAACTAAGCGGGCTTCGCAGCTCACCACCACTTTTTGATTGCGTTGCTGGGGGGTAACGACGAAACGCACGTATTTTCCGGGCCCGCGAGTGAATTCTTCAATATCATGGGCGTGCAAGGACGAGGTGCGAGCGCCAGTGTCTATTTTAGCTTTTATACTCGTAATACCGAGGCTCGGGAGGGAAACCCACTCGCGCCAGCCGATGACTGAATTAGACTCTCTAGGAGTGTGCCCCACGGATGCCCTTTCAAACAGGTGAATTACTTAGGTATCTTATCACATCCGGCAGTCCGTTTTCCCTCTGGGGAGCGGAGAGCTCTGGGCAAGCCATGAAATCTGGCTCCTATTTGCGGGAAAACTCCTCGGTAGTCAACACGAAGTTGGCAAAGCGAAGGTTCTTTGCTTATCCCCAGGGTAGGGCTAGGGTTTTGACACTGGTATAGTTCCGCATTGCTTCTACTACTCCTTCTTTTACCCCTAGGCCACTGTCTTTGATGCCTCCAAAAGGCGACATTTCGCTGCGAAAGCCGGGAACTTCCCAGACATTGACCGTACCTACCTGGAGCTGCTGGGTCAAAAAGTTGATGGTCTCCAGGCGATCGCTACAGATGCCGCTTGAGAGGCCAAAGGCGGTGCTGTTGGACATAGCGACGACTTCCTCCAAGCTCTCAAAACGAATAATGGGAGCAATGGGGCCAAAAGTCTCCTCTCGGACCAATTCGCAGGTATGGGGGACATGATCTAAAACTGTTGGGGCATAGAGGGCCCCCTGGCGTTTATGCCCCCAGAGGAGACTGGCTCCATGCTGGTTTATAGCGTTGCTAACCCGTTGCTCACATTGCCGGGCAGCAGCTTCGTCAATTACCGTTCCCATCATCGTTTCGGGAGCATAGGGATCGCCATAAATCAGCTGCTGCGTTTGGCGCAGTACTTCCGCCACAAAAGTATCTGCGCGGCTATGATGAACAAAAATTCGTTTAACTGCGGTGCAACGCTGGCCGGAATTCTTAAATGAGCCCTGCACCGCCAAGGTCGCAGCCCGTAAGGGATCGGCATCAGCGCAGACGATGAGGGGATCATTACCGCCTAATTCTAAGACCAGACGTCTGTACCCCGCGCGCTTGGCAATGGCCTTGCCCACGGCAACGCTGCCGGTAAAAGCAACGAGCTCTGCGTGGGGGTGGGTGATGATTAAATCGCCAAAGGAATTTGGTGAGCCAGTGACTACGGCAAACATCGCACCGGGGAGGCCGGCTTCGTACAAGATATCAGCGAGGGCAAGGGCTGAGAGGGGGGCTTTTTCTGATGGTTTCAGTACCAGGCGATTATTGGTAGCGATGGCAGGTGCAACTTTGTGGGCAACCTGGTTCAAAGGGTGATTAAAAGGAGTAATGGCGGCAATAACCCCCTGGAGGGGCTCTCGGTGGGTAAAAATCCGACGTTGCTTGCCGTGGGGGCTTATATCGCAGGCAAAGGCTTGGCCGTCATCGCGGAGAGTTTCCATAGCCGCAAGCATAAACACATCCTTGGCACGATCGACCTCATAGGTTGTATCTTGCATGGCAAGGCCGGTTTCTGCAGTAATCAACTGGGCGAGAGCTTGTCGGCGTTGACCGAGTAACTCTCCAGCTGTTTGTAAAATCTTGCAGCGCTCATAGCGAGAAAGATGAGCTTTGTAGGCAGTTGCAGTGGCAAAGGCCTGCTCCACTGCCTGGCTACTTGCCTGAGGTACCGACCCCACGACTTCGCCGGTGTAAGGGAAGCGAATTTCCATCCGCGATTGATCGTCAACTTTTTCGCCGGCAATACGCATATATTCATGGCGAGGGGAAAAAGGCAGCATGGCTCGGATACTCCTGATTTATTTAGATGTTGGTGCGAAGCAAATTTAACGCCAAAAAGAAGGCATCGTAGTTCATTGGCGGGAAAAAATCGGGCGTTCCCCTTAAGCCGCGATTGGAAAAGAGCGGTATTTCTCGCTCACCGAGGCCGCCGTGGGAGCGCAGTGGCACGGTGAGGCAGCTGAGGTCGTGGTCTTCGCGGCGGGTACCGAGAGCAGTGCCGCTGTCGCTTATGGCGATGACTTCACCAATACGGTCAGCAGGAAGATGGAATGCCCTGCAGGCCTCTGCTTTGAGGCCGACCCATTCCATTCCGGGTAGTTCCCGAAGCAGTGAAACAATGTTTCGCGCCTGGTCTGGATCCCTCACATAGATGCTCGCATAACTACCGAGGGCGCCGTGGTGTACCACGTAGGGATCGGTAATGGGCAGGATCACTCGCGCATTACCCTGGCCAATCACGTCGTCCAGCAGGCTTTGTACATACAAAACCCGGGGAGTACCATCATCTCGAGATTTAGCGCTCATGCCGTGATCGGCGGTCAGGACCCAGCAGGCGCCTAAACGATCAAAAGCGCGCAGGGCATCATCCAAGTCCCTATAGAGAGCGTTTGCCTCCGCAGTTCCGGGAGCAAATTTGTGCTGAATATAGTCGGTCGTTGACAAGTAGAGCAGCTGAGGTGGGGGGACACCCGGAAATTTACCGCTTAAGAGCTTGACCCCAGCTCGGAGGGTAAAGGTGGTAAGGTCGGCGCTGTACACGCTGGGCAGTGGCTCTCCCATTATCTCAAGCAGCTTAGTGATACCGTTTTCTGCTAGGGTAGCTTGATCGGCTTTCTCAGCAGAAAAACAAAGGCCCCCCTCCATTCCATGACCCAACAAGCGCCGGAGTTTATCTTTGGCGGTAATAATTGCCACCGGCAGGCCTATGCGGCTAAAAGCGGCAAAAATAGTTTCGGCCCGCAAATAAGCAGGGTCGTTCATCATCACCGCTTCCCCGCTTTGGGGATCAATAAAATAATTACCGCTAATACCATGTACCTCCGGCGGCCTCCCCGTCATAATAGAAAGATTGTTGGGGTTGGTAAAACTCGGGATGACGCAGTCAGCGAGCGTCTGAAAGCCTTGGGGAAGTGCTTCGCGCAGATAAGGCATCGCCCCCTGGGCCATAGCTGCCTCAGTATAGGCCGGTCCAGAGCCGTCCATGCAAATCACCACCGTGGCTTGTCGGGGGCTCTGATACACTCGTCCATTGACTGTAACGCTCGGGAATTTATTCATGGTTTTTCCTCCTAGGAGAGGGCCTTAGTAGCTGAGATAATCAACCAGCAAGCCGAGTAGCAAAAGACCAAGCCCAATCAGGGCCTGGTGACGCAAACTAGGGTTAACTTGTAGAGAAGCATAGAGATGACGCGGTGTTTGGGAATCAAAAGCAGCGGTGATTATACCCATTAGTGCTCCCACTCCGTGGATACTATTAGCAACTTTCATTCCTAATAAATTGCCAGCAAAGAGAGTGAGGCCAAGACAAATCAGGTACCAGACAAAAAAGAACTTGGCCATTTGGGGATCGGGACGTAGGGATAGACTGGGCGAATAGTTGCCGCGAAACCAAAGATAGCCAAACAATCCATAGATAATCCCCGAAAGTCCCCCAAAACCTGGGCCTGCCACTAGATAAAAAACGGTATTGGAGGGAATAGCGATTAATACCAGCAAAAGGAGTAGTTTCCGCGAAGATAGGTTGCCTTCGATAAAACGGGCAAATTGATAAAACCAGGTAAGGTTAAAAAAGATATGGAAGAATCCGCGATGAATAAATATAGGAGTAATAAGCCGCCAGACTTGCCCGGAAAGGATTTCGTGAAAAGATTTTTCTTTTAAGACGTGGTCTCCATAGGAGGTTGAGAAGAGGAGAAACTTAGTCAGTTCGAAGGACTGGCGCAGATAGCTAAACGCAAACAACAGCACTGAAATCCCAATAACCATGCTGGTCACCGGGAAATTACTGATAAAATTTCCTTCCCAGCGCTTGGCCCGTGCTGCGGCTTTTTCTGCGAGCTGCTGGGTTTTTTGGTCGGCAAAAAACTGCTTCTTCCCTTGCTCGGCTTGACTTTTGAAGCGCGGGTCTTGGGGGTTTTGAGAAAACTCGGCAAAGAGTTTTTGAGCGGCGGAAAGATCATCATCGGTCATGATCCAGATATCGCAGGGGTCATTCTCCTCCTCGCTATCATGGTAAACTTCAATGGCCTGGCGATGAAGGACGAAGCGAAATTGCTGAGCAAGTTCTTTGCTGGGCAAACGAGTAAGTTTTCTCAAGGAGTCTTTCCTTAATTTTTTGCAGGCATGTCGGTAGCCGACTTCTAGCCGTGGTATGAGCACATTGTTTACAAAGGATTTTGAAAATGCAAGACAAGCTCAGCAAAAAATTTATCGCAGCCTGGCGGGAGGGCTGTCTCTGTGTACACCCCACCGATACCTTACCGGGGCTGTCAGTTAATCCTCGAGACCCACAAGCAGTCACGGCCCTGCGTCGGTTTAAGCAGCGCGAAAGTATGCGAACCTTTATTAGCTTAGTGCCGAGTCTTCGGGTGGCAAAACAATGGTGGCAGCCGCTGCCCGCCCTCTGGGAGGAACTCCTGGCCAAGGTGTGGCCGGGGCCGCTGAGTGTTGTCTGGCAGGCAAGTACTGCGGCACCGGAGGCTTTGCGGGGAGAGGACGGGACCATTGCTTTACGCTGCCCGCTGTTTAACCAGGAGAGCAGCTGGATGAACGAAGTGCTGAGTACCCTGGATACGCCGCTTCCCACCACCAGCATCAACCAAGCAGGTAAGCTCCCCTGTCTAACGTGGGAGGAAGCGGCACGCTTTGGCAAGCATGAGGGCTTTTATGTGCCGTTGTTTGAGCCTCCGACGGCGGTGGCAGGATCGCCCTCCACCCTTATCAGGCTTAACCCTGAGGGAAGCTTTGCGTTGCTCCGTCCAGGGGCTTTTGACACGAGCGTACTCAGTCATAGGTGCCGTTGAGATGTAGGGAAGTACGCATCCAGGCCAGAATTTCCAAGATTCCCACTTTGTATTTGTCCTCACGGTTCAGGGCAATTTCTAAGGCCGCGCTTTCCATATAACCCTCGATTTCTCGAATTTTAAGGGTGGGATTGTACTTTCTTCTGCCGTTTTTGACGATGATCCAGATCACTACCCCTGCCGACATAACTCCGGCAATAGTGGAAAAGATAGGAGAACTTATTGCGGTGAGATTCATAAAGGTATTCGTCGCCCAGATTAAGGTGGCAATTGTATTGACCAACCAGAGAGAATGTTGACTGCTGTTGAGATTATCCGCATGGGATAAAGCACCGCTTAACAATGCTCCGAGGAGCAGCCCTTTTTGTTTGTTGTTGAACGCTTGGCTTTGCAATTGGATGCCCAGGTTGCAATCGCGAATTAAGGAAACTAACGATAAGATAAGGTGCCCGGGAAAATTCTCTGATCTATAGCTAATATAGGCCCCAGCAATTCCAGCGATGCCCTGGGCAACCTGCCCAGTATTTTCTTGGTTTAGTTGTTTCAACAGTTCTACAATTGCATTTGCCGCAACTGCGGTACTTACAATTGCAGCGCCTTCACCAGCTATAGCGCTAACCGCTGAGCCTGGTGTCATTACCATAATTTTGGTGAGCAAGGCCGGGTCGTGCTGCATGCCGACCGCGAAGGCTAAGACGCCCGCAGCAGTGGTAGGAATCCAACTGGTAGGAAATGCCGTGTGGGCTGGAGAAATCTCGAATTTTTTTTTGCCGGAACGAACGCGCTTGTTTATATCGCGCCACTGAAGTTTAAGAGGGATGCTATCAAAATAGCTGATCAGCATTTGCAATTGTTGGTCGCTTAAACGCTTAAGGCTTGCCAGAGTTATATTTTCAATGGAGATCTGCCCATCTTTAAGGTCAAATTGCATCGCCTTATTTAGTTCGGCCGGCATAGCAAAGAAGAGAGGTTTTGTTGTAAAACGCTGGGGAAAATGCGGGTCTTGGTCTCCCTTGGGGCCCAGAGCTTTTTTTATTTTAAATTTACTACCGTCATCGACTTTAACCTTAGGGTCAAAGTGAGCTAATTTTGCAGTGAGTTCTTCGCCGGAAGCTGCTTCGTTCTCATTGTCTAGTTTGTTAATCAAGCGGGTAGCTAGATCAAAATCGCCAAGAGTACTGCCACTTTGTTGTTCTTGTTGGAGCAACTGTTCATATCGTTTCAGCTGCGCCGTATAGGGATTTTCCACAGGGAAACTGGCTGAAGCGTATAGATTCGAGCAATGGGCAGCGAGAGCTAGAGCTAGCCAAAAAATAATTCTGCTGACTTGTGCGTGCTTCTCCATACCTCATCCTCAGAAAAGAGCAAGCGTTGGCTCGGATGAGAGCACCTCACTAACGACTTGCTCTGTCGCCGCAGCTTCGCTTTTCACCACCAAGCAATCGTTGGCAGCATCCCAGCTAATAAAAATTAGGCCATAACGCGGTAATTTCGCGAAGAGCAGAATGTTTGCTAAGGGCGTTTTGATCTGTTCTTCAATTAAGCGTGCCAGAGGCCGGGCCCCGTAGTGAGGATCATAGCCTTTGCGGGCTAAAAATTGCCGCGCTTCACTGCTGATCTCCCAGCGTACTTGGCGCTTGGCTATTTGCTTGCTGATCTCAGCGAGGAATTTATCGACAATTGAGAGCATGACCCCGGGAGCGAGAGGATTGAAGGAAATTATTCCATCCAAGCGGTTGCGGAATTCCGGAGAAAAGGCTTGCTTGATAGCGCGATTGCTTTGTCCCAGTGCTTCAACTTCCTTGGTAAAGCCTATTCTTGCCTGACTGAGTTCTTTTGCTCCGACATTGGTGGTCATAATAATAATAACATTACGAAAATCAGTTGCTCGGCCATTGGCATCAGTCAAGGTGCCATGATCCATGATCTGCAGGAGAATATTGTGGACATCGGGATGAGCCTTTTCAATCTCATCGAGGAGCAGAATTGAATACGGATTCTTCTTGATCCCATCGGTGAGTAAGCCGCCAGAATCGTAGCCCACATAGCCAGGCGGTGCGCCGATCAGGCGACTTACCGCATGCCGCTCCATATACTCACTCATATCAAAACGCAGAAATGAAACGCCAAGGATTACGGCAAGCTGGCGAGCCAACTCGGTTTTGCCTACTCCGGTTGGTCCCGAGAAGAGGAAGTTACCAATGGGCTTGTCGGGACGTCCCAAGCCGCTGCGGGAGATGCGAATCGTGCGTTCGAGTATCTCCACCGCTTGATCCTGACCAAAAACCAGGTTGCGGAGCTGACTCCCTAAGTTTGCTAAGGAATCGCGATCAGAGGAAGTGAGGCGTTCGCTGGGAAATTGGGCCATTTTGGCGATGGTGTTTTTTATATCGTTCAACTGAATTTTACGTTCGATTTTTGCGCCTTCTTCACTGACGTGCAATGATTTTTCGGCCCCAGCTTCATCGATAATATCGATGGCTACGTCGGGAAGGCGATGACTGCGCATATGATGCTTGGCGAGTTCTACTGCCCCGCGAATTGCTTCGCTGGTATAGCGGACGCCATGGAATTCTTCATAGTTCTTTTTGAGTCCATTTAAAATAGCGATGCTTTCGTCCACGGAAGGTTCGTTAATATCGATGCGTTGAAAGCGCCGAGCTAAAGCATGCTCGTTTTCGATATGCTGGCGAAATTCTTTGAAGGTGGTGGAGCCAATACAGCGGAGCTCTCCTGAGGCCAGAGCAGGTTTGATGATATTGGAGGCATCGAGGGAATTACCGCTTACCGCGCCTGCTCCGATCATGGTATGAATTTCATCGATAAATAAAATAGCCTTGGGATGCTGCTTAAGACGGGAAAGCAAGGCTTTCATTCGTTGTTCGAAGTCACCGCGAAATTTCGTTCCGGCAAGCAGCGAGGTTAAATCGAGGGAGTAAATCTTGGTGCCCCGCAGTTTTTCGGGGACCTTATTCTGGACGATGCACAGGGCTAAACCTTCAGCCAGGGCGGTTTTTCCTACCCCGGATTCGCCCACAAAAAGCGGATTGTTTTTGCGACGTCGACAGAGGATATGCATGGCCCGATTTATTTCGAGATTGCGGCCAATCAGTGGGTCGATCTTCCCTTGTCGTGCTCGGGCGCAGAGGTCGATGGTATAGAGGGCAAGGGGATCGTTGCTGGAGCGTTCCTGGGCTTCGCTGCGTCGGAAGCTTTTGCTCTCATCGTTTCCCCCCTGGTGGAGCGGGTCGTTACCCTCCTCGAGTGGCGTCGGTCGAGCGAGTTCATCTTTTTCGCCCAACTCGCTGCTGCTGAGCTCATTTTTGCGAATACCGTGAGCGACAAAATTAACGACATCAAAGCGACTGAGGTTCTGTTTGCTCAAGTAATGGACGGCGTGGGAATGACGTTCAGAAAAAATAGCAATCAGCAGGGTATCGCCATAAATTTTTTCTTTGCCTGCTGAAATAACCTGCTGAGCGGCTATTTGGAGGATGCGCTGAAAGCCGAGGGAGGGTTGGGGGGCAACCCCTTCGGGTAAGATGTCGGCTTGCAGGCGGTTTTTAAAGAAATTTTGCAGATCTTGGCTGGCGAGTGCGATGGAAAAGGCGCAGGCATCAAGCACTCGGCGTGCATCTGGATTTTGTAAAAGAGCAAAAAGTACATGTTCCACACAGACATACTCATGGCCCATTTTCTGGGCAATGCGGACCGCAAGGCTGAGAGTATGCTCCAAGGTTTGACTGATCATTGGTCTTCCTCCGGCATGACTAGTTTCGTTCCATCGTGCACCTTAGGGGGTACTCGTACTTGCGCGAACGGTGGTTGACCACCGAGACCTTGGTTTCTGCTATATCCCAGGGATAAATACCACAGTTAGCCACACCCTTTTGATGCACATCGAGCATGATTTTTTTGGCCAAATTATGCTCATAGTGGAAGATACTCTGCAAGATTTCCACAACGAAATCCATCGGAGTAAAATCATCGTTGTGGAGGAGGACCTTAAATAAACTAGGTTCTTGTTCTTCGAGACTTTTTCGTACGGCAATATCGATTTTAGGGTCTTCGCCGGCCGAGGAATTTTTATGTATCAGCGCGATGCTTGGCAAGCTTGTTTCCCTTTTTGTTTAAAACAGGTCAAACCCAACTATCCCTCAGCAATAACAATAAATGGGGAGAATCATTTGTCAACAGGCAGCTGGAAACAATACCCAGCAACGTGTATTAAATTATCATTTTTCCATACAAAATAGCAAAACTAGTGCCAGAGCTGCCACTGGCACTGTGCAAATGGGAAGCAATTTCCTAGGTTAAGGCAAAAGATCCCTTCGTTTGGATGATACTCGTCGAAATTTGGCAGAGCTGCAAGTGCGCGTTGACTTACGTACTCCATATTGGTATTTTCTCGAAAAGGTCTCGCCTTCCTAATAAGATTCCCCTGCAGTAGTACCTCCCCCCAGCCCTGCTTGCTGCTTTTCCTCGCGCCTTGTTGCAAAACCAAACCTGATGGGTATGCATTAGGAGAATTAGCCGTGAAGAAGGAAGCTTCCATGAAATATCCATTTTCGGCAAATCTTTTCAAATTTTGTCGGAGGGTACTTGACTTAAAATACGGTGGTGTGCGGGTAATTGATCAGGATGTTGGGCAAATTTTGGGTTTTGATCCAGCCGATTGCAGCCATTGGAAAAAAGGCAAAAAAAACATTCGCTCCATTCAGGCCATAAGCAGTATAGCTGATTTCCTCCAAGTAGATCGCAAG
>JAHFAI010000039.1 GCA_023250635.1 Deltaproteobacteria bacterium | reverse complement strand
CTCTTTGCAAGGGCAGGGGGCTGAGGTGGTGTCAAATTTTATCCCCTTCGAGGGGATGGAATTTGATGCCACCGTAAGCCTCCTGCCATGCTGGGGGTGGCGAGGAGCGAAATCCACAAGGTGTGCCGAGTCCAAGCTTTTTTCGGGAGGCTAATCGGCAGCTTCTCTCCCCTCGGGCCTTGCCATGCTGGAGGCACGAGGGGAGAGAAGCTGCTGCGGGGAAGAAGATTTCTTTCAGATACTTTTCACAAGTGCAGAAGAGGGGCTACCTTAGAAATTAGTGGGATAGGCCCATTTTGCAGTCATTTAAAAATGCCAAAGTAAGTTTTTCTAAATTAACCGCTTCATTTATAACCGCAATTGGCTCGGGGCCAGATCGACGACGAATTTCCTCGATAAATAATTCAGAAATTTGAGCATTGAGCCGCTCTTCATCGGCCATAGCTCGAACCAATTCCGCAATATATTTTTTGCCTTCAGCGCTCTTGCCAAAATTATCTATATCTTTTAAATATTCCTCATCACTCAATACTTTGTCGTGGTGAATGTTTTCCATTTCACGGCTAATATCGAGCAGAACCTCAAGGTGAAGGCGACGAACTTCTTCTAATTTTTTGGTTGCATGTGTAAGCTCGCTTGCCTTAGGACTGTCTTGTGTCTTGACTATTTCTTTATTTAACTTCGCCTTTTCAGTGAATTCAACTTGTTCTTCAAGAGTTGCGCAAGCATTTATTAGGTTTATTCGCTTGCTCCAGCTCTCTCCTACTTCGAGGCAGATTTTCTTTTTATTGTCTATGGAATCACCCTTGAGAAGAGCTTCACTTTTTAATCTCATGTCCTTGACGGTTTTGCGTATGCCAGTGGGATTCTGCCATGCGCAGAATCTTTTCTCAGGGTCTAGTTGTGAGTACTTTTCAAAATTCATTGGTATTAAAGAGTGTCCCCGTACCACTGAAACATGCGAAATCGCGACATTTCCTCTCACTAAATGGCTAGGCACCAAATAGGACTTAGTTTTAAATTTATTCTCAACCCATTCAATAAGGCCGAAGGGAGTTGGATCTTTGGATTTTCTGAGATCCATTTGGGCGAAGTGAATGAGATTGCTAATGGAAATAGCGCAATTATTGGTTATATAATTAGTCGCTGGCGCGAAACTGCAAGCCGCCTCGGCGCAGCGGTTTAGCAGCCAGCGGCGTGTCCTGAGCCGCAGCGGCGAAGGATCTCGCACGGATTAGCACGGTCTGTTTTAACTTCATGCCGCTTTTTTTATTTTCCCCATCCGACATCTCGTTAATTGCCGCAAATTGAATCCCAAGACTGACGCGTAGCCAGTAAGATAGCTGAGGGATTTGCTGATATAGTGCACCATCGAGGAGGCACCATAGGTAACTGAACCAAGGCCTACGGTTGCACTGCCACTAAGGTGGATAGAAAAAACAAGACTACTCATGATTGTATACCAATCGCGTTTAGGTTTACAAAATTTAAAACCAGTTCATCCGAGTCTCTTCCTCTCAGCTCAAATAAAATTTAAGCTACCGCCATTATCTTTTGGTTTGCAAAGTAAACGCAAAGAGGAGTGATGGCGATGACACGATTGAGCACTACAGCACTGATCATAGTTGGTTGTGCTGCAAGTTTAGTTTCTTGCGGCAGAGTTTGGAAGGGTAGCAGTGACAAAAAAATGCAACAGCAAGACAGTGCCTTAGCTTATAAGTGGAAAACAGACTGTGTTTCCAGTTCAGCTCTTGACTTAAGCCATGCTCGACGGGCAATCGAATTGAGCGTACTCGGCAATTTTGAAAAAGATGAGAACTTCTACAGTACCGACAAATGCGAAAAATCACAAATTACCTATAAAGTTTTAGGAACTTATGCCGCTCTAGCTGAAAACCCTGTTAACAAAGAGGTAAAAAACATTAATTTTACCATTAACAAGACTCTGCTTGTCGCCCACACCGATGATGCGGTCAAAAACCTTAACAAGCTCAAAATGTGCGGTATTGACACGTGGAAATCGGGAAAGGAAATAGATATAACCAATAAGAGCTGTGCGGGAATCACCGTTAAACGCGGGGACGTGGTCGCTGATGTCTATCAAATAAAAAACAAGGCCCTCTACTTTGGCCAGAAGTTTTTATTTCTAGCTGGGGGGGACGTGAGTAGTCGCCCTGATAAAGTAGCGGCAGATGTTATCTATAATCGTTGAGCGTAGCGCCGTCATCCTGAGCGTAGCGAAGGACCCCCTTTGTTCCTTGTTCTTGACCAAGGTGGGCTTTCTACGTTAGGAAAAGAAGAGTGACATCCGCAGCTTTTTTTTTCTCTCAGGAGCCTCCCCTTGATTTCAAAAGAGTATATCGAACTTGCCAAGAAAACTGAATCAAACGACCATGGCCCCATCATCGAGCGTTTAAGCAGGGATGCAACTGTCCGCATTCTTCATGCAGCGATGGGAGTAAGTACTGAGGCGGGCGAGTTGCTCGATGCAGTGAAGAAATACGTCTTCTATGGCAAACCCCTTGATGAGACCAATTTGTTTGAGGAAGTAGGCGATATCTTTTGGTATCTCGCAATTATGGCCGACGAGCTCGGTTTTGATTTTGAAACCGCCATGCAAAAAAACATAGCCAAACTCCAGGCCCGCTATGGCGCGGCTTTTTCCTCCGAGCGGGCGCAAAAACGCGACCTCGATAAAGAACGCCAAATTCTCTCCTAAAAGGCAGTCGGCTTATGAAGCTTCTGGTCCTCATAATTCTTATTGTAGCCGTGGTACTCGGATTTAAAACCTATCGCACTCTGAGCGGCAGTGAAGCCCCCCTTGTACCGGCTGAACTCTACAAGATTCTTTCAGTGGAAGACTGGGAAGCCAGTAAGTTTCTTCCCCGTATAAAGCGGGGAACAATGGACCAGGATTTTATTCATCTGGCAACCAGGGAACAGCTCAGGGGAGTAAGGGATAAATTCTGGGCGGAGGCGAAAACCTATGTAGTGCTTAGCCTCAGCCCCTCAGCGCTCAGCGGACGCCTGGTCCTGGAAAGCAATCCCGGCGGGAGCAGCAAGTACTACCACCTCTATGACGGCGAGATTCCTCATGGGGCGGTGAGTGCGGTAAAAACCGTACAGCGCTAGTTGCTGCGCTTCCAGTGGCGCCCAATAAACTCGGCTGGTAACTGCAACTCTTCGGCATAGCTGAGGTCAAGGCCAATCAGCCGCACCCCTAAGAACTTTTGCACCCAAGGTGAGCCGCTGAGCAGCAACTCTCGCCAGGGGCCATCAGCCACCACCACCCCCTGGTTAATAATAATAACCCGCTCAGCAAAGCGTATGGCTATCTCCACATTGGAAGTTGCCACCAACAAACAGTTGTCCTCGGGGCCATGGGCAAGGGCAAGAATCATATTAAGAATTATGGTGGAGGTGACCGGATCCAGTCCCGAGGTGGGCTCATCAAATATGGCAATATGCGGGTTGCCACAGAGCGCCCGAGCGATGCCAATGCGCCGCTGCATTCCCCCCGACAACTCATGGGTGTGTAGTTTTTTAGCATGGGGCAGCTTAACCCCATGGAGCAGCAGATCAATACTGGCAGCTATTTCACCGGTATTTTTCTTGGTTTTATGCTCCAGCGCAAAACGCAGATTTTCCTCCACCGTCATAAAATCAAAGAGCCCCACCTGTTGAAAGGCAACACCGAGGCGACGCATCAGCTGTTCCCGCTCTTCTCCTCCAACCCGATGAATGGGACGCCCAAAGAGCAGCACCTCCCCACCACTGGGTGGAACGAGGCCCAGGAGAATTTTTAAAATCGTTGATTTGCCACTTCCCCCCGGACCAATCAGGCTAACCCGCTCCCCCTGGTGCACGGAAAAGGAAATATCTTTTAAGACCTCCGTCCCAGGGAAAGCCTTGCGCAGTGCTGTAAGCTCGATCACCGTACACCCCTCAAAATATTTGAGTATTCATCTCAGATACGTATACTTTAGCAATGTTGCCCAGTAGGAGATACATTTTGGCTACACCACCGGCTCTTTCCTCACGAATTCCAGGCTTTTATGAATTGTGCAGCCGCGAACGAATGCGAATTGCGGCGCAGTTTTCAGAGCTCAGTCTGGAGGAGGAGCAGTCCCTTCATCATTATGGAGCCCTCAATCCCGAGCTCACCGACACTTTTATTGAAAACGCCATCGGTACTTTTAGTCTCCCCCTTGGTGTCGCCACCAATTTTATTATCAACAAGGTCGAGTTTCTTATTCCCATGGCGGTGGAAGAAAGCTCGGTACTGGCCGCTGCCAGCCACGGTGCCAAGTTAGCCCGGGCAGGGGGCGGCTTTGTCACCTCCAGTAGCGAGCCCATTATGACTGGGCAAATTCAGCTGAAATTCCTTGCGGGGAATCCGCCCAGTGATGAGGAACTCACTGCCCTTAAACCCTATTTACTTGCCTATGCCAATCGCGGCCAGGATCGGCTGCTCGCTCGTCATGGCGGTGCCAAGGATCTGAGCTGGTACTTTATCGCAGAAATCTCCAGCCTCGTGCTGCAGCTGCAAATCAATACCGGCGATGCCATGGGTGCTAATATAGTTAACACCATGTGCGAAAAAGTCTCGGTGCGTCTTAAGGAACTCTTCCCCAGCTGCGAGTTGGGTCTAAGGATTCTCACTAATCTCACCACCTCACGGATTGCCCGAGCCTCCTGCCGGGTACCAGCTGCGGCTTTTAATAATACCAATTTCTCCGGCGATGAGGTGATCGATCGCATTGTCGATGCTTGGAAATTTGCTTGGTATGATGTGTATCGGGCCACCACTCATAATAAAGGGGTAATGAATGGCATCGATCCGGTGCTGATTGCCACGGGCAATGATTGGCGGGCGGTGGAAGCGGGCGCTCATGCCTATAGCTGTCGAGATGGCCATTATCGCCCCATGACCCTGTGGAGCAAGGGTAGTGATGGTGCACTCTACGGATCCCTTGAAATCCCCTTAGCCGTGGGTACCGTGGGCGGAGTAACCAAACTGCATCCCAGCGCCCAGGCTGCTTTAAAACTGCTTGGCCGACCCAATGCCCAACAACTGGCCGAGATTATTTGTGCCGTTGGTCTGGCCCAAAATCTTTCAGCACTACGCGCCCTGGCCAGTGAGGGTATTCAACAGGGACATATGGCCCTGCACCAAAAAAATATTGCCTTGCTTGCCACTCACCGTGAGCAAACAAATGTCGAGCCAGTCCGCCAACTGCGCCACCAAGGGTTTCTCCATTGAAGCACTCGAGGGGGGAAGCAGGACAAGGTAAACCGCAATTCAGTCAGGCCTCAGCCTGCGGTAAGGTTATTGTTGTCGGTGAACATGCTGCTGTGTACGGGGCGCCTGCTATTGCCATCCCCTTAGGGAGCACCCGCATGCAGGCAAGTTTGCTGCCGTCTCGGGATAGTGGTGCCCCGCTGCAGATTTATCTAGGAGGTCGTCCTGCGCCCAAAGCGCTTTTTCCCCTAATTAGCAAGGCCTTTGCCCTGCTTGAGCTCGAGCCATTCTCGGCGGTGATTCGCGGTCAATCACAGATTCGCGCTGGAGCGGGTTTGGGCTCATCGGCGGCTTTGTGTGTGGTTTTGCTGCGCTTACTGTGTAGCAGTGTGGGCAGGGAACTCGATAGTGCGACTCTTGCGACTCTTGCCAACGAACTAGAAAAACATTTTCATGGCACCCCCAGCGGTCTCGATACTTCGGTGGTCGCTTTTGAACGGGTAATCTGTTTTCAAAAACACGAGCCCGCAGCCCCTAATAGTTTTCGTCTTTTGTCAGCCAAGCCGCTTACAGTCAGTGGTGAGCCCTCCCCCTGGCGCTTTGCACTGATCGATAGTTTGGAACACAGCCCTACTTTTCAGATGATCGAAAAAGTCAGGCCTAAATTTCAGGGAGAAGCCGGCAAGAAACGAGTACGAACTTTTGCCCGCTTAGCTGCCCAAGTAGAGCAGGGTTTTGCCACCGGCGATGGGGCTGAAGTCGCTGCTGCCATGAATCACGCTTCATCTCTGCTTGCCAGCTGCGGGGTGGTTACTCCCACTATGGCCCAGATTATTGCTGAGGCAGCGCAAATCGGTGTTCTTGCTGCTAAGCCAACCGGTGCAGGGGGAGGTGGCAATATCCTGGTATTGCTCGCCGTCGAGCATGGGGGAGCTCAGCTCGAAGCGCTTAATCGCCGCTTTAGAGGTCACCCGGTGGTCGCGGTTAATTTATCCTAAACTTATAGCTACAATCTGCCGATTAATCCCGTCAGCTGTTGGGGAATAATGCTAGGCAGCAGGTGCTCTGGTTGTTATGCTGCGCTCGGCAATGGCCGCCTAAACCCTGAGCAGAGCACATAACGGTAGTATATGGACTTAATACTCAAGCTTCTTAATTTTCTTGAGCCCTACGGGACTTTGGCCTACGGCTTAATTATTGGTATTCTCCTTACCTGTGGCTTCGGCTTACCCATGCCCGAAGATGTGGTTCTCATCACCGGAGGTATTTTGGCCTCTCGAGGCATTACCCTGTTTCACTATACGGTGATGGCAAGCATGATCGGGGTGATACTTGGCGATGGAGTGGTTTTTACCATCGGTCGGCGGGTGGGGCCCCGTTTAAAAACAACGTTTTTATATCAAAAGCTGCTTGGCTCCAAAAACGAGGAACGGGTAGCTGGCTTATTCAAAAAATATGGGGACAAAGTAATTTTCTTTGCGCGATTTGCTCCGGGATTGCGTATGCCTTTGTTTTTGACCGCAGGAATCTATCAAGTGCCAGCCTGGAAGTTTTTTCTCCTTGATGGTCTTGCTGCTTTGATTTCGGTACCCACCTGGATTTGGGCTGGCTACTGGTTTGGTTCTAATCTTGAGTTGCTTGAGAAAAAAATGCACCAGATGCAAATGGGTCTCTACAGTATCCTCGCACTACTGCTCGCAGTCCTACTCGGCTACTGGCTGGTTAAACGCACAATAAAACAGCGTATTTCTTAAGGAAAAACTCGCTTTCTTACAAAAATTTCGTTACGCCTCATGTTCACCCCCCTAGTAGCCGATGATGCTTAAGTCTGTTTGAGCCTATAAAATTACTCATGAGGGGGCAGGTTATGCAAAAGAGTAAAAAATTTCGCTTTCTACTGATCTATATGATGTGTTCATTTTTGGTTCTCTTTGTGTCTAGGGAATCAAAAGCTGCTACTCCAATTCCGATACCTCCGTCAAGTGCCTACAAGCCTGATGATAAAGGTGTGTGCCGGCCAAATACTTCTCTTAACTCTACAAAAAAGCTATGCATTAGTGGTTGCCCACAGATATATAAGGGGATTAATTACCCTTCTTCTTATGACTCAAAGACTAAGGAGTGCATGCTACCTTGCACCGGCATCTGCGGCACCATTAAAATACTGTATCAGGGTCAAGAGGGCTGGGTAACTACATCAGTTGTAAATGGCGAATGTCAAAATAATGGAGGGTCTTGGCAACCTATCGGCTGTATTGAGGGCTTTCAGGTTAACGGTAAGCTTTGCGAGCCAATCGTATGCAGCAAGAGCACTTCCCCAAAAAAATGATCAGTCAAAGGACCTCCTAAGGTTAAAATCGGCCAAAATCGAGCATATACCCATCGTATTTTGGTCTGCAACTGTGTTGCTCGTCAAAAACGCTCCCCATTGGCAAAAATGCCAACTGCGTCGCGTTTTTTTCCTCGCGCCTTGTTGCAAACCAAAACCCGATGGGTATAGTTTACAATTTTTCTGCTAACTCATAGCCTTGGCGAATCGCAAATTTTGCATCGAGTTCTTGAGCAAGAAAAGCCCCACCAATAACATAATGGGGAATCCCTGCGGCTTTAAGCCCTGCAGCCAGCTCTGGATTAGCCACCTGCCCGGCGCAAATTACCACATTATCCACCGCCAGCACCTGCTTCTGCCCGCCACGAAGGTAGTGAAGTCCCTGGTCATCGATTTTTTGATAGCTAATATCGTCGAGCATTACCACCTGATGTTTCTTAAGGCCCAGACGATGAACCCAACCGGTGGTTTTGCCCAGGCCAGCGCCTAAACGCCCTTTTTTGCGCTGCAATAAATAAAGCTGCCGTTCTGGCGGAGGAACTGCGATGCTGCTCTTGGGCAAGAGCCCTCCTCGGGCTTCGAGATCAGCATCGATACCCCATTCCTGCCAAAAAGCTGCGCTGTTTAAACTCGTCGACTCATGTCCTTCACCGAGTAAAAATTCAGCGACATCAAAGCCAATACCCCCAGCACCGATCAGAGCTACGCGTCTACCTATTTTTCGTTTAGCGCTTATCGTATCGCTATAGGACACCACCTTAGGATGATCGATCCCCGCTATTTCGGGAAGACGGGGGAGTATACCGCTAGCGACAATTACCGCCGCAAATCCCTGGTCTTTAAGGCTAGGGAGCTCGGCCCGTTGTCCCAAGCGAAGATCAACCTTATGGAGTTTGAGCTGCTCGGAAAAATAACGCAGGGTTTCGTAGAACTCCTCTTTGCCAGGAATACGTTTAGCGAGGTTAAATTGCCCACCGATACTATCGCCTTGCTCGAAGAGAGTAACCTGATGACCGCGTTTTGCCGCATGACAAGCAAAGGATAAGCCTGCAGGTCCTGCACCGACTACGGCAAATCGTTGGGGCTGTTTGCACGCTTCTTCTTTGAACTTGGTTTCATAGCAGGCCCGGGGATTGACTAAGCAACTAGCGATTTTTCGTTCAAAAACATGATCGAGACAGGCCTGATTGCAGGCGATACAGGTATTGATCAGCGCCGCTTGGCCGAGACGGGCTTTTTTAACAAAGGCGGGATCAGCTAGGAAGGGACGGGCCATGGAAACCATATCCGCAATACCATCAGCAAGAAGCTGCTCGCCCACCTCGGGGGTATTAATGCGGTTGGTGGTAATCAGGGGAATCCCCAGCTTACCCTTGAGTTTTTGGGTTACTTTGGCAAAGGCGGCGCGCGGCACCTTGGTGGCGATGGTTGGAATGCGCGCCTCGTGCCAGCCGATACCGGTGTTGATCATGGTTGCGCCGGCTTGTTCAACCTGTTGTCCTAAGCTTACAACTTCGTGCCAGTCGCTTCCCCCCTCTACCAGATCAAGCATGGAGAGCCGATAGATGATAATAAAATTCTTACCTACTTTTTGGCGTACGCCCCTGACGATTTCTAGGGGAAAATGAATGCGTTTTTCAAAACTGCCGCCCCACTGATCCTGGCGCTTATTGGTACGAGGGGCAATAAATTGATTGATAAGGTAGCCCTCGGAGCCCATAATTTCCACCCCATCGTATCCCGCTTGCTGAGCAAGATCAGCACAGCGAATAAAATCGGCAATGGTTTTTTTTACCCCCCAATGAGGCAGAGGCCAGGGGGTAAAAGGGACGATTGGTGCTTTAATCCGCGAGGGAGCCACCGTAAAGGGGTGATAACCGTAGCGCCCGGCATGGAGAATCTGCAGGGCGATTTTTCCGCCCGCATTATGTACCGCAGAGGTAATCAGGCGGTGCTGTTGTGCTTCTTTATTAGTGGAGAGCTTTGCGGCAAATGGCCCCACCCAGCCCAGACGGTTGGGAGCGACTCCCCCGGTAACGATGAGCCCGACTTCGCCAGCGGCGCGTTCTTCGTAATAAGCCGCCATACGGGCAAAACCATCTTTTTCTTCCTCGAGGCCCGTATGCATCGAGCCCATCAGCACGCGATTACGCAGGCTAGTAAAACCAAGGTCCAAGGGAGCCAATAGATGCGGGTAGTAAGCCATTAATTTTTACTCCTGGTGGGAGGAGGGTAGAGGGGAATATATATAGCATGCTCCCAGCTCCTTGGCAAAAAGGCGAGATGCCCTTGCACAAGGCTACGAGTTTTGTTACTGCTAGACACTCCAACGCGGAAGTAGCTCAGTTGGTAGAGCGCCAGCTTCCCAAGCTGGAGGTCGCGGGTTCGAACCCCGTTTTCCGCTCCATTTGTGCGTGTCCCCGTAACTGCGTTTATTCAGCATGCTATGGAGTCCCGTAGCCAGCACGGTTGCGGCCAGCTCCAATTCGGGACTCAGTTCCATATCATCAAAATTAAGTTCTTGAAGAGGCAGGGTCTCGCGAGCTTGTTCCTGCAGCGACCAACAGGTTCGAGTTCAATAGCGGGGGTTTCCACATCCGCTTCGATTTTGTATCGCTGCTTAGTGCTGCAATGCTTTTAATTAGATTTTGCTGAAAAAGGGCGCCGGGAGGCGGCCCTTTTTCAGCAAAATCTAATTATGAGACAACTCTATTGTTTTACGCAGATGATTCTTGCCGAATTTGAGCAGGTAATATCAAAATTATTAATGGAGGACGAAGCGGTATTGGCAGTATTTCCACCTTGCCCATAACTTGAAGAACTTGACGAAGCCCAATTGGAGCACCTATTAATCGAACTCGCGGTGGTCCAGTTTCCCTCTAAGCCTGTCCACGCCAGAACACTTGATCCACCCATGGAATTAGTTAAATTAAAGGAAAAAACCGCTTTATTTGTAGTTGTTCCAATCAGGGTAGTTCCGTTGGAACGATAGTAAGCAGTGCTTGCCTGTAACACCCAATTCAGATGGGTATTACAAGTACTGTCACTGCAGGCATAGCGATTGCTACCGTCCGCTAGCATTGCTTTGTAAGTCCCACCACCCGTTGGTTTATTGGCATCTGAGTTGCATAAAGCATCTGCACCGCTGATTCCTCCTAAATTACCATTATAGGCCGTTGCGGTAGAAAAGATCTTTAAATAAGATACATTATAGGTAATGACCGGGTCGCCATGCCCCACATTTCCTGCCAAATCAAGGATAGAACCCAAGGCAATCGTGAGATTGACTGACTGTCCATCGCTACAGCTGCCTCCCGTAAGGTTTACGGTCACATTCGACGTTCCGCTCCCACTAACCGACGAAATGGTGGGTTCTGTGGTACACGTACTTGTGCTCAAACTAAAATTATCAACTCTCGCTTCCACCGCTTCGGAAAAGCTTAACGCAAAGGAGCTAAGCGGCGATGAAGAGCTGGTGCTATCGGCAGGTGTAGAGCTAAGCAATGTTGGTAGAATCGTGTCGAGGGTAAAGCTGCGGGTATAAAGACCGCTCCCGGTGTTTCCCGCAAGATCGGTTAATTTGCTTAAATCGATGGTCATCGTGAGAATTTCTCCATTGTTGCAGGTGCCTCCGATAAAAGAAATAGTTGCCAATACGCCCTCCTCGTCCATAACAAGATAAGGAGTAGGCATGACCGTACAGGTGCCCGAAAGCGGAAAGCTTGATTCTGTTATGGAAGCCATTGCTGTGCTGAAGGTAACTGTTACGCCAGGCAAGCTTGCAAGCGTCTGGGAAGCAGGGCTAACGTCTATGAGCGTTGGTCCAAGATTACTGATGGTAATTAACGAACTATCCGCAGAGATCAAAGTAGCATTTCCTGCAGTATCGGAGGCGGCGCCGGGTTCTGCATGAACGGTCAGGGAGCCATTGCCACTACAAGAACTAAGGGTTACCGTTGCGGAGGTTGTTGTTATCGAGGTAAGGCTTAGAGAGCAAGAGGTGATGCCACTTACTGTGGTGATGGCAATACCTGCTCCGGCCGCAGTGAGAGTATTGCTATTTATAGGAGCTCCTCCGGTTCCTGGAGCAAAGGTCAAAGTCATTGATGTTGTGCCGTCATCATTGATCAATAGTGCCGAAGGGGCACTGAGCGTTGCCGTAGGATCATCGATATCAAGAAGGTAATTAGTGGACTGGACACTGCCGATACCAGCAATCCCTTTGTCGTTCCTAAGTTTACGAGGATCGAGGCTGACAATTAAGGAGCTAAAATTGGCGCAAGCCAATCCCGAAAGGCTTGCGATGGCAACGGTCTTATCGCTATTCATGCTAACGCTGTCAACGGTGGGTAGCGACGCGCAACTTCCGCTTATCACAAAGTTTTCTGCGGTGAGAGGGGTCATCGCCTTGTCAAAGGTTGCCCGTATTGTGGTGGGCAAAGCGTTGAACAAGTTACTTGCAGGGTATATGGAAACTAACGTGGGGGAAGCAGCGAAAGTATAGGTTATTTCTTTGTCTGCACCAGTAATTTGAGTGCCGGCAAGATTCTTTATCAAGGTAGGATCAAGCTTTAAAACTATGGTTTGCCCGTCCGTGCAACTGCCTCCGGCCAAAGCCGCTGTAGCAATCATCTTGGTGCTATCGAGGGTTACAGTACTACTAAGCTTAGGAAGCAGAGCGCATGTGCCAGTAATACGCAGTGACTCCGCGCTTGGCAGGGCTATTTCATGAGAAAAAGTGATGGTTAACGTATCTGGAATGCTGATTATAGGCCCTTCGGCGGGGCTTATGGCGAGTAAGGCTGCAGACGGCTCGCTCGTTGCTGGTATCAAGGTGCCTGTGGTTCCGCTTGCTCCTGTGGTTCCGCTTGCTCCTGTGGCTCCGCTTGCTCCTGTGGCTCCGCTTGCTCCTGTGGCTCCGCTTGCTCCTGTGGCTCCGCTTGCTGCAGACTCGCTGGAGTTGTCTTCGGCAGTTGTCTCAGCGCTGGACGTATCTTCTGTGACTTCGCTAGCACCTTTGTTGCTTAATGTCCCTAGCGGTAGTTGTTGCTCACAAAAAACACAGAGATAGAGTGTAAATATCAAATGTAGATACTTCATTATGCCTACCTCTACTCTTGCAAAAAGAATACTTCAGAATACTTTAGAATACTTTAAATGAAGATTCGGATTTTGCTTTTATTTCTTTACTTCAGGGACACACTTTAATTGCGGTCAACTGCACTATGGGTGAGATAAGCAAAAACACGAGTAACACGGCGCTGGCGCGAAAGCGCCAGCGCCGTGTCCTGACGAACGCAGTGAGGAAGGATCTTTCACATAACATCCGGATATCACGTGACAGATCCTTCGTCGCTTTGCTCCTCAGGACACGTCGCGGCACGAAATATGCTATTTCGCGCCAGCGACTAGTTACAAATAGTTTTCGTAAAATCATGGCGCGAGCAGAGCGTGTAGACGCTCTCGAGCTTCTGCTTCGGCAGCTTTGTACTCCGCAGACTCCAGCAGTGACGCCGCAAAGTTACCGCTCGTTCCCAGCCATTGTCCGGCCACCATCATCCCGTGAATACTCGCTGCCGTATCCCCAAAAGCGAGGCTACGGAGCTTATCGCCCGGCCAAAAAGCTGGGGCATGGCTATCCCAAACCACGAGATTTGCTAAATAGCCGGGGCTTAGCTTGCCGACCTTGACCTGGGGGTGTAACTCCCCGGGTAGATCCCAAACCTTGGCGAGGAGCCAGTCGGCTTCACGAAATTTCGTGCTATCTTCCCAGATTTTATGGCGTTCTGCCGCCAAGGGCAGCGGTGAAGAAGCCTGGCCTTCAAGATACTGCTGATAATATTTGGCGTAGGAAAGCTGCTGCAGGGGAAAGCCCGAAACGGCGCGCAGTTCTTTTTGGAGGTTCATACTGTCGTTACTCGCGGCGCAGTCGCTGCCCACCACCCAGCGTACTTTTTCGGCTTCCCAGGCCATAAGGTTAGCCGGAAAAGCAAAGATCATTGCCGAAAAGGGACAGAACACCAGGGTTTGTTTACCGCGGTGCAGCAAGCGGAGATCCTGACGATCAGCGAAGATGCCGTGAGCAAAAAGCTGATGAGCACCATTGCTACTCAGTACGCCGATACGCTCGAGATACTCGCTGGGGCTAGCACTATGCAGGGTTTTAGCGCGTTGCCACTCCTCGCAGGATTGGGCGAGATGGGCGTGCAACGGTAGCTCGAGTTTAGCACAGGCAGTGCTGATTTTCTGCCACAGTTCCTTGCTCACTGTATCGGTGGCGTGAGGACCAAAGGCGGCAAAGATGCCGTGTTCACGAAATTTCGTGCCGCGATTGATGTCTTCAGTCGCCTGCCATTGCTCTTCCCACTGGGCCTTACCAGGACCACGCAAATCTTGGAGGGTTGGCGCAACGACCCCACTGAGCCCGGTGTCGGCAAGGGCTTCGCCAATAGCCTGCCCATGATAGTAATGATCCCAAACAAAACCCACTCCCGCGAGCAAGCTTTCGTAGGCCCCCATCCGGGTAAAAGCACGGACATCAGCAGCGCTCAAGCGTGCTTCGCAAGCAAAGAAGAGGTTTTCGACCATGTTGTGCTTAACCCCGCTCGGGGCAAGATCGATTCCACGAAAACAATTCATCGCTAGATGGGTGTGGGCATTAATAAATGCCGGGGTGAGCAGATAGCGGGCATCAAAAATTTCAAGTTGTGCATCGTACTTTTGCCAGAGGGCTACTTTGTGCGCGTATTCCTCCGGGCTGAAGAGTTCGACGGTTTTAAGCAGGCTGCCTTCGCATTCGAGGCGTGCAGCTCTGATCTGATAGCCACCCTGTTCTCCAGGGACGAGTACTCGGGCTGCACACAGACTGCGTCTTTGCTGAGATTTACGCGATTTCATGCTTGGTACCTTTTAGTAAAAAATTCGCTCGGCGAGTCCAAGGACAAGCGCTAAGACGAGGGTACTCACCCAGATTCCGTGATGAAGCACTTTCTTGTAGGCTGATTGGGCCGCAAAAGCTCGGGTCACTGCCTCAGCGCTCAATTGACGAAGGCGCCACCCGAAGTACCATAAACAGCCCAAGGGTGCGAGCATTAGCCACCAGGGGCTGCTCTCCCGTCTCTCCAGGGCAACGAATAACCAGGCAGTTCCGGCGAAGATCAGCAAATGATCGATATGCTTACGCACGCGATCATTCCCCCAGAGGGTGATGAAGGTGCGCTTGCCTCCCACCAAATCGCTTTCCTCATCGCTCAAACCACTGGCTAAGGCGCTGGCCAAACTCAGCAGGGCAAAGCCTCCGCCGTAGCCATAGAGGGGGTGCCAGAGTACTCCTGCCTGTCCGTAGGCATGCAGCCAGGGAAGCAGCACACCGACACCGAGCATCTCGAGCAGTTCACCACCGCCGCGATAATTTAGTTTGCAGGGAGCAAAACTATAGGCCTGAAATAAGAGCACCCCTAGCCCAGCCCCAGGCAAGAACCAGGGGCGCCCTCCCCCTGAACTGAGGGCTGCAGCACAGCCCAAGGCCAGGAGCAGCGCGAGTATTCCCCCCCGCAACACTTGACCACGAGGGAGAAGGCCATCGGGTAGGGTCTTAGGGCCCGAGCTGTGGGGAAACATCCGGCGTTTGATGCGGTCCACCGCCTCATCGCCCCAATCGTTGAGGAGGAGAATGTAGACGAGACCGGCAAGGGTAAAAGCAAGGGGCAGTCCGGCTCCCCGCAGGGTAAAGCGCGTAGCTACCAAGCTCCCCAGCAGCTGACCGAGCAAGCTCGGTACGAGGATTTTTGGCCAGCCATTGATTTTTAGTGCCAGCCCATAGCGCTGCAGGAAACCTATAGTCATCGTTACGCTTAACCTCGAGGGGATACCGACAACATTTCTCTCGCCTTCCCCAGTGAAAAACCTTACAGACCAGAATATATAATAGCCGTACCCTTGGTGGGTATCTCGAAATAGGCGCCATCTCATTACGAAAGCCCCCCATGGAAGACACCACCGTGCCCTTGGTCGATAAAACCAGCCTGGTCCCCTATCTCGAGCGCTTTGCCCAGGAGGCCGACGCAGATATTCTCGATCTCTTTCTTGAGTGGTCGCAGCAGATGGGGCTGGAACTCTACCCAGCCCAAGAAGAAGCTATAATTCAGCTATTTTCAGGAGCAAACGTCGTTCTGAGCACCCCGACGGGTTCGGGTAAGTCTCTCGTCGCCCTCGCCTTGCATTTTCATGGGCTCGCTCACCAGCGACGTTCCTACTATACTTCGCCGATCAAAGCGCTGGTAAACGAGAAATTCTTGGCCCTGTGTCGGAGCTTTGGTCCTGAGCGGGTGGGGATGGTGACCGGCGATGCTTCCGTCAATAGCGAGGCGCCGATAATCTGTTGTACTGCCGAGATTTTGGCAAACCTGGCACTCCGCCACGGGGAGCATGCTCCGGTGGATGAAGTTATTCTCGATGAATTTCATTACTATGCTGATCGCGAACGGGGATCTGCCTGGCAAATTCCCCTGCTCACCTTAAGCCAATGCCGATTTTTGCTGATGTCTGCTACCCTGGGAGAGACCAGTGCTTTCGAAGGCTATCTTAAGGAGTTGACGGCGCGCCCTACGGTAACGGTGCAAGCCAACGAGCGTCCGGTGCCCCTTGATTTTAGTTATCGCGATACCCCGCTCTTGCAAACGGTAGAAGAACTGCTTGCCCAGGGGAAGGCACCTATTTACCTCGTTAATTTCACTCAGCGAGAATGCGCTGATACCGCCCAGAATTTCTTGAGTCTGGATTTTTGTAGCAAAGCTGAAAAACAAGAAATAGCGGCTCTCTTGGTGGATTCGGATTTTACCAGCCCCTACGGCAAAGAAATAAAAAAGCTTCTCCGTCACGGCATTGGTCTCCATCATGGGGGCTTGTTGCCTAAGTACCGAGTTCTGGTGGAGAGCTTGGCCCAAAAAGGCAAACTTAAGCTTATTTGTGGGACCGATACCCTCGGGGTGGGGGTTAATATTCCCCTACGTACGGTGCTCTTTACCCAGCTCTGTAAGTTCGACGGGGATAAGACCCGAATACTGGCGGTGCGCGATTTTCATCAGATCAGCGGCCGGGCTGGACGCAAGGGTTTTGATTTGCGCGGCAGCATTGTGGCGCAAGCGCCCGCTCATGTGATTGAGAACCTTAAAATGGAGCGCAAAGCGGCGCTTAATCCCCAGTTACGCAAGAAAATAGTGCGGGCTAAGCCTCCAGAAAAAGGCTTTGTCCTCTGGAATGAAGATACCTTTAAGTTGTTAGTATCTTCGCCTCCAGAAAAACTCACCTCAAGTTTTCAGGTGAGCCATGCCTTGATTTTGAATATGCTGGCGCGCCCCGCAGGCGGCTGTGAAGATTTGCGCCAGCTGCTCAAGACCTGCCACGAGACCCCTAAGGCCAAGGTGCATCTTCGTAAGCGTGGTTTTCAGCTGCTGCGTTCCTTGCTCGACAAGCAGATTGTGGAATTTGTCAACGATCCCGAGAGCGATCGCCGCCAGGTGCGTTTGCATGTGGATTTGCAAGCTGATTTTTCTCTTACCCAGACCCTGTCTTTGTACCTGCTTGATACCCTGGGTTTGCTTGATCCTATGGCCGAGGAGTATCACCTGCAGGTATTGACCCTCGTGGAATCCATTGTGGAAAACCCGCTTTTGATCCTCAATCGTCAGCTTGACCGCTTGAAACGGGAAAAGTTATTTGAGCTGAAGGCCGAGGGGGTGGAGTTCGACGAGCGGATGGAGGAGCTGGAGAAACTCGAATACCCTAAGCCCCATCGAGAGTTTATTTATACTACTTTTAATGCCTTTGCTGCCAAGCACCCCTGGGTGGGGCAGGAAAATATTTATCCCAAGTCGATTGCCCGCGATATGTACGAAACCTTTCAGTCTTTTGCTGAATACATCAAAAGTTACAATCTCGAGCGGGTCGAGGGCTTGTTATTGCGCTATCTTTCTAACGTCTATCGGGTGCTGGTGCAGACCATTCCCTTTGACTTAAAGAACGATGCCATCGACGATATTATCGATTATTTTGCGGTGATTCTCAAAATTACCGATTCGAGTTTGATCGACGAATGGGAAAAGCTTCGCGATCCTCGCTGGGTTAAGCCGGTGGAGGGAGGGAGCGTCAGTTCTGCGGCTTTGTCTCGTCTCGAGGAGGAGAAGGTCTTTGCCGTCAGTTTGAAAAACGCGCTTTTTGCCTTGTTACGCTGCTTAGCGCGGGGAGAGTGGACCCAGGCGGCGGAGCTGGTGCTTGCACCCGAGGGTGCTCCAGCTTGGGCAGGACATCGGCTGCAGTCTGCTTTAGCAGCGTATTTTGAAGAGCATCCCGATATTATCGCTGATGCCAAGGCGCGTTCTGCGGAGTTTTTGCGGCTAAGCCCGGGTGAGGACCAGCGCCTGAGTATCGAATTAACCTTGACCGATAGTCTCGGGTATAACGATTGGCATATGCAGTTGAGTGTGGACAAGGGACGCAGCTTCCAGCCTGGGGAGGCATTTTTGCTGCTGCACGGTTTTGCACCTCTTGCTCAGACGCAGGCGTGGGCACAGTCGTTCAACGCCGGTGGAGACGTGGGCGATTGAGAATTTAGGGATTGTACATAAAAATTATAGTAATTTCAAATGTTTACGAGAAATAATTTATGAGCTGGTTTCTAGAAATTATGCTTCCGCGGTAAAATACCGATCACCTCTGTACAACTACTCAAGGCTTGGAGGTCTCTAGATATGCACAGACAGAGAGCACAAACTGCAGTGCGCCTGGCTATATTCTTCCTGCTTTTCCCTATTCTTGCCTGTCAGCATCGCCATGTCGGGTCTCCCACCAATGGCGACCAGCCCTCGGCTCCTGTGGTTGAAGGTACCTCCAAGAGGTTAACCCTCGAAGCCGAAGGAAAAAAACAGGAGCTCAGCATCTCTAAGGCAGGCGGCCTAGATACTTCCGCTCCTCAACGATTTATCACCGCAGATGAAATTTCCGAATATACCAACCTTGGACTTGCTATTGTCGACTTTGCTTTAAACGGCAGCCTCTATCGCTATGGAGGCTTGCAAAGCCCTAACCCACCTGGCTGTTTCACCATTGCGGTGGTTCACGATTTTTTTGCCACCGGCGCTGAGAAGTATTTCTTGGTGAGCAATTATAGCAATAAACCAATTGACGATCTTCCCAATCTCACCTACTGCGTGCAAGGAACACTCACCGCCGCCAGCTCAGCTGAAGCTGAAGAATTCCTCAATTATTGGAATTTTCGTGGCTTCGGAGCAGTCTTGTCCGTTGTAGACCCTCTGTCAAGAGTGCGCCCTAAACAAACTCGCACTTTTGGCCTTGGCGATGTCATCTATGAACAAACCGGCGGGAAAGAAGTCCCCAAATTTGTGCGCGACAACGAATTTGCAACTTGGACCAGAGCAGACGCCCCCCCACCGTTACCTATCCAGGAGAGCCGCAGCGCTGTTAATCTAGCTTTCGCTCCCCGCGAAGCCGAAATCCGGCTCGTCCAATTACGCGCTCGTAATTTTTCGAAAAAAATAAGCAGGGCTGGTCATCAAGAAGATCTCGATTTCTACGAGGAAGTTCGCGCTGAAATCCAAGCAAGTCCTCCCCCTAGCCAGGGAACTTTTTTTTCCATACGCAAGGTCACCCTTGATGGAAAAATCTATTTATTGAAAACCGAGAGACCAAAGCCACATAGGAAAACCCAGGCAGATATTGAGACATGGATGCAGGAAAAAATGCAGGAACGGGCGAGATATTTGGCCCTTGATGAAATCTCTAAAGCTCATCCCGAGATGGCATTAAATACCCCCATTCTTTCTGTGCTGGACCGAAGTCAAGGGACTAGCTTTGTCACCTTAACCCCTTATGCAAGAGAATTGGAAAAAAGTCAGACTCTTGGTTCGCGACAAGGAGAGGAGCTTCAAGTTGCTCTACAGGCGCAGCTTACCGCGCTTCACCAAGGGGTACCATTCTCTTTAGATGGCAAAGAATATACATTGGCTGTTTTTCACCGTGATGTAAAACCTGAAAATTTCGGAGTTCAAAAGGGCAAGGCAATCCTCCTTGACTACGGTAAAGCCGATGTGGTTTTATACGATCCCTCCAACGGTACCCTCAGTACTTTAAAAATAGATGAACAGGGGCTTGCTTACGCGGCTCCTTTCGAAGCGCGGACGAAAGGGACCATAGCTTATCTCGATCGCGAATCAGCAAGCGAAGAATTAAGTACCTTACAGGGCACTGCTCTCCTTGGTGCCTTGGCAGATGCGGATAAAAACGCGGTAAATTTTGCTCTATTTGAAAAGAAATTTGGCTTGTCCTGTGCTGAAACTCTTCTTCGCAGCAAAGGAATCATACCGCTCATCAAAGATGAAGGGGAGAGAGTAGCGTCGTTTACCGCTGATGAGCTCAAGAAGCATCTCGGGGACGTCACCTCAAGTCAGCTCCCTAGGAAGCGGCGTTCACTCAGGGGTGAGCGCCGACTGCTAACCTGGGATGAGCTTACCAATAAGCCTGTGGATGGCCTATCTAAGGTCTGGAACGCTTAATTTGTAGCTTGCTGCTACAAATTAGCATTTTTGGTCTACTGGTTAAAATGAGAATCCACCCGCTGCCGTAACTCGGTGCCGGTGCGCCAGACCGGCAGGCGCTTGGGACGAACCCGAACTTCATCGCCCGTCTTGGGATTGCGGCCGGTGTAACTTTGGTACTCTTTTACCGAAAAAGCCCCAAAGCCCCGGATTTCTACGCGCCCACTTTGACAGAGAGCGTTGGTAATACTGTTAAAAAACAAATCCACCAGCTCTTCCGCCTTAAAGAGAGTAATGCCTGCTCGTTCAGCAAGCTTTTCCACGAGCTCTGATTTGACCATTGGGATCACCTTCAAAACGGAAGCTGTTGTCTAAAAAGGAGCGAAACTATTACTATAAATAAACAATAACTATGGATAGCTATGCAACAAGTAACATTTGGCGGGATTGCCGGATTGTGAATTTAACTTTAATAGAAGTTACATTTCAGGCCCTTGGAAAAAGCAGGGAAGCTACCGACTTTAAGAGACTATTCGGATGGGCCCGCAGAGTTAAGAATAATCGTGTAGTACACCGACATCACGATATCTCGCGGACTGCAGCCGCGAGAAAGATCAGAAAAACCACGGGAAAACCCCTGGAGGATTGGTCCATAGGCGGAAAATCCCCCAAGGCGCTCAGCTATTTTATAGGCAATATTACCTGCGGCGAGGCTGGGGAAAATATATATCCGGGTTTTGCCCGGTACCGGGCTGCGGGGGCTTTTGCGGAGTCCTACCTCGGCGGAAAAAGCTGCGTCAAACTGCAGTTCTCCATCGCTGACTATCTCGGGATTGCTGTGTTGGAATAAGGCTAAACCTTCGCGGACCACGCTCAGGCTGGGGTGTTCGGCAGAACCCTTGGTAGAAAACGACAAAAATGCCACAACCGGCTCTAGTCCCGGATGGAGGGCCTGCCAGGTGCGACAACTGGCGCCGGCGATGTCAGCAAGTTGTTGGCTACTGGGCTCTGCCACCACTCCGCAATCAGCAAACAGCAGCAGCTCATCGTCTCCCTGGGCTGGAGAACGCACCATCACAAAGGAACTACTGAGGGTGGTAATGCCGCTGGTCAAAGGCACGGTGGCAAGGCCCGCTTTAATCACGGCGGCGCTTGTTGCCACGGCGCCGGCTACGCTGGCTTTACAGAGGCCAGAAGCACTTAAAAAACCCGCTTGATAGAGGGGCTCACCTGCAAAAGTCAAGAGATCTTTTTCGGGATAATTTTTGTTTTTATTTTTAGCAAGAACCATGATATGCTTAAGGGTTTTCTCAGCTATGGCAGGGATTTCGTCCTTTACGGCGATAATTTTATGGCGATGGGGAGCGAGGGCAAACCCCGCCCGCCTGCAGTCCTCGGCAAGCTCCGCCGCACTTAAAAAGAGGTAAAGCCTTTTTACTGCATTATTTTTGAGCAAAAATTGCCAAGCGGCAATCATCCTCGGATCTCTACTTTCTGGTAGAGCTATGGTAAAATTATAGGTTTTTGCCAAGTTGCTTATATTGTTCTCATAGTTGTTTAAGAGCACCGAGTACCTCCGGCGAGTAAGGTAAAAACATGTCATCGGCTACGATTCTGCCTAAATTTTAATCAATTCGGGCAATACATTGTCCCCCAACAGGTTTGGTCATGGGCATGACCAGTTATCCACAGAACCTGTGGATTGTTTATAGTTTCCTTTCTGCGAGAAATAAATAAAGGGCCAAATTCGCCTTCCCTCTTGCCGATAAATTTTTTGTGTAAAATGTCGAACCTCTAGTACGGAATACCTTCAGCTGGAAAAGCTATGATTTATTTTCTCTTAGCCTCGTCCCCGCAAATAAGCGCCTTTAAACGGGTTTGCAAAGATCGCCAATTAAGCGCGATCTTTCTTGATTTGCAGAAACGCCAGAGCCTCGACCAGCTGTATCAAGCTAAGAGCAGCATCGACACCATTGTCGCCAGCTGCAGCCATCCGCGCATGGCACTTCAGGCTTGGCTCGATATTATCAACGCCTGGGGGGGGCGGGTGCCGGTGATTGCTCTCTATAGTGAGGAACACCTCGCCCTTACCCAACAACATCAGTTTAGCAGTTCCCTGCTGTGGCAGCCAGAAAACCAGCTCGAGGCTATTTTTAATGCCCTTGAGAAACTCCCCTCCCTCGGTTTGACCAAAGGGGCTCGGGCCGAGGATGCAGCCATTGGTGTTTTACCCCCTGCCTATGCCATCCAGCTGCTCCACCGGCACGGGTATCTAAGTGCCATCTGCATCGATACCAGCGAGTTTCGCAGCATAGCCATTGCTTACGGGCGCCAGACTTACCATCGCTTGCGAAGCTTCTTTCAGAACCTGCTCTTCTCCCTCTGGGGCAAGAGTGGGAGTTTTCGTCAGCAGGACAAGCTCTTTCATAGCACCCAGAACAATAACCTCTTCTATATTCTCCTCGATCCCCCCCGGGCCCGTCAGGGAGCGCCCAACCCCGGACAGCTGGAGGCTCTTACGGAGCGGATTATGGCGACGATTCAGCAGGCCTTGTGGCGAGAATTTGCTCACGGCTCTAAGGGCTCGATTGTTCCCCTGGATCTCAACGCTATGCCGCATTTTTACTTAGGCTATGACACCATTGTCCATAACCCCTGCATCGATCCCTACGAGGCGGTGGATATGCTCTTAGCCACCAGTAGGCAAACGGCCTTGATTCAGCAGCAACGCATTGCCGCCCGACAAAAGGAATTTATGCAGCTGTTGATTCAAAGCGATAGCTACTTGACCACGCACTTTCAGGGGATTTTTTACGCCAAAAACCTTAGCGCCCCTCGGCTCAACCGAGCGCTGCAGGAGAAATCCCTTGCGCAGTTGGCGCCTTGTCTCTACGGTTTTGAGGCCTTGACCAGAATTAATCAGGAAAAAGTTGAAGTGTTATTTCAGCAACGGGGACAGTTTTATTTTGACCCCCGCTTCCTTGGTCCCGAGGTGCTTTTTACCATGGCTCGGATGGTGAAGCTGAGCCTTGAGCTGGATCAGGCTTGTCTACGGATGGCAGTTCGTAATTTTGGCGAACTGCCCGGCCGCTTAACAGCGAATATTCTGCCGCGCAATTGTTATTATATCGACCAATTGCTGAGCACTATGGAGCAGGCAAAACCCATAACTTTTGAAATCGCTGAATCAGAGGCTATCAATAACCACGAGCTGCTCCTCCAAGCGAAAGCAGCTATTGCCTCGCGTCATCACGACATTGCTATTGACGACTTTGGTAAGGGTCATGCGGGATTTAACCGAATTATCGCCATCGAGCCGGGGATGATTAAACTCGATCGCTTGCTGATAAAGGGCATAGCCGCAGATGAGGTGAGGAAGTCCTATGTGCAAGGGATTATTAACGCGGCAGCGATCAACAAAATTCTCGTGCTTGCCGAGGGGGTTGAAACCCTGAGTGAAATGTTAGCTTTGCAGGAACTTGGGGTCGATCTCTTCCAGGGCAATCTCTTCCATCTGCCCTCTCCTCGCGAAGAAATTAGCGCTCAGCTTAGTGGCGCTAAACTCCGTCCCCTGCCTCGTCGCAGGACTAGTCCACATAGCGGGCGAGGCGGAAAATCGCGAAAAACCACACCAGGAAAATCACGCAAATAATCAGGGCTACGTAAGGAACGGTATCGGTGATGCTGGCGCAACAAAAAAACAACACATGATAAACCAGGGAGCCTAAGGACTTGCCAAAACGTGAACCTACCCCGTCGATGGCAGCCTTACCATAGCGCTGCTCCTGGATGCTGAGGGGGATGTAGGCTATTTCTTTTGAGGTATCGAAGACCGTGTACTTACAACCACGACTGACGCTCATTTGCAGAGCGCCAATCCAGAGAATCATCGCCGTATCGACTCGACAGACACTTTCGCGGATGATCTCTGCCCAGCTGCACGAATTGGCCAGCAAAAAGAAGTAAAAAGCCCCCGCAGTTAGTGCTAAAGCAACGGGGGTTACGAGAGCGGTGAAACGCCAGCCTGCATAACGAAGAAGATTGCCCGAAACCAGCAGGGAAATAAAAAAAGCTAAGATGCCGGTAACGGTGGTTACCTCGCTCATATGCTCCATCATGCCACTGACATTGTTCTGGTAGCGCATTTTTAACTGATCCATCCAGAGGATGTCACTAAGGTTGAAGATGGTATTGTAGGAGAGCACTAAGAGGGCAATAAACAGCAGGTGGGGGGAGCGTCGGAGGTAGGAAAAGCTCTCGCCCAGGGCCAGCTTGATTTTTTCGCCGCGATGGAGGCTCTGATTACTACCGGGGTTGACCAGTTCACGCCAATGGAGCCAGCGAAATAAGCCCATCACCGCCAGCCCACCAATAATGGTGGTGAGCAAAAAATAGAAAAGCGCTTGGTCCCAGGCCGTCTCACCGTAGGGAAGCCCAGGATTATAGGTCAAATTGGAGATGCTTACCCCCATGCGTCCGGCGACGATGGCTGCTAGATTTGCCCCCATTAAGTAGAAGGGGTAGAAGCGTTTCGCCTCGGAGATGGTATTAACTTCGTTAGCAAAACCCCAAAAAACAGTGGAGAGAAGGATGGCTCCCCATAATTCGGTAAAGACATAAAACAAGGTTTGTGGCCAGCTCTGCAGCATTACCCCGAAGCCGCGCACCCCACTGGGTAGCCAGCGGCTGGCCAGTTCGGCGAGCAAAGTACCTTCGAGGGCATTGCGGTTGGGGTAGAGAAAGAGCAGGAAAAAAACGAAGAACGCCACAAAAAATGACATCATTATATAAAAGGTTTTTTCTCGGGTAAATTTGCTTGCCAAGTACAGATAGGCGGTGGTGAAAATAAAGGCGCCGGGCAACATGGCCCAGACCTTGATGTAGGGAATTACCTCGGCGCCGATACTGGCCTCGGCCACCACCAAGGAGGATTTAAGGCTGCGTAACATGTCATAGACAAGAGCAAGAATAAAAAAGATAAAAAAAGTGGGCATGAATTTGGCTAATTCATGCTTTTCGATAGGAAAGAAAAAACGAGCTACGCGCCTAAGTAAAGGTATCATACCTACCCGTTAAATGGTGAAAACCATGGAGTGTTTATCTTGGAAAGTATACCTCCCAGGCAGCACTTTAGCCAGCTGGGATGAAGCAGTAAGAGGAGATTCGTCGTCTTACAAACGAGGTGTAGTAGGAAAGCTAGCGCCTGGCAACTATTAAATGAGCGCAGCTCCCCGTGTGTCTGAGCGCAGCTTCGGTGGTTATAAGCGCAGCTCCGCTGATTATAAGCGCAGCCCCGGTGATTATAAGCGCAGCTCCGGTGATTATAAGCGCAGCCCCGGTGATTATAAGCGCAGCTCCGGTGATTATAAGCGCAGTCCCCGTCATTATAAGCCAGCCCCCGTCATCCTGAGCGCAGCGAAGGACCTCCCAACTCTGTTTTCATCGGAAGAGTTCCCAGCTCACTATGGGTAACGAGGGGAAGGGGAGGTCCTTCGCTTCGCTCAGGATGACGGGTGGGGGCGCTTATAACCACCGAAGCTGCGCTCAGGATGACGGGGGGGCGCTTATAACCACCGGAGCTGCGCTTAGGATGACGAGGGCTGGCTTATATAACCACCGGAGCTGCGCTTAGGATGATAAGCCAGCCCCCGTCATCCTGAGCGCAGCGAAGGACCTCTCAACTCTGTTTTCATCGGAAGAGTTCCCAGCTCACTATGGGTAACGAGGGGAAGGGGAGGTCCTTCGCTTCGCTCAGGATGACGGGGGGGGCGCTT
>JAHFAI010000107.1 GCA_023250635.1 Deltaproteobacteria bacterium | reverse complement strand
TAGGCGCTGGCGCGAAAGCGCCAGCGCCGTGTCCTGACGAACGCAGTGAGGAAGGATCTTTCACATAACATCCGGATATCACGTGACAGATCCTTCGTCGCTTTGCTCCTCAGGACACGCCGCTGGCTGCAAAACCGCTGCGCCGAGGCGGCTTGCAGTTTCGCGCCAGCGACTAGTTACATTATCGCAAACTATTTGGTGGGGAAAATCGGTGATTAAGGCCTTGGTGGTTTTCTTTGTGCTGGTAAGTACTGCTTGTAAAACTCTGCTGCTTAAAGATGATTTGTCAGGTGATCAGAGGAGCAAAATAACCTTCAGAGCAGTCAAAAAAATCGATCAAGCACAACTAAAAAATTTTATTGAAAAACGCCAACATCGCCTCGATAAAAAACCCAATATCTATTTTATCTTTGTTGACACTCTGCGCCAAGACTACGCTACCCCAGGGTTAATGCCTCATTTTACTGAACTCAAGAACGAGTCCTTGACCTTCAAGCATGCGTTTTCCTCTTCGACGGTGACTCATTCCTCTTCTTTCGGTCTTTTTTATGCGGATCACATATTCAATCGCGATGTTTTATTACGTAATAATTGGAGCTTAGGCAGTCCGTTTCTTCAACTTCTCCATCGCAGCGGTTATCGCTTGTACATGTATGGTTCTCCCTGGCAGTTTTGCATCAATAGCAGCGCAACCTATACCAGCAAGAAAGATTTGATCGAATCTGCGGACTCTAATCTCCAAAGCCTCTATGGATTGAAAACCAGAGATCTGGTGGATTTTTGCTACCCGAATCCGGGGGGAAAGTCTCTGCCCCAACAAGAGCCCAAGGTTGTGTTTGATGGTCGCGATGAGAATGATAAAACTATCTATCACCAAGCGTATCGGGATCATGCAGTAACCTCAGATCTTATCGCCAAAGTGGAGGCTTCTCCCCGCAATGGGCAGATGTTCTTGGTATTTTATTCCGGAGTTCACGACCCGTACTCGTGGCTTGAATTTGGTTATCCTCGTCAAGGCACGGAACATTTAGGTCCTCTCAAGGATCTTTATCAGGTTTTTACCCCAAATTTTCCGTGGAATCCCAATTGGTACGCCTATCGGCCGGACAATCCTAGCCCTGAATTTGCTACCCGGATCAAAAATTCCTATAAAAATGCCGTAAGCGCGGTAGATTACCAAATTGCTAGGTTAATAAGCCATTTGAAAGCTAAGGGGAACTACGACGATGCCTTGATTGTTGTGGTGAGCGACCATGGTGAGTTTCTCTATGATAAGGGGCAATTTCCTGAAGGGAATGACAATCGTATCGGGCATTGTTGCGGTTTGTATAATGCTACGACGGAAATTCCTGAAATAATAAAATTCCCCCAGGGGCAGTTTGCCGGAGAACTACCAATTGGCGATCATCTAACGATTTTTCCCAGTATTTTTGATTATCTGGGCTACGATAACTATGAAGAATTCAGTAAGCTTATTTCTGGAAAATCATCGTTATCGTCTCTAAGTACTTGTGCGGTGTCTTTTGATCCTCGCGGTGATCCGCCCGGAGTTTTCTATGTAGTAGATTCAGAATCAGGCGAGCGGGTGTTTTTTTCAGTGGCCTGGAATCTCCCTGCCCAACTACGGGCGCAGGCTATTAAGCCCCTTTATATTCTGGCTGCTGATGGTAGCTTGAAGCATGATTTGCGGAAAAGCTCCTCGGAGCTCGCCTGGCAAATTATTCAGCGCAGTTCTTATGCACCCTGCATGGATAGCTTATTTGAGGGAATAATAAAACCTGCTAAGCTTTGTCCTGAGTTTGTTGAAGCTGTTTTTGCAGATAAACAGGCGAAATTTAGTTTTTATCAACAGCTCAATCGCTTGCAGACGGAATTTATTTCGCCGCCCATAAATCAGCAGCTTGCTGCTGAGGAGCGTTCAGGAGCAAAGGTGCTTGAGGATTTTGACGACAAGCCGTTGATCGAATCAACTTTAGGGCTAGTGGTTAATAATCACTATTCTTTGTCGACAGCCGCTATGCTTGCTTCTCTCGATACCTCAGAGCATCTTTCGTCGATTGAACAAAAAAAGTTTGCTAAAAAAATGCAAAAATTACCTCGGGTCGTTGCCTACACCTTTATGGGTACCGATCTTGGTCCCGAGGAGCTTCAACGTCGGAATGGTCTTTGCAGTTTGAAAGGCGATTATGACCTTAATCAATACTACCACGAAGGGACGCCTGCAAAATTCCGTTCTACCTCTCGTTCTCCATTGATGGCGAAGCGTTTTGCCTCGGTACATTTACATGACAAATCACCTCGAGATGGATGGGTATACGTTATTTTGGCTATAGGTGGCTTTAAAGATCCTGAGTATAGGGAAAAACTGGCGGTTCTTGATATTGCGACTATGCCCACCAGCGAGAAAAATAATCGCATCGATAAAAACTATGACAATGAGTTGGTGATGAGTCTTTACGCTGAACAAGAAGTAGCAATTCCCCTAGGTTTTAACTGGAAGAATATTGTTGGCTATCGCCGAGTTTTGGCTGACGGTAAATTTAGTGGCGAGATGTTTGTACGGGAAGGACTCGCTCTTCTCGATCCCCTCGCTTATCAGCAGATAGTGGCGTATCTTTCGGGGAAAAACTAACGCCTTTCTTAAAGCAATTAAATACGCTATGTATTGAGAAATAATTTTGCCTAAAAATAGGATATGTATAATCTCTAGAGGAAATCACCATGGTAACAACACCTGGGTTTTTGCTAAGTTTCGCACTTTTTTCTACGGCAACCTCGCTCTCTGCTGCAGCCGAAGCGCAGCCGTGTCTTTTTGGCACTCACCTGGTTGATACTGCTCGCTATGGTGATCTCAAAGCCTCTTTCGAAAAAGTATATAACGAGAAAAACCCTCTACCCCAGAGTCTTGCCAGAAAATATAGGATTGCCATGGGTGAGAATCCTGATGAGAGCATTGATTCGGGTGATTTCGGGGAGAGCAGCGCCACCTATTGGGTTCGTACTCTCCGCTATTTACCCGGAAGTTCGCTCCATGAAATAGGTGGTCCGGTGTATGAAATGATTTTGAGTGATCCAGGTGATAATATTGCTGGGGGGATTTTTTTAGGTGATGAATTGATGGCAACGGTTGGTGATGGTGAGATAGGTTCCTGCCGGGTGGAGGTTAACCCCAAAGCCAATAGGTTTTTTAAGGTGATTTCCCCGCTGTTAGCTGAGGATCAAGCTCGGGTTAGGGGTGATTACTTTGGCAAGAATTTGCTTGAACTGGAACGCATTGCGCAATTTACCGTTGGGATACGCCGTCCTGACAGTTATACGCGGGGAAGTTGCTATGATGACAGCTCCTGTTCTGCACGGGGCGCCGCCTACACCCTCTTCGATAGCTTTGCTCAAAAGAGCTATTACCTTGATGTGGATGCCCAGGGCAATGGCAGAATAGTTACTAAGCAAGCGCCCCACTATACCTTGGCAGAAATTAAAGATCGCAATATTCTTGAAGCTAGTGCCTCTTTTCATGCCTATAAAAAACTGCCCTGGTTCTATACCAATTGAGAAAGCACACATTCTGTGCTTGGGAGGTCCTTCGCTGTGCTCAGGATGACGAATGAGTGTAGCTCGTCATCCTGAGCGCATCTCGTCATCCTGAGCGCATCTCGCGTCATCCTGAGCGCATCTCGTCATCCTGAGCGCATCTCGCGTCATCCTGAGCGCAGCGAAGGACCTCCCAAGAGTGAAAATCTTGCTTAAAGCCTGGCTGTTGAGGAGCACTGCCCTGCGCGGCAGAGCTCCTCGAGAAGCTTAGCAAAGTTAACTCGTAGTTGTGTAGTAGAGGCCAAATCTTCCCTCGTTGCTGCCCTGGTCAGGGGGAGGCTACTGCTTGCCACTAAGATGGTTGTTGCTCCCGCAATGATGGCAGCCGCCGAAAGGCCTGCGGCGACTTTGGTCTGCATGGAGTAGTGTCCCGTTTCCTTAGTGCTTCCCCAAACTGCACCTACCACACCCAAAGTGCTGTTAAACTCGCTACCAATAACGCCATAACGCACGGTTGGGGAAGCGCACATTAAGGTAACGAAACCAAGTACCAAGCCACCCACGAGCAGGAACGCGCCCACTTGAAAAGCGGGACCGTCATAGGCAGAGCGTAGCGCTTCATTGGGGACGCCCATTTCTAAGCATGAAAGCAGGGCTAGCTTCCTGACTTCGACGTATTCCTGTCTATTCCCATTGACAGGAATGGTTTTGATTAAGGCGCCATCGTAGTTGCGATAACTCATGGCGCCACAGTAGGATTTGTACTCCATGGCGTAATCAAAGCGGGTTTTATACTCGGGAGGTAATGCATAATAGTCCGCACGATAAAACCAGTCGGGATTAGGATTTTTAGTTGGCTCGGCAAGCGCAAATTGCGAGGCTTTAGCAGCGGTGAGTTGCTTGCTGATAAGGGCTAAATTTCGCGTGTTGACGAGGAAAAACCCAAAGGGGACGGCACCAACCATGAGCAAGTTTTTCATGGCATGAGCGGTCATTATTAATTGATTGTCGGGGATATTTTAAGTTTCTGCATAATACTGCTCAAGTTGAGGAAAGAAACTGGCACCTAATAAGATATCCTGTTGTCGCTGTTCTTCTGCAGCAAGCTTTTTTTCATTATCTGCGGGGAAGGATATCTTTGCCAAGTCGGCATCTATGGTTTCTGGGGGGCTGCAGCTAGGATTATGAGGGGGGCCTTCGCACAAGCGGATAGAGACGTTGACCTTCTGGCCTGCAAAGGCTGGATTGAAGGCGGATAGCTCTAAGAAATGACCGACGCCAAGCCGCTCCATACAGGTAGTTTGAAAACAAATCCGCGCTTGATAGTAGGTATTCAGCGACATTTTGAGCTTCCAATGTACCAACAGGGAGTGGGGAAAGATCTTTAAAACTAAGGGGGGAATTTGCAGCTGAGTGGCGGGGATGACCTCCGTTTGGACAATGCTCAGTTGCTCGCTGTTATTTTCCTTTATTACCGAGAGCCCGTCATCAAGGGTGAGATATGGAGAAGCTGCGGAATTACTCAGGGCTGGCCCATTATTCTCTGCATGAGCATGAGATTGATGTTTACAGGCAGAAAGACTGAGAAAACTAAACAACAGCAGAGCTTTTGGTTGAAGCATAAAAATCTCCATCTCCATAATATCTAATAAATATGAGAGGGCTTCTCGTGTTTTAACGACAACAACATTTGTGATTGTATGGGAATTAGTTTAGCACGTTTTTATTTTTAATAAAAGGTAGGTCCCTGTCGTCTAATGGCGATGTCTCCGAGGCGAAGATAACAATCAAGCCAAGCTCTCAGACAATGTTCACAGAGAAGCCCGGCAAACCCGGGGATGCGTTAAGTAATGGCTTATGCTATAAGGGGCTTTACTGTGTTGTTCGCTTGAGAAAGATTTCTATGCTGAGTGCTTTGAAAAAATATAACACCCATCTCATAGTTCTGAGTGTAAGCCTGAGTGTTTTGCTGGCGAGTTTTTTTCCTGAAATATTTTCTTCGCTGCGCTTTATCGGTGAAGTTTTTATTAATCTCTTAAAAGTTTTTTCCCTCCCTCTGATTAGCACTGCCCTTATCGTTGCCTTAGGTGCGATGAATAGTAATCTTCAAGGATTACAGCGTCTGGCGCGATCAACCCTCAGCTATATGCTGGTAAGTGAGATAATCGCCGTCTCCATTGCCCTGTTGCTCTTTAACACCTTTAAGCCGGGCTTAGGTATCAATCCGCAGATCATCCTCCAGGGGGGAGACTATCTTGCTAGTAAAACTGCGGAGTTAAGTCTCGCAAATTTTATTGTCGGGATTTTTCCTCATAATATTTTTGATTCTCTGGTGAAATTTGACTTATTACCGGTGGTGAGCTTTTCCGTTATGTTTGGCATCGGCTGCAGTCTGGTAGGCGAGGCAGCTAAACCAGTCATCGCCCTTGCTACGAGTATTCGTGATGTAGCGAATTCCTGCTTGCTGGGGGTGATGCTCGTTGCACCCCTTGGTATTTTTTCTCTGGTCGGCGGTGGAGTAGCGCAAGCGCGCTTAAATGGTAATTTGTTTGCGACTTTTTTGGCTTTGCTGAGCTTTGTTCTCGTCTTGTTGCTGGCTTTATTTTTGCATGGTCTTTGGCAGTTGTTGGCTGTGGCCTTGCTGAGCAAACAATCTCTTGGGGCGATTTTGCGGCAGAGCACCCCCGTTTTTGCCACCGCTTTTGCTACCTCGAGTTCCCTTGCCACCTTGCCTATGGCTATGGAGACGGCCAGCCGTCTCGGAGCTCGTCCCCTGGTCACTCGCTTTATGTTGCCAGTCTGTGCGTCGATTAACATCGGTGGTATGATGATCTACGAAGTGGCCGCCGTCTTGTTTTTTTCGCAGATGCTCGGTTTTGACCTGTCGCTTTACCAGCAACTGCTGCTGGCGCTGGCTTCAATCCTTACGGGAATGGCAGCGGGAGGCATACCTGAAACGAGTATGATCAGTATGGTGGTAGTTTTTAAGATGGCTAACATCCCCCTGTCAGCAATTTCTATTCTCCTTCCTCTGGATCGAATTCTCGATCGTCTGCGCACCATGGTTAATATTTTTGGCAATATGTGTGCGGTGCTGGTGGTCAGCAGGATCATTGCTCGCGATCAAGATCTTGGGGAGGGATCTTGATTAGAGTTGTCTCATAATTCAAAAGCATTGCAGCACTAAGCAGCGATACTTTTGCTCTCGCCATTTCTCAAGACTCCCCGGTCTTCCACGGTAAGCCGAACTCCAATGCCCCCTTTAAGTGATTATGAGCCTGGCAATACACTTGTAAGTTAGCACTTTCGTGGGAACCATCTTTAGCAAACGAGGTAATATGATCTATATGAAGAAAGGTCTTCTGGGTACAACGCCTGTTCTCACTGCTACGGTATTCACAGTGAAAATCAGCGCGTTTTTGTACTTCTCGGCGGGTAGCTGCAGGAATTGTTCGGCTTCTTTTTTTGTGCGGTGAAGCAACATCTTTTTGCCTCGTCAGCAGAATTTGTGGGTCCAATCCGGTGTAGGCAGTGCGCCTAACGTATGATAGAGCGCTATTTTATGCACTTTAGGACTCCGATAACCGTAAGCTTTTCTCGAGGTC
>JAHFAI010000038.1 GCA_023250635.1 Deltaproteobacteria bacterium | reverse complement strand
AAAATTATTCGTAAAATTAAGGAAAGCAGCCGAAAACCTCCTCTAACAGGTGCCGGCGCTTAAGCAGGGGCTGGTTTTTCCGCCTGGGGCGAGAAAGGAGAGCAGAGGGTATTCCTCGACTTTGCTGGGGTACAGGCGTTTATAATAAAAATAATTACGCATAATATATTTGACGTAATTTCGTGTTTCTTGGTAGGGAATATTCTCGATAAATAAGAGCACATCATCATCCCACATGCGCGTATACCATTTGTTCGCTGCCCCCGGACCAGCATTGTAGGCGGCAAGCATCAGCACCGGATGGGTATATTGCTCCTTCAAGGTTTTGAGATGATGCACACCGAGCATGACATTGGTCTGCACGTCAAACAACGAGGTAGGAAATTTAATTTTACGGATAAGCTCCTCGTGTTCGCTGCCACTGAGGTAGCTACTTGACAAACGCTGAGATTCTCGCTGTGCCGTGGCGTTCATCAGCTGCATCAAACCTTTGGCTCCCACCGGCGACTGCGCCAAAGGATTAAAAACGCTTTCTTGGCGGATTAACGAGAAAACAAAATCAGGGTCGAGATCCAAACGCTTTGAATATTCTACTACCTCGGTTGCGAATTTTTTAGGAAAGAAGATTTTTTCTAAGCCAATCGGTAAATTTTCGCGGTACTCCTGGGGCAAGCTTTGATAGGCCTTAACCGCCTCAAGCCACTGATCGGTAACATGCAATAAAAATGCCCGCGCCAGTTGTTGGGCAGGAACAGAGGCTTCAAAACTCATCAACGAAATTTCGCAACCGGCATCATCGTGCATCCCCATTTCCAAAAGCTTGAGAATCAACGAAATTTTCTTGCGCCCCTCGCTGACCGGATTAAAAGCCTCCACCAGCATCTGCTGTTCAAAAGGAATTTGTCGCTTGGGTAGGAGCGGTACTTGCTTGCCCAGAGAGTTTTCGAGGAGGAAGTGCCCCAGGGCACCATAGTAGGTGCCAAAATATGAATCGGCGAGAATTTGCCAATTGCGCTCCATCTCCTTACGTTTACCGAGGGCCTGGGCAGCTCGTGCCTGCCAAAAATAAAACTCAGCTGCAGTGGTCCGATCAAAGTACAAACTGCCACTTTGTAAGCTTGCCAGACTCTCACCGGCCAGGTTGAATACGTGGGGCCAGAGCTTCTCTCCTGCATAGAGCATCAGCAGGGTATGGCGCACATCGCTGGAAAGCGGATGTTTGGGAAATCGCCGCATCACGGTCTCGAGATGCTTAATTGCCTCGGGGCGATTATTTTCATTGTGGAGAATCGCGGCTTCCAGGTACTCAGCCCGCGCTTCACTATCGCGATCATTTTTTTTGCGTGAGAGTGAGGCGAGCTTATGGGCGATGCTTTTGGCCAAACTATTTTTTTCATCGTTCCACAAAAGTTTGGCAATGCGCAGCTGGAGAGTTGCCCAGCCCCCATAGCCAAAAGCCTTGGCCGCAGGTCCCTTAAGGGAGGTCCATAAAGCAAGCCGGGCTTCAGAGCCTTCGCCGCGCACACAGGCATCGATTTTTTCGCTTGCCGCAACAAATTGCTCCAAAGAGGGGCGGGTGTTTTTATTGGCGATGGTGGCGACGAGTTTCTTTTTGGCGGCTTTACATTTGCCTGCCCTGGTCGCTTGCTGCACACTTGCCGAGACCCCCGTGGGTTCGACTACAGGGCTGGTGGGCAGCGGCTCAGCTACCCCTAACCACGGATAAGCTGCTTGTAAACGCGGGAAGCGACGACTTACCCAGGCCAGGCTCTTAAATTGCGCTGCCTGCACTGCCCCAAGCTGGCGATCCATCGTTGCGAGAAGCCCTTGCAGCAAGCGCAATTGCACGGCACGATTACTCATGTGCTGGAGCTTTTCGATATAGCGCTCCACCTGGGCCGGCTGCTCAAAAAAATGCTCTGTACGAGTCGCCTGTTCATTCATTACATAAAAATACGGACAACTGCCCTGATGAGGAACGGCTGTGGTAAAAAACTGCTCTGCCGCCCGCGAAGCGGACGAGTAAGGTTCAGCATTTTGAAAAATCATATAGTAAATATAGGGTAAAAGGGGTGAGTCGGGATTATCTCGAGCCTGACCCAAGAGCAGTTGTAAAGCTCCACGCCGTTGATCGATGCTCAGCCGTGGGTAATTTCCCTGAAGGTCTCGATAGTTGGTGTAAAGCTGCGTTTCTTTTAAAGGAGCGCCTGGCTGTATATCGCTGCCAGGAATTTTTGCTGGCTTAAGCGGGGAATCCACCAACAGTTGGGCCATCAGCGAGTTCACGGGAAAAACAGTGGGGCCTGGGCTTTCTCCCCCAGTTGCAGCCATAAGCATGGGGCCGCGCATAAGAACGTACGCGAGACAAGGCCAGAAAAAACGATTTTTCATAAGCGATTTTTTCCCCATAAGAAGCAGGAATTGTTTCCGTCAGCAGGAAAAATATAGAACAAAAGTATTGTGGCATGGTGAGAAAAAAAAGGCAATTCATGGGCGTTGTTGCATAAATACGATCACTGTGTTGGCTTGCGTCGCGCAAGCTCCTCATTTACCGACGCGTAAACTCCGGGCTTGCGCTCCTCTTATGCAACAACGCCCAATTCAGGCCATTTTTTTGCGTCGAGGATATTTCTTGTTTAAATAGCGCAAGTGATACTTGACGGTATTAACATTCACCCCCAGGTGTTCCGCGATTTTACTCGCCCCCATTTTTTCGCAATAGTAGAGGCTGACAATACGATTGCGTGGATAATAGCCCTCCTCCATTTCTCGGCAGAGATCCACGAGGGCAATTCCTCCCAGGGGAGAAAGCTCCCCTACCTCTGAAGGTAGAGCCACCTTGTTTTTGAGTGTGCGATAGATATGAGCATAGATCGCTGCAGTCAGGGAGAGATGCTGCAAAAGGGGTTCGTGATCAGCAGCGAGAATACGCCCCAAATCGGCTCGTAAATTCTCGGAATCCTCAAGGGATAACAGCGTGGCAATGTGGGGAAAGGCCATGGTTTTAACTATGGACTGGAGGTAGAAACTGACAATCTCCAGAGCGACCTTTTCTTTGGTAGCAGAGGCAAGCAAATGTTTTCTCCTTACGGTGACACAGAGTGAGAGAGAGTGAGACAAAGATGCAAACAAAAAAATCTCTACGCAGAGGTTTACTCAAGTAACACCTTAGTTTTTAAGTGAAAAGATTTTTCCTCGGAAAAACCAGCTGGGATTTTCCACTCTGGGCAAAGCACTTAGGTAAAATACCCTCCCCTCGGCTATACTAAGATCAGGTGCTTCCCTAAACCCTTCTCCCGTAAGGACCGCAGACCATGCAGCTGCTTTCCCCTCTCTCGGGTACTGAGGATTATAAATGGTGGCGGTTTACCCTGGTGATGACGATTATTTCAGCACTTTACTTTGGCACCAATCGCTGGCATTTATTCCCCGCTACCTTGATTACCCGCACCTGGATTGACAACGCAATACCCTTCGTTCCTGGCACCGTGCTGATCTACCTAAGCTATTTTTTTTCTTTTTTTGCAGTGTTTTACCAGGAAAAAAATCAAGGGCAGCTCAAGGCCTATTGCTTGGCCCTCCTCCTTTTAAATCTAATCTGCAACCTGATTTTTATCCTCTATCCCACCACCTACGATCGGCGCCCTAGCCTTGCAGTCGAGGAGATGCCCTGGGCCCTGGAAGCGACTTTTGCCAGCCTCTATTTTTTAGATAGTCCTGCTAATTGCTTACCGAGCCTGCACGTGGCCAATAGCTTTCTTGCTGCCCTTGTCTGGTTCAGACGTAATTCCAGGCGGTTTTTGCTGTATTTAATATGGACTTTTCTGATAAGTGTCTCTACCCTCACCACCAAGCAGCACTACCTGTACGATATTGTCATGGGTTATCTTGCTGCCTGGTGTTCCTATTGTGTGGTTTTTAGCGTGCTAAAGGATCGATTGTGCCCCTCCGCGATGAAATAAAAAAACGCAGAACTTTTGCGATTATCTCCCACCCTGATGCGGGTAAGACCACCCTGACCGAAAAACTCCTCCTCTATGGCAAGGCGATTACTATGGCGGGTTCGGTCAAAGCCAAGCGCTCCAAGAAATTTGCTACCTCCGACTGGATGGAATTAGAAAAGCAGCGAGGCATCTCGGTCACCAGCTCGGTAATGAAATTCCCCTACCGCGGCCATGAGATCAATCTTATCGATACCCCCGGTCACCAGGATTTTTCTGAAGACACCTATCGCACAGTTTCGGCAGTAGACAGTGTTTTGATGCTGATCGATGCGGCTAATGGGGTGGAGGAGCAGACCAAAAAGCTCTTTGATGTTTGTCGTCTGCGCAATACCCCGATCATGGCTTTTATTAATAAAATGGACCGCCCAGGTCGTCCCCCCTTGGAGCTGCTTGCAGAAATCGAACAGGTCCTGGGCATCGCCACCTATCCGCTGACCTGGCCAATTGGACAGGGAGATCTCTTTCGCGGGGTCTACCATCGCGCCACTAAAGAAATGCTGATCTACCAACAGAACGCGGAACGTTCGCAGATTGTTCCTATGGCGACCCATACCTCCTTTGGCGACGAGGTAGAAGCGGAGACCGCAGAGGAAGTGGCCGGCGAACTCGAACTCCTCGAGGGAGCAGGGGAAGCTTTTGCGCCGGAGCGTTATATGCGCGGTGAACTTGCGCCGGTGCTGTTTGGTAGCGCCCTGAATAATTTCGGGGTGGAAATCCTTCTCGACTACTTGATCAGTCTGGCGCCCCCCCCCCAGCCCCGTCCGGCGAGCGAACGCTGGGTAGCGCCCACCGATCCCGCTTTTAGCGGCTTTATTTTCAAGATTCAGGCCAATATGGATGCAGCTCATCGCGATCGCGTCGCGTTTATGCGTATTTGCTCAGGGCAATTTGTTCGCGGGATGAAGGCTTTTCATGTCCGCCATAAACGTCTGATGCGCCTTGGTCGTCCCACCCAGTTTATGGCCCAAGATCGCAGCTTAGTTGATGAAGCCTATGCCGGTGATATCGTCGGTATTCACGATCCGGGAGTCTTCAAAATTGGTGATTCCCTCAGCGAGGGTGAAAGCCTGCATTTTGCTGATATTCCCGTCTTTGCCCCCGAGCACTTTGTCAAAGTACAGCTGGCCGAGCCTCTCAAATCGAAGCAGCTGAGCAAGGGACTCGACCAGCTCTCCGAAGAAGGTGCGGTGCAGGTCTTTCGTTCGCTCACCAATAGCAACGAGCAAATTCTCGGGGTGGTGGGAGTACTGCAGATCGACGTCGTGCAGTTTCGTCTCCAGGCTGAGTATGGGGTCAAAGTGGCGATGCATCCCATACCCTACAGCGCAGCACGCTGGATCAGCGCAACGAACCAAGCAGCCCTCGATAAGTTTACCAGCGAGCAAGGCCAACACCTCTGCCGTGACATTCACGGCAATATAACCCTGCTCCTCGACCATAGTTGGAGATTAAAATATCATCAAGAGCGTCATCCTGATTTGACCTTTAAGGCAACAAGTGATGCGGTCTTAGCAGAATAGGTAACTTATTATCCCTAATGGGGGGCTTATGAGTACCAAAAAACATGCGCACTTTGTTCCTCTGTGGGGCTTTTCCGGCCCCCTTGCCCAAACAATCGGTGGTTTTTATTGGCCAAGGCCTGCCGATGTTCGCCCCACAAGTAATCATCGCCTTGCTCTGAGGGATGGGGATCGCTTGATGCTCCACGAAAGCCGTCCCCACTCGTGGCAGGCGGGTGATCCCATGGTGCTGTTGATCCACGGCATGGCTGGATCCTGGCAATCAAGCTATATGATTCGCCTCTGTCGCCGCTTTTGGGAACGGGGGGTCTTGGTGGTGCGGATGAATCAGCGCGGTAGCGGGCCGGGCTTTGGACTTGCCAGAAAACCTGGTCATTGTGGACGCAGTGATGATGTTCGCCAGGTAGTGGCGTGGATGGAAAAGCGCCACCCCGCGTCTCCCCAGGGAATTATCGGCATCTCCATGGGGGGCAATCTTAGTCTCAAGATGTGCGGCGAAGCCGGAAACAATGCCCCCGAACATTGGCGCGCCCTGGTAGCGGTGTCTCCCCCCATCGATATTCAAGCGACGGTGAGCTATCTGCGCCGCTCGTTGTTTCGCCATCTCAACTGGTATTTTACCTTTCGCCTCTACAATGATCTGCGCAAGCTGAGCCAGCTTTATCCCGAAATCATTGTACCCAAGCTTCAGCGCTGGACCCTGGAAGAATTTGATCGCCGTTATACGGTGCCTCAGTGCGGTTTTGTCAGCACCGCCGACTACTACCGCTCAGCAAGCAGCAAATCGGTATTGACGCAGATTACCGTCCCCACCCTGATTCTTATGGCACTGGATGACCCGATCGTCTATCCGGAGGATTTTCGCGAGGTAGCAGTCAGCCCCAGCACGGAGGTGATCCTCACGGAAAAAGGCGGTCACGTGGGCTTTCTCGGACAGAATCATCGGGGTTCAAGCAGCGGTGAGCGCCAACGTTGGATGGATACGCTTATTGTGGAATGGGTGCTCAAAAGATTGTGGAGGGATGGTGCTCGAGGCCAGACTTGAACTGGCACGGGGTTACCCCCGCAAGATTTTAAGTCTTGTGTGTCTACCGATTCCACCACTCGAGCGTAAGCCGTAACCTACGCAGCTTTCCCTGTGGCGTCAATCGTTTTATGGGGCGGACTTTTTGCTTGTTAACAGGCTAAAAAGCTCTGCTTAAAGCCTTTTGCTACGTTGACAAGCAAGCAAACTCCAATTAATTTTTAGTGTTCACGTGGGGCTTATTCTTAGAGAGAGCCTTAATCCCACCTTATTCCAGCCAAACCATGGCGCGGCAGCCTAAAGGAAGCTTCATGTCGACGACAAATCCCAATAAAATTATTTTTTCTATGGTCAAGGTAGGCAAGGTTCATGGAACTAAACAGGTCTTGCGAGATATTTCCCTCTCTTTTTTTTATGGAGCAAAAATCGGAGTCTTGGGGCTCAACGGCTCGGGTAAAAGCACCTTACTGCGCATGATCGCTGGTCTTGAAAACGAGTATCGGGGGGAGATTCATCGCACCCCGGGCTATGGCATCGGTTATTTACCTCAGGAACCCGAGCTGGACTCGAGCCTGACAGTGGTTGAAGCCGTGCGACAAGGAGCAGAAGAACTCGTCGCTCTGCTTGCGCGCTACGAGCAAATCAATCTGCGTTTTGGCGAAGATCTTAGCCCCGAAGCCATGGACAAGCTCCTGAACGAGCAAGCCGCTGTGCAGGAAGAGCTCGAGGGCAAGGATGCCTGGGGTCTTGATGATCGCCTTAATTTTGCGATGTCAGCGCTTTCCTGTCCGCCGGCCGAGCGAAAAATCGCTGAACTTTCGGGTGGTGAACGCCGGCGAGTAGCTCTTTGTCGCTTGCTTATTCAGGAGCCGGAAATCCTTCTCCTTGACGAGCCCACCAACCACTTGGATGCCGAATCAATCGCTTGGTTGGAGCAGCATTTGCAAGCTTACAAAGGCACGGTCATCGCCGTAACTCACGATCGTTACTTTCTCGATAATGTTGCCGGGTGGATTCTTGAACTGGACCGAGGTTTCGGTATACCCTTTCAAGGAAACTACACCAGCTGGCTGGAACAAAAAACCGAGCGTCTCGCTCGCGAGGCCAAGGCTGAGGATCGGCGGAGCAAACACCTCGAACGAGAACTCGAGTGGATCAGAATGTCGCCCAAGGCACGTCAAGCCAAAAACAAAGCGAGGATTTCTGCCTACAACACCCTGCTCAACCAGGAGCAGGATAAACTAGCTGAAGATTTGCGCCTGTATATTCCCCCAGGACCACGACTTGGTGAGGTGGTGATCGATGCTGAGGGAATCAGCAAGGCCTACAATGGCCGAAATCTTTACAAGGATTTATCCTTCAAACTTCCTCCCGGCGGTATTATTGGCATAATCGGGGCCAATGGCGCTGGTAAAACCACCCTGTTTCGCTTGATTACCGGACAGCAACAACCCGATGCAGGTTCTTTTCGGGTGGGGTCGACCGTAAAGCTCGGTTATATGGAGCAGTCTCGCGAGGTGCTCGATGGCAATAAGACCATCTATGAAGTAATCTCAGGGGGCAATGAGCTTCTCGAGATTGGAGGCCGCGAGGTTAATGCGCGGGCCTATGTGGCACAATTTAATTTTAGCGGTCAAGATCAGCAGAAGAAAGTCGCTACCCTCTCGGGCGGAGAACGTAATCGCGTGCAACTGGCTCTCCTGCTCAAGGAACATGCTAACGTGATTCTGCTCGATGAGCCCTCGAATGATCTCGACGTCAATACTCTGCGCGCACTTGAAGAGGCCCTCGCTCATTTCGCTGGTTGTGCGGTCGTCATCAGCCACGATCGCTGGTTTCTTGACCGAGTGGCAACCCATATTCTCGCCTTCGAAGGCAATGAGCAGGTGTACTGGTATGAAGGTAACTACAGCGATTATGAAGAAGATCGCCGCCGTCGCCTCGGTGCGCAAGCCAGCGTGCCCAGCAAGGTAAAATATCACGGAATAAAACGCAGTTAGGGGGACGGGGTGCACGAGACAGCAGTTATTAATTTACTCAAGGGCTTGGTAATCGATGGCGTTCATAAAGCAAAATCGGGGCATCCCGGTGGGGCTATGTCCTCGATGGATTTTGCCTATATTCTCTTCGCTGAATATCTGCAGTTTGATCCTGACAACCCGCGCTGGCTCGGGCGCGATCGTTTTATCCTCAGCGCTGGCCACGAATCCATGCTCCAGTATGCGTTGTTGCATGGAATCGGTTGGCTAGCCAAGGAAGAACTCCGCCGTTTCCGCCAGTGGAATTCCTTAACTCCGGGACATCCCGAAAATCTCCTTACCCCGGGGGTGGAATGCACCACCGGTCCCCTGGGGCAGGGAGCTGCGATGTCGGTGGGTTTTGCCCTTGCAGCCGTCCATCATGGCGCCTGCATTGACAAGGGCTTATTTGCTAATCGCACCTGGGTGATTCTCGGTGATGGCTGCATGCAGGAGGATGTTACCTTGGGGGCAGCCTCTTTGGCCGGACACCTCAAACTTGACAAGTTACTCTGGTACTATGACAAAAATGCCCAGCAAATTTCCGGGCCGATTTCTCGAGCGACCTCAGATGATGAGACCCAGATATTTGCTGGCTTTGGTTGGCATGTGCAAACCATCGACGGTCACGATCACGGAGCGATTCGTGGCGCTATCGCAGCAGCTCAGGCTGAAACTTCGCGGCCCTCGCTGATCGTCGGCAAGACCATCATGGCTCAGGGAGCAGCGACGATGGAGGGCAGTCATGATACCCACGGCGCTCCCTTGCCAGGCGAAGAACGTCTGCGCACCCGTGCTAAACTAGGGCTGCCAGCCAATGAAGATTTTTATTGGCCCGAAGGGGCAACGACTAAGCTCCAGGGTAATTTTACTCATCTACGAAAAATCGTAGCCGGCTGGCATCAACATCTCGCTCACTTGCAAGCTAAGTCTCCGGAGATAGCTCGGCGCTTTGCGCAGCAGTTTTCTCCTCTCGAAGTTTCGGCCTTGGCGGAGTATCCCTGGAATAGGGACAAACCCCTCGCTACTCGCCAGGCCTTTGGAGAATTGCTTGCCCATTGGGCTCCTCACCTTCCGCAACTAATGGGGGGCAGTGCCGATCTTGAGCCCTCGAATATGACCGGCAAGTTTGCCAGATTAGTTGGCGAATTTAGTGCTGCCAGCCCCGAGGGACGCAATATTTCTTTTGGGGTGAGGGAATTTCCCATGGCGGCCATATGTAATGGGATGAGCCTCTATGGGGGACTCAAACCCTTTGCGGCAACGTTTTTATCCTTTGCCGATTATATGCGTCCGGCTTTTCGCTTGGGGGCAATCCAACATTCGCCAGTTATCTATGAGTTTACCCATGATTCGTTTTATCTCGGCGAAGACGGACCGACCCACCAACCTATCGAACATCTGATGAGTCTGCGCGGCATACCGGGATTTCGAGTTTATCGACCAGCCGATCCCTTTGAAACGGAACTGGTGTTTCGCCAAGCCTTGGGCTGCGATTCACCCTCGGCTCTGTGCTTGACCCGCCAAGCGGTACCATATCTAGGGGTAAGCGCCGAAAAACGTCAGGGAGCTTTGCGGGGCGCGTGGAGCGTGCAGGAGCACCCTGCACCAGAGCTCATCATCTTTGCGAGTGGTAGCGAAGTAGGAACCACCCTTAAGGCGATTGCCTTGCTGGAAAACCGTGCTCCTGCTCTGCCCATCAGACTTGTCTCGGTTCCCTGCTGGGAGGTGTTCTTTAGTCAAGATACTGCTTATCAAGAGGAGATTCTTGCTTGGCAGTGCCCCAAGCGGGTAGCGGTGGAAGCAGGCATCAGCCTGGGCTGGGAAAAATTCGTCGGGCCTCAAGGGCTGATTATCGGCATCGATCACTACGGGGCGAGCGCCCCCGCCGAAGATTTAGCACAACACTTTGGCTTTACTCCTGAAGCGCTTTACCAGCGGATTTTGACCTACCTGGGCTGAGAGCAGCTAGAAAAGCTTTGCACTGAGCTTGTCGATTGCGGTTTAATAGAAGCCGTAGCGTCGTGCAGGCACCTCATTTCATTGTATTTCGGCAAGAGGAAACCCTATTGCATAGCACTCATCAGTTGCAGCCTCCGTTTTTTCTTGCAGCTCCGCCTTTTGTGGAAGATCAGCGCTTTAAAATGGCAGTGATCCTCTTGGTGGACCTCGACGAATCGGGAGCCCTGGGCTTTATCCTCAACAACAAAAGTACCCTGAGCCTTGATCAGGTGGTGGATCATGATCACCTGGAAATTCCTGGGGGTATTCCCGTTTGGAATGCTGGCCCCGAAGATCCCACTCTCGGTATCGTGCTCCACAATCAGCAGCAGCATCATTACGAACAGGAAATCGTTCCCGGGGTATGCCTTTCAGCCTCCCAGGAAACCCTCACCACCTTGATCAACAATTCCCTCCACACTACCATGAAGGGGCATAGTTTTACTCCCCACCCAACGAGCCAGGTACTGCATCCTTTTCGCCTGTTGATTGGTTATACGGGGTGGACTTCGGGCCAGCTCGAGGATGAGCTCCAGCGAGGCTTATGGGTTAAGGTCCCCCTGGATTTAGAAATTTTGTTTAATCTCGATCATCGGCGCATGTGGCAGACGGTAATTGAACGTTCGGATTTTAAGGTCCAAGCACATCTGCTCTCCCATCACGGGCAATGGCTTCATTAAGGGGGATAGGCCTTAAGGGGTTCTCGGTAAACGTCCAGGAAAATCTCGCCAGAGCAGCGGGCTAAACAGATGTTCGTAGAGACGCTCCCAGGGAGGATAAGCAGGATACTCCTGGTTGATTCCTGCTTGTTTAACACTTACGGCCCCCGTCCCCTTGCCCGACCACAGTAACTCGCCATTATTCGTCGCAATAAGCAATAGTTCTAAGTCCGCATAACGCTTGGCAGAGAAAATCCCTCGCCTGTCCTCCTGTTCTTCACCATAGGCAAGCACCAGGGGGAGGAGGAGGGTATCGCTATTGCGAATAAGCCCAGCGAACTTTGCTAAAAATATCTGCCATTCGGGAAGTGGGGCAATGCAGTTACGGTATTGCCGGGGGCCTGGGCTTTGTTCACTGCAGCCGTGGATCGCCCTCAGCCAAAGGTTGTGCATGTGGCTCTGCCAGTCGCCTTGCTCCTTACTGGTAAAAAGCTGGGTGACTAGGGAGGGAGCAAGCCCCTGAAGATAGGGTTGCTGATCGAAACCTGCGGCAACTTCTTGATCAAAACGTTGGCACAGTTCTCCAAGGTTTGCATTTGCTTTGTTCGTATTCAGTCGAGGCCAGGCTTGGCTAGCTGCGATGGCGGTTCGCGCAGGCACAAAGGCTTCATAGCCCTGGTGTACTCCATATATCTGCGCCTCTGGCCCCGTCTGGCAGTTAGTCATCAGCACACAGAGGAGCAAGGAGGAAAGGCATATTCGGCTGAAATACCCGTAAAAGCACTGCCGGGTTAGGTTCAGGAAAAAACAAGCCCGTGCTACTATACAAGAAACCACAACGTTACTACCTAGATCTGCGTTTTTCGTCTTGTGTCTTACTTCAACGAATGGTGGAGACCTATCGATGAAATCCATGCTGCCCTCTTGGCTTCGAGTTATTCTAACCCAAGGACTCCTCTTTGCAATCATTCCCTTGGGCCTCGAGAGCTCTTGTTTTGGAGCAGGGGTTTTCGTTTTTGATGCCACAAGCATCCCCCCGGGTACCGGCACAGATCTCTTGTTGAAAGTCTTTGGTAATCAAACCCTAGCCGATGCCGCAGGTCCCGAGATAGAGACGAGCCTCAACAACACCTTTAAAGCCATGAGTACCACCATGGCCACCGAGATCAACAACAAGGTGAGCACCTTTGACTTCAAGCCCACCCTGAGTGCCATGAGCAATGCTTCCACCTTGGCAGCAAGTGGTCTGCCGGTGGATTACGCCACCCCCTTTAAACTATTTTCCCTATCCGTAGGTGGGGGGGTGGGAGTCAATAAAGACACCCTGGCGACCTTTAAAAATCAAGGTGCTGGGCTCGGCACGGATGCGGGATTTCCTAAGATCGGCATAGCTCCCGATATCACCATGCTCTTGGGAATTAACCTCCATTCTTTGGTGACTCCGCAGCCCACGAACTATGTGGATCCCTCTCGCCTCTCCGTCTACGGCAGTTTCACCTCGCTTAGTTCGGCCTCCTTTCCCAGTATTGCCCAAGCCCTGCATTTGACCTTTAGTTACAAAAATTATGGTTTGTACGGCCAATATAAAGTAGTGCTTCCGGTCGACGTAGTACCTTTTGGTATTTTACACTGGGGCGGGATCGATGCCATAAGCGGCATAAATTATACGGCCCTTAAGCTGGGTATGGGCATAGATATGCCCAAAAGCACCAAAGCAACACCAGTAGCAGTGGTGGGTTCGCAAGAATCGCTTACCGCGCAGATCTCGTATTCGGGCAAGGCTGCGATGAATGTTGATCTGCATTCGTTCACCATACCTGTGGAGTTCTCCACCAGTGTCCAGACCTTATATGCCCTGAGTGTTTATCTGGGTGGTGGCCTAGATATAAATACCGGTTCCTCGATTCTGGCCATAAATGCCGATGCACCGGTAGAGGTGGTGATTATCAATCCGCGTACTAAAGACACCTATTCGATTGCCAATACCAAGGCTTCATTTGATCTGGCTGCAAAGGGTAGTCCAACCTTTAGCGATATTCGCTGTTTTGCTGGAGCGCAGGTGAATTTCCCCCTGCTCAAGATCTTTGTCCAAGGCAGTATGAACACCACCAATACCCTCGCGGTTTATTTAGGGGCACGGGTAGCCTGGTAATTCTTTTCTTTTTGATTACAATGGGGAAAATCAACTTTTGCTTTAGGAGTCGCCATGGCAACCAGGGTGCGCCTTGCCGCTGTACAATATCAATTGCGTGCTCTTGCCTCATTTGCTGAATTTCAAACCCGCTGCGAATATTTCGTCCGGGTGAGTGCTGATTACCGCTGCGATTTTATCACCTTTCCTGAGCTTTTTACCGTGGAGTTGCTGTCTAGCGAAGCAACCATGCTTGCTCCCCTTGAGGCTATTGAACGTTTAACCAGCTATACACCGAAAATTCGTGAGTTGTTTGCTGAGCTTGCCGAGCGTTATAAGCTCAATATTATTGCCGGCAGTCATCTCTCGCGCCAGGAAGAACCAGCTCGTATCGGCAATAACTGCATGGTATTTCTCCGTGATGGCACGGAGCACTGCCAAGGGAAAATTCACCCCACTCCCAACGAACGACGCACCTGGGAAGTGAGCGGTGCAAACCGTGCAAGCCCCATACTCACCGATTGTGGGCCAATTGGCGTGCTCATTTGCTATGATAGCGAGTTCCCCGAGCTTGCCCGTCATTTGGTGGATCAGGGAGCCCAGCTGCTTTTTGTGCCCTTCTGCACCGATGATCGTCAAGGTTATTTGCGGGTGCGTTACTGTGCCCAAGCTCGGGCGGTGGAGAACCAAGTGTATGTGGTCATGGCAGGTTGCGTCGGCAATCTTGCAGGTGTTCATAACATGGCTATACATTACGCCCAGAGTGCGGTGCTTACTCCCTGTGACTACGGGTTTGCCCGAGATGGGATTGCGGTGGAAGCAGCTCCTCATTACGAAACCATGGTTATGGCGGAAGTAGATCTGGATCTCTTAGCCCAGGCGCGCAGTAGCGGCACGGTGCAGAATCTCGCTGATCGCCGTAGGGATTTATATCAGGTAAATTTTGCGGGTTCTCAGCACCTTTAGCATTTTTCTACAGGTCAAGCATGCTGCGCAAGCGGGCAAGAGAATAGCGGTGAATGGCAATTTGTTCGCTGAGCTCGGCTAATTCACGGCGCATGAGAATCTCGGCTTCCTCTTCACTGAGCTGTTCGCTTTGAATTCGCCCATTGATCCTCTCCATTATGAGGCTATGCTCGTGAAGAGCTCGTTCCAAAGCTTGGCCGAGCTCTTCTTGGTGCTTTTCAAGGAGCACTCGCGTGTCGTTGCTGATTGGTTTATACAGTCTTTCAGAAGCGCTGACGCTAAGTGCTAGCGCTAATCCTCCAGCCAAAAGTATTCCACGGCTCAGGTTTGCTCTTTGCATTGCTCCTCCCTGCTCTATTTATACTACTACATCGCTGATCAGGAGTTAGAGGAGACTAAGAAGGTGCTTGTAAACTTCTCTACTGGTCTAGGGAAGAAACTTCATAAAAATTGCCATGGGGAGGGACTAAGAGGGGATGAAACTGTTTGAGCTCGGCGTTTTCCCAGGCTGGAGGCAGCTTATGATCCACTCGCTGGAGAAGATGGTTTTGCTTGTCGGCAAAGGCTGCTAAGCTCTGAGCAACATCACCTCCGCTCTTCAGCTCTTCTATGAGCAGGCGAATAATCTCGGCTATCTTGTTAAGGGTTTGGTCGAAGTGAGGACTCGTGCTGGTAAAATCCTCGACCAGCAGCGCCTGCTCAGGGGTATATTTACAGGAGTTAGGGGAGTTTTCCACTATAAGCAAGCGCTGCATATCCCGACCTAAACGGCGGAGATCCTTGGTGTGAAAAGGAGAGGTGTACCACGAATAGTGACGAAATATACGGTGATCGATCAGGCTCGAGAAGTTCTCCAACTTGCTTATGGCATCTCGTCCGGTCTCTTCGCAGGCGGCAGTCCAAACTACAATTTCAATCTCCGCGCTGAAACTTTGCAAGGTCTGGAGCAAAGTAGCAAAGTGAGGACGAATTTTCGGTGGCCCGGATAGGTTACGATTGTAGACCAGGGTTTCGTCGAGATCAAAGACCACGGTTAGGACGGGATCGACTGTTTTGTTCAGGGGAGGTAGCAACAACGAGCTACTACTACTCGCAAGCAAAGGTTGATGAGCGATCAGCATAGGAGGAGTCTGCTCAGCAAGGGGGGAGCTCACTTGCTGTTGCTCGATGAGAATCAAAGGAGCAAAATAACTTCGGACAATTCCTCGCCGGAAATCAATCGGAGTGTAAAGCAGGTCAACCTTTCTCAGTACCTGGGATGGAACATAATGAAGGATTTTTATGCCCTTCCCCTGAGGAAAATCCTTATAAAATTTAATTTCCAATCCATATGCATAGCCCAGGGCTTTGAGCAACCCACCCCTAACATTTTTTCCACCATATAACGAAAGATAGGGCATTTTATAAAGGTGACGCAAACAAGAAACCACCACCTCCGGGCTTAGGATTGCACCAGCGGGGAGATCGCCGGTAAAGTCTGTTGCCAGCAGACTCAGAACTTCTTGGTTACCCTGCTCAATCAAGGAAATGAGGCGAGTGAGTGCATGGCGACGAGTTAAGCCCAGACTAGCAAATCCCTGCTCATCGAGGCAGGCAAAAGATTGCCGGAAAAACTGCATTTTTATAGAGGCAGGCTCCAATGCTATCCCCATTTCATCCAGGGGGGCAGGCGGAGATACTGCCGTATCCGCAGCATAAAGAGGAAGGGTATAAAGCAAGGAAACAAGGATAAACTTGCAATAAGAGACCATGGTTACTACTCCTGCAAACTATTCTTTACGGGCTAAAAAACCGGCATTTCTGCTTTGAAGGTCAGACTATTTTTGATGAGCTCAGCAAAGGCTGGGGGAGGCAACTCCTTGGCTTTTTGCAGGTAGAAATGTATGCCGATCACCGAATTTTGCTCAGGATTGAAGGCCTGGCGAATGGTGCTCACCACCTCGGCTTTGCTCAGCGCTTCGGCAGCTTTGGCGGTTTGCTCTTTGTAATCAAAAGCTCCAGCAAACACGGTCGTCTCGATAATCAAAGATTGATGACGATCACCCATGGTTTTGTCTTTTTCGCGTAAATCCGTGGCGACCGCTGTTTTAAAAGCGGTAAATTCCTCGTCGCTTAGCTGCTCTAATTCGCTCAGTGCTTGGCTCTGCCAGGTCTTAACCCGTTCGTTGATTTGCAGCGGGCTATACTGGGCTGATTGAATAACAAAGTCTAAACCCAGGGATTTTTCCGAGTTATGAAAGTTGGAGTGGACCACATAGCCGAGCTGTTGATTGGTACGGAGTTCGTTAAAGAAGCTATCGCGTAAATGGGCGAGAGCTACCCGCAACAAAGCGTTAAGTTTGGGGCTGCGCGGACCGACTTGCAGGTAATTAAGCCAGCAGTTGTTATTGGAGCTGCTCGGCATTACTTTGACATAGGTTTTTCCGGGGGCAATTTTGATTTGGCGATTTTCGGGACGACGCTCTTTCGGCAAGGAATGCGCTGAGAGAGTGGAGATAAAATGCGAGACACCCTGCTTGATTTCTGCCGCTTCTAGGTTGCCGTAAGCTGCTCCTTCAAGGGCAATGCTCGCAAAGAGGGTTTCGCGGGCAAAAGCTTTGACTTCATTAAGGCTAACCGCAGAGATCAAATCGATACCGCCTTCAGGATCATAAAGACTGCTCCGGTGAATCATGTCTTTAACGCTGAGATAACTCGCTTCGTAGAGGCTTTGGGAATAGGGGGCATCGAACTTGGCATTAGCGATCATGCGTTTATAGGAGTCCTTTACTGCCGCAAAAGCTTCTTCATCCAGAGTGAGGGCATGCATGCGCTCGCTCACCGCCTCCAGCAAAGCAGGAAGGTTTTCGGAATAACCAGAAAAATCCAGTTGGATACCGCGATCAAGAATGTTGACCCCATAGTGGAGGCCTGCCAGGGTAATATTATAGTTCCATTCGTTAAGGCTTTCATTAAGGGCAAGCACATACAAACTGGCCAGAACCTTTTGTCGAGGATTGCGATTTGCTTCCTCACTCAACAAGAGCATCTGCAGGTAGCCTTTGGGGAGCAAAAAAGTATTGTCTCCTTGGAACCAAAGGCTACCCCACTGGTCGTCGATCAACAGGGACGGGCTGCTATGACCAGCAGCAGATTCGAGGAGGGCTAGCTTTTTGGGAATAAACTCATTGGGCGGCGGTAAATGATAGTTCCCCAGGGCAGAGATATTCTCCCAGCCGGCCAAGGTCTTTGCTTGAATGCTGTCAACTCGATAAGCGCTGCCGTAGTATGGCTCGATCCGGTCGGTGTGCGCCTGATTACGCACCACCATGGCGAGCATAGTGGCGGGGGTAATGGTTGCGAGAAAGAGCTTGTAGGCTTCGGGGTCTTTTTCAAAAAACAGACTATCGTTCTTTTCGATATCTACAGCTGGGTATAACTGCATCAATTCGGCGAAATGGGAGACGGTGGCTGCTCCCTCGCGTAAATCACGATAGGTATAATTAATGGCCCCCATAGCTTGTTGTTCATCAAAGATATAGGATTCGAGGCCCTTTTCCTTAAGCATGCTTATGTAAGTAAAGAATTGGGCAATGACCGTATCCACATCGGCAAGACCTTTGTCGGTTAGACTCAGGTCAAAATAGAAGGTCCCTCCATAGCTAGTAGAATCGTGACCGGCACTCAGAGAAGTTGCGAGGTCTTGTTTTTTTAACCAAGAAAGCAGCGAGCCTTGGCTCTCGTGTCCGACGAGGTGACAGATCAGCGAGGCAGGTTTAGAGCGCCAGTGGGGATCAGCATTGGGAGTGGCAAAGAGGAGGCTGAGTTTTTTAAGATCCTTGATGGCTTTTACCGTTACCATTTGCGGTAGGGTGCCGGGAGTATAAATCTCTGCCCCATAGTGGGGGCGTTGGCGGCCCCGATCTATAATAGCAGAAAAATCTTGCTGGGCGAGTTCGGCCATTTTGTCGAGGGGAAGCGAAGAAAGGAGCACGAGTTTCATAGTATTGGCAGAATAGTGCTGGTGATGAAATTTGACTAAAATATCCCGGGTCACGTTTTTGAGGGTATCGCGGTTGCCGGTGGTAAAGCGGTGGCTCGGGTGAGACGGCAAACGGAGGGCGTTGGCGATGGTACGAGTGCGCCATGAATCGCTTTGCAGGTTCTTCTCATGCTCGGAGTGTACGGCATTGCGTTCGCGCTCAATAAAGTGCGGGTCAAAGGTAGGGGCGATGAAAAACTGTGCAAAACGTTGCAGGGCTCCGCCAAAGCCCTGGTGATTGACCTCAAAATGATAATTGGTGTTTTCATCGCTGGTATAGGCGTTAGAATAGCCCTGAAAAGTGCGTAAATAGCGGTTAAATTCATCAACATCGGGGAATTTTTCGGTGCCCATGAAAAGCATATGTTCAAGAAAGTGGGCAAGTCCCAAATGAGCTGAGGGGTCGGCGAGGGTACCGACGGCTACGTCCATAGCTGCTGCGGATTTTTGCACCTCAGGATCGGAGATCAGCAATACCGTTAAATTGTTAGCGAGAGTAAGCTCGCGCATGACCCGTTTTTGATGGGGAAGGGTGGTAAGATGCTCCAACACGTTTTTTTGCTCTCCTTGGCGAAAAATTTCGTCTTTAAACCGAATGATCAATGCGGCGAGGGCGAGAATGAAGACCAGGCCAACGCTCGTTAACTTCTTCATGAAGGCTCCAGATTTATAGGGCTATTCTACATACTTATTTTAGCGCTAAATAGCTATCCCTAACCACCGATAACTTGGGGCAACGCTTTTTATTGAAAATCTCCCCCCGCCTATGGTACGCTTACTAGGTAAGCCACACAGCAGTGGGCATCACCGAAGATCCGATAATGTTTTGCCGGGAGCCTAACGACTGCACGGTGAGCAGGCCTTCATCATTGGCTCGACCAGTGCTTTTAGAAGGAAGCCTAATGTTCAACTCTGAGGCACCAACCTTACCTTGAGGGATCTCTCAAGGGAATGCCTATCTGTTGGTGGCTTACCACTTCATCGCTTCCCCATAATTTGTGCAAAATTCACCCTAAAAGGTTGTTCTTTATGAACCTCGCCCAGCGGGTTAAATCCCTGAAGAGCTCGCCCACTATTGCCTTAAATTCGCGGGTCCAGCAGCTCAGTAAAGAAGGCCACGATATTGTTAATTTGACGGTGGGAGAGCCCGATTTTGCCACGCCCTTAGCCATTGTTGAACGGGCTATTGCTGCCCTACAGCAGGGGCGAACCAAGTACGGTCCGGCTGGTGGTGGTCTGGCCCTGCGCCAGGCAGTGAGCAGCAAATTGCTCCAGGAAAATCGCCTCGCCTACGCCCCTGAGGAAATTGTCGCCGGCTGTGGTGCTAAAGAAATCTTATGTCATCTTTTTTTGGCTCTGGTTAATCCAGGTGATGAAATACTGCTACCTGCCCCTTACTGGGTGAGTTATGAGGACCAAATCAAACTTGCTGAGGGTCGACCACAGATCATTCCCCCCGAGGTGGATAGGGCCAATCATCTGCTGCTTACGCCAGCGATGTTAGAACGCTTTGCTACGCCTCGAACCGTGGGCCTAGTGCTCTGTTCCCCGAATAATCCCGCAGGTTCAGTCCTCTCCCCAGAATCCCTGCTGGAGCTGGGGGCGTATCTCACCAGCAAAAACTGGTGGATAATCTCCGACGAAATTTATGAATATTTTTCCTTTGAGACGCCGCACCGTTCCTTGCTTGAGCTGTATCCCGAGTTGCGTTCCCGCTTTATCCTGGTCAATGGTCTTTCAAAAAGTTTTGCCATGACCGGTTGGCGTGTAGGCTATGCCGCTGGTCCTGCAGCAGTGATTGGAGCGGTAAAAACCCTGCAAAGCCATAGCTCCACCTGTCTCCCCCCCTTCATTGAAGCCGCAGCCGAATGGGCGCTAAGCCAAGGCGCAGAGTTAATGCGGGTAGAAATAGCGGCTATGAAGGCAAAACGCGATCTGGTGGTCGAGCTTGCTCAGCAACTGCCAGATATTGAGTTTTTTAGCCCTCAGGGGGCCTTTTATTTATTTATGGACCTGCGCCCTCTTCTTGCAAAGTCAGAGCAATATGCTAATGGTAGCAGCCTGGCCTGGTGTGAAGCCTTGCTGGATCAGCAGAAGGTGGCGGTGGTTCCTGGTGAAGCTTTTGGCACTCCAGGCTACCTGCGCATCAGTTATGCTTGTTCACCGGAAAAAATCCGCGAAGGCTTTCGTCGCCTTGCTTTATTTATAAAGGCTTAAGGTTTTATGCAGCAGATTATCGCCACTTATCAGCAGAGTTTTGCTCACCAGGCAGCCGCAGTCCATGCCACTCCGAGCAGGAAAGCTATTGAAGACCTGCGCATCGCCTGGCTCGGGCGTAAGGGAAAAATCCCGGCTTTATATCAGGACCTCAAAGGAGTTACTGATGGGCGTGAAAAAGGTCTGCTCGGTAAGGCGATCAATGAGCTGCGCAACACCATCGAAGCAGCAATTGCCGATTTGCAAGCCGCAGGTGCACGGGCTGTTCTTGCCGCTCAACTAGCCCGCCCTCCTCTCGATGTAACCATGCCGGTAAGTGCCGGCTCGCGGATGGGCTCGCTTCATCCGGTGAGCCTGATGCGTAATTTAGTGGTGGATGAACTTGCCAAACTAGGTTTTAGTGTCTTTGATGGACCAGAAGTTGAAACTGACTTTTATAATTTTACTGCCTTAAATATTCCCGAAAATCATCCAGCTCGGGATATGCAGGATACGTTTTTTATCGCAGAACATCCCCATTATGTTCTGCGAACTCATACTTCTAATATTCAAATTCATGCCATGTTGCAGGAAAAACCGCCGTTGCGTCTGGTGGCGCCAGGACGAGTGTTTCGGGTGGATAATGATGCTACCCATACCCCGATGTTTCATCAGGTAGAAATCGTGGTGGTTGATCGGGGTATTTCCTTTGCCCATCTCAAGGGCTTAATCGAATATACCATGAAAGCAGTCTTTGATTCTTCGATGAAAATTCGGTTGCGGCCGAGTTATTTTCCCTTTGTGGAACCGGGTGCAGAAGTCGATATGCTCTGCAGCATGTGTCGCGGCAGTGGCTGTCGTGTCTGCAAAGAAAGCGGTTGGTTAGAAATAGGTGGCTGCGGGATGATTCATCCGAATGTGTTCGAAGCCGTGAACTACGATAGCGAAACGTACACCGGTATGGCCTTTGGCTTTGGTCTTGATCGCATGGCTATGCTTAAATATGGCATTAATGACCTTCGTCAGTTCTTTAACGGCGACTATAGTTTTCAACAGCAGTTTCCCCTGTATTCTCCTCGCTAACCCCAAGGTAAGGCTAAGGCTTGTATGTTAATCGCTCGCTCCTGGTTGCAAGACTATATCGATATTAGTGATCTGTCAGATAAAACATTGGCAGAAACCTTAGTTGACCTTGGTATCGAGGTGGAAACTATCTCCTCTGCTGCTGGTCTTGATCATCAGATCGTGGTGGGGCAGATCGTCGACTTAGCCCCTCATCCCAATGCGGATACGCTCACCCTCTGCACAGTGCGCATTAATGAGGATGCGGCAAGTGTCCCACTCTCTATAGTCTGTGGAGCTAATAATCTTAGCAAAAATCTCAAAGTAGCCGTAGCCGCAATTGGCAGCGTTTTACCCGGTGATTTTGCGATTAAAGCGGCTAAAATTCGCGGTATTGCTTCTCAGGGGATGATTTGCAGTGTCCGCGAATTAGGACTGGGTGATGATCATGATGGTATTTGGCAGGTTGATCCCCAGTGGGCGATCGGCGCAAAAATTAGCACCCTGCTTGGCTACGATGATGCTATCTTTACAGTAAGTCTTACCCCCAATCGCGGTGATTGTCTCAGCTATCTTGGCATTGCCCGCGATTTGGCGGCGCGTCTTGCGCGTGAGTGTTCTTTTCCGGAGATTGCCGAGCTCCCGCCTTCGGGGCTAAAAACCAGCAAAAAAATAGGGCTGGAAGTCAGTAGTGAGGCAGGCTGCGCGCGGATGGTCTTGCTCTATGCTCGTGGTTTGCAAGCGCTCCCTTCACCCCTGTGGTTACAAAAGCGTTTACTTGCCTCAGGACTGCGCCCCCTTAACCTGATCGTTGATGTTACCAACTATTGTATGCTTGAATTAGGGCAGCCCATGCATGCCTACGATTATGCTTTGCTGCAAGGGGAAGTGCTGCGAGTTCATAATTTGAATAAGCATCAGAAGATCACCTTGTTTACCGGCAAAGATGTTGACGCCATAAGCACTGATCTGGTGATCAGCACGGAGTCCCAGCTTCTTGGTCTTGCGGGAGTGATGGGTGGCAAGGCAGCTGAAGTCAACGCCGAAACCAGAGAAATCATCCTTGAGGTAGCGCATTTTTCTCCTGCGGTGATTCGTGCAACAGCTAAACGCTTAGGGTTGACCAGTGATGCAGCCATGCGCTTTGAGCGGGGCATTGATCAAAGCGCTATTCCCTTAGCGGCAAAGCGGGCCGCCCAGTTGCTTGCCCGTTGTGCCGAGGAGTTAGGTTTAAGCGATTTTAGCTGCAGTGAAGACCTGCTCGAGTACCATCCTAAACCTCAGGAAGCCCGCAAAATTGCTCTGCGTCTTCCCCGTATACGCCGACTCTTGGGCTTATATGAGCTCAGCTTAGAACGCTGTACTTCTGCTCTTGAAAGCCTGGGATTTATCCTTCTTGATACCACTGATGAACGCTTGCTTTTTGCCGTACCGCATTTTCGTAACGACGTACATCGCGAGATCGATTTGATTGAAGAAATTGCGCGGATGATTGGTTATGCCGCTATTCCCACTCAGCTGCCGTTTATGGAAATGCAACCAAATCGCCAAGCCCCCTTAATTGCTTTTAGCGAAAAGCTCAGGTTAACGGCGGCAAGTTTAGGTTTGGTAGAAGCCATCTCCTTTCCTTTTGTTAGTTACGCTGATCTTGATAAACTCCGCCTTGGGGAACAGCATCCACAGCGGCAAGGCATTGCCTTAGGCAATGCCTTGAGCGATGAATTATCGTTGATGCAAAGCTCGACGGTTGTCGGTCTACTGAAGGCGGTGGCTCGTAATCGTCGTTATGGGCAAAAAGGCTCACGCTTATTTACCAGCGGGCGCAGTTACCTTCGTGGTAGTGGCGAACAAGCAATTGTCGAACGGGCTCTTCTCGGAGCTATTCTCGATTTCCCCCTGCTGGCAAAGAGCTGGTGTGATGAGGAGCAGGCGCCGGGATTCTACCATGCTAAGGCCTTGGTCGAGGCGCTAGCCGCAGGTTTTGGCTGTAGGCCCTCGGCATTGAACTGGGAGGCTATAGATGCCGAGGTCTATCCCTGGTTACATCCAGCAGCAGCTGCGGAAATCAAAATCGCTGGACAGGTAGTTGGTTGGCTTGGAGAACTTCACCCCCTGGTAGGAATTGCCTACGAGTTGCCTAACGAATTGCCGGTGCTGCTGGAACTCGATTGTCAGGCCTTGTTTGCCGGAGTAGAAACCTCACAAAAACTGCTCACTTTTAGCCTGGCACGGAAGTTCCCACTGGTAGCACGAGATTTTGCTTTTGTGGCAGATGCAGCACTTACCTATCAGCAGCTTGCTGCCGTTATTCAGCAGTACCCCGAAAGACGTATTTTGCAGGGAGTGGAGCTTTTTGACCTCTATCGCGGCGAGGAGCTTGGTGCCGGCAAAAAAAGCCTGGCTTTGTCTCTCTCCTTTGCGGCAGTGGACAAGACCCTAACCGATCAGGAAGTAGATCGCGAAGCTAGTGGTATCGTCAGCTGGGTGGAAAAACGACTTGGGGTAGCGCTCCGCGCCTAAATAGCATCGATTTTATAAATATCTCGCAGTTCTTTAGCCACTTCTGCCATTGTCGGTCGCTGTTCAGCAGAACCTATCATACGAGAAAACAGCTCTCGTTCTTCTGGACTCAGTGCTGAGATGGGGGAGGGCCGGTCCATTGCTTCTAGTAAAAGCTGATGATCAAGGCGCCACAGTCCGGAATAATCCGCGGGGAGTGGTTTTGGTATCGAGCAACAAGCAGGAATGGGGATTAATCTCCGCGTTTGCAGCATCGAGACGCCAAGGGCATAGACATCCTCGCTATAGGGGAAATTCTTGGTTGATTTGCCAGCCGCTTCAGATGAGCGAAAAGTTCCATATATTTCGTTTTCGCGGAAGTTTTCATCAACTTTTTTTACAAAACCAAAATCGCCTAGTTTTGCCCCACTATCATTATAAAAAAGGTTATCAGGTTTAAGGTCGTAATGAACCCATTGACTCGCATGCATGGTGGCGATGCTACTCGCGGCGCTAATAAATGCACGTTGTTGTATAGGTTTCCCGTAATTAAGTAAGAATTCGCGAGAAATCCAGTCTCCACGTACTAATTCCATCGCTAAAGCGTAATGATTATTATTAAGGGGAAAAGCCCCATAAAACTGCATCCCATTAGGATGTTTGGAAAACATTTGCAGATAAGCTGTCTCATTGTCAAAGCTCTTCAAACTATATGGGGAAGGAGGTTTGTCTGTCCCTGCAACTGGTTGTTTAACAGCAAGGCTGCCAATAAGCACCTTCGACTCATCTTGTAGATCTACCTTAAGAACCTGCCCAAAGCCTCCCCTGCCAAGCTCTTTATCTACCTGATAATGATAGGTCATGCCGTCAAAGGTAAAACTACCATCATCGCCAATGCGTAATGGTTTATGTAAAGTTCCTAAATGGGTAATTAGCTTAGTTTTAACAGGGAAAAATTGATCATTACGAAACGTTTTATTAGGAATATAGGCTTCTTTTTTCGTCCTGGCCATCGCTATATCTCGGGTTAACTTGCGGAGGTCGGCACTTATCCGCAGATCAAAGGCAGTAAATAGGGCCTGACCATTTTCAGTTTTAATTAAGCGATATTCAGTGGTGCCACGAACTATGCTTTGCTTATCAGCTTTTTTACATGCGCTAACCATTTGATGATCATCTTTAAGCAGGAGTAACACAGCTTCTTCATCTTGTTTAAACTGTATTTCTTCAGCGTTTTTTACTTTAAATAGGCTGAGGTGATCTAATGAAGGCGGGATAGTTAGTTCTGCTTTAGGAGAACTAACTATTTTTGATGTCGATGCATGTAAAATTGAGACCTTCTCTTGTTCAAATAAAGATTTTTGTCTCGAAGGAGTATCTAAAATTTTTCTTATGGCCTCTTCTTCCTCCGCAGAAGCTGGGGACATTCTGCCCAAAATGGGCATTGTCGAGGGTTTATCCTTATAGTAATGATGATGAACTCCAATAGCACCTGCGATCAAGAGGGAAGCGCCTAAGGCACTGGCAATGGCAATTATTTGTGACTGCTTATCGCTATTATCAGTGGCTGTATTGAGGCCGAGATCAGCTGTTTCGACTATTGCTAGACGTTTGATTCCTGCGACAATTAGCGGATCAACATAGACTGGGGTGGCGTTTTTTTGATCATAGCCTGTGATAATAGGGCGAGTTTGATCTTCAAGATAGAGAGAGTCTGAGTCGGATGAGCTACTTTTACAGCTATGTAGTGGCACTATGATTAAGAAAGCGGAAAGAAGAGCAATTAATTTCTCTTTCATGAATATCCTTCTTTTAAAAATATTCGCTTTCCATTTAGCTTTGCTTAAAGCGGCACATTCATTAGTGTATTATATGCCCATCGAGTTCTAGTTTGCAACGTAGCCCCTCTTTCTGCACTTGTGAAAAAGCATTGCAGCACTAAGCAGCGATACAAAATCGAAGGGGATGTGGAAACCCCCGCTATTGAACTCGAACCTGTCGGTCGCTGCCAGAAAATTTCAAAGGCTAGGGAGAAGCCCCTCACCGGCCTCGAAGTGGATTTCGCTCCTCGCCACCCCCCAGCATGGCAGGAGGCTTACGGTGGCATCAAATTCCATCCGCTGGAAGCGGATAAAATTTGACCCCACCTAAGCCCCCTGCCCTTGCAAAGAGGTGAGCGAAGGACGAAAAACGAG
>JAHFAI010000037.1 GCA_023250635.1 Deltaproteobacteria bacterium | reverse complement strand
AAAGGCAAGACCATGTTTTTATCGTCTTTTTTCTGTTTTGGTAACAATTTCTCAAACTCCTGCCGCCCTACACTAATTTATTGGGGGGCAAGTGTCTCACTCTTTCTGGCACAGAGGGCTGAGGAAAGAAAATCTTTCCGTCCTTTAATTACCGCATTTAAAACGAGAAGTTCTGCAGCTCAATTTTCAAATGCAGTAGAATCCGCCCATCGCATCGGAATAACTGGAAAAGGTGTCAGCGTAGTTGTGGCTGAAGAGGTCACCTCTGAGGATAGCAAGAAGCTTGCTAAACCTGAGAGCCTAGTTGCGATAAGTACCGTGACAAATAGCCACGGCTTACACGTAAGCGGAATCGTTCAACAACTGGCGCCTGATGCGTCTCTAAGGATTGGACATATTAACTTTAATCCGGCCTCGCCCCTTGATTCAGTAGAAGAGCCGAGCGAGTTCAGATCTGCTGAAATAGTAAATGCATCGTTTGGTCCCGCTCATATGGACGTAATTCCCTCTTCTTTGCGGCAAATATTGAAGAGTGGGAGGCTTGTTGTCCAGAGCGCTGGCAATGAAGGAATTTCTTTTGACCTTCCAAAAAGTGATGTAACCCGCAATAAAGATCAAAATTATTTAACCACTCTTCCCTATGGCCCAAAAGGACGCTTGATCCTCGTTGGCAATCTTAAAGCAGGAAATAGTATCAACCCTTCCTCTAATTTTCCTGGAAATTCATCTCTACAAGAGAACTTTTTGTGGACTCTTGGCAGCGATGTATTATCCCATAGTAGCCCTACTCCCTTCGAAGAAAAATCAGGCACTTCGATGGCGGCACCTGTGGTCACGGGCGCTGCCGCTCTGGTCAAATCCCTCGTTCCGTCCTTTACCCCTGAAGAGCTACGGGAATGCCTGCTTGAATCAGCCGATAGAGATTTTTGGATTCAGCAGAATGACACCTCGATTCACGTGGTCGCTCCAGGCAAGCAGGCCAATGCAAAAAAAAGCTCAGATGGTAGTATAGAATGGAGCTTTAATCCGCACGTTTTTGGTCGGGGCGTCCTTAATGTTCGCCGCGCCCTGATCTATGCCTATATAAAACGGGAATATAAAAGCACGCCAAAAGTAATTCGCGCATTTATTGATTTCAACGAACAGCTCAGAGAACGGCGGGCTGCCTCCACCATTAAAAAGTGGCGTGCCAAAACCCTTGAGAAGAGGAAAGCTGACGAGCTCCGTAAAAACTGAAAGATCACGGTAGCACGAAGCCTATCCCAAGCAAATATTTTTTGTCTCCGAATAAAACTCCAGGGAGTATTTCCCTCCTTCCCGCCCTAAACCAGAAGCCTTCATCCCCCCAAAGGGCGTGCGTAAATCCCTAGCCATCCAGGTGTTCACCCACACCATACCCACCGCTAATTCCTCGCTGATCCTCCGGGCGCGATCGAGATCACTGGTCCACAGGCAAGCAGCTAAGCCATAGGGGCTGCTATTAGCGTACCCTAACACCTCCTCTTCATCGCGAAAGGAGCTGATCGTCACCACCGGACCAAAAATTTCTTCATGAAGCAGCGGACAGTCGCCGGGCAGATCGGTAATCACCGTAGGTGCGCAATAGTAGCCATCCGCCAAAGCTATAGGGAGCCTTGGTGCTCCACCGCCACAGCGAATGGTACCCTGCCATTTTCTCGCCATCTCAATATAGGCAAGCACTTTGGCGCAATGTTCCCGGCTTACCAGAGGGCCAATAAAAGTCTCCGCTGCTTGGGGGTCACCGACGATCAAGGCTTGAGCTCGAGCCACAAATTCTGCGACAAAACGTGGGTAAACTGCTTCTTCAACGAAAATTCGTGAGGTCGAAAGACAGATCTCCCCTTGATTAAGAAAGCTCGAGCGCAGACACATGCTCAGCATTTTTTCCCAGGGAGCATCGGCAAAAATAAGTGCCGGATTTTTCCCCCCCAGTTCCAAGCTTACTTTTTTCACTGCGGCGGCTGAGGCCTGCACAATAGCAACCCCAGTAGCCGTGCTCCCGGTGAAGGAAATAAGCGGCACCTGCGGGTGGGCAACCAAATAGGCTCCGACGCCGGTGCCGGTGCCAAAAACCAGATTAACCACCCCCGCTGGCACCCCCACTTCGGCGCAAATAGCTGCAAATAAAGAGGCCGTCAGCGGGGTCAATTCCGAGGGTTTGGCCACCACCGTATTCCCCATGGCCAAGGCTGGGGCGATCTTCCAGGTAAGTAAATACAGAGGCAGATTCCACGGCACAATAAGGCCACACACTCCCACCCCTTGACGCGAGGTGTAATGCAGAGGCTGGCCCACTCCATCCTGAGAGCAGTGCTCTTGGTTCTGCTCAAGAGCGCTGGCAAAAAACTCAAAATTGGCTGCTGCTCGCGGAATATCCACACTCCGTGCCAACCACCGTGGCTTGCCCTGATCGCGGGACTCAGCCGCAGCCAAAGGTTCGAGTTGCTCACGGATTTTCGTTGCGATTTTTCTCAAGATTGCTGCTCGCTCAAGCACCGTGGTTTTACGCCAAGCGGGAAGCGCTGCCTGGGCAGCAGCAATGGCACAATCCATATCTGCCGATGAAGAATCTGGCACCTGCCCATAAATCTGACCGGTAGCTGGTTGGTAGAGCGGCAGATAGCGTTCCCCCTGGGGAGCTCGGTAGTTTCCAGCGATGAAATTGCTTAGTTTTTCCATGGAAATCAGCCTTACAAAGATTCCGGCACAATCGCCGAGACAACGGTAAAGTTAGGCCCAAGCCCCTCGGATTTTTCTCCCTGATGATAACCGAGGGCCGAGAGGATCGTGCGCGCCAGAGCTTCCATACAGCTCACATCCCGACCATGAGCGAGTTTAATCACCACCCCTATTCCCTCAGGGAAACGCCGTGAATTAACTGCTAATGCCAGCAAACCATCCGCCCCCTCTTTGGCGAATACTTCCCCCCGTCCAGCGCGAATAATCTGGCTATCAAGACGTCCCGTTCCCCCCAGCAAAGAGGGAAACTTACCGCAATTACCCCACAGCCCATTTTCATCGCGGCGGGCGGCAAAATCGGCATATAATGCTGCCATCGCCCCAAGGGTAAACGCCGGGGTGGAAAAACCACAGCCATCAGTAGCCAGGGCCTTTATTCCCCCAAAGGCGCCAGCGCCTGCAGCTAAAGCAGCGAGACTCTGCTGATGAAAGGGATGCTGTTCCTCACGATAACTCGCCAAATCCCAGCCCCGCTGCTTGCACAAACGCAACACCCCCGCGTGATTTCCTGAGCAGGGATGATGCCACGATGTTTCCCGCACAGCAGCCCCCGAGAGCGGCCCACAGGCTGGCGTTTGCAGCCAATGCGCTTCGTCTGCGGCGAGCATGGACTGGGCCACGGCTAGATGCTGAGCTTCGCCATTATGAGAGGATACTGCAAGCACCTGCTGCTGAGGCGTCAGGAATGCCTCGAGCTCCCCAGCCCAACAACGAAGCTGCAGAGGTTTTGCCAGGGAACGGAGAAAATAAGGCTGATCGCCAGCCCCCCGTTGATGCCAGAGCTTGCTCCCGCGCACCCAGGCTAAGGCTCCGTAGCAGGTTATTTCCGGCAGGGTCCCCCTCCAGGAAAAAGCTAGAGGTACATGCATTGCGGTGCTACTTTCTCCATAAACCATTGCATCTGCTGCCTCACCTGGGCGTTATCATGGCAGCAAAAATCAAACCAGCACAGCAGGCGATCGTCTTTATGAAAACGCCCGTGGATTTGTTCCACAATCTGCTCGGGATTACCCCACAGGGCATTGCTGAGTTCTTCGGCAATTTTGCCAGCCGATACGGTTCCCTGCATAGCCCGCCAGTAAGTTTCCAGGGTCTTACTGGCCCGCTCTTTCGCCCGAGCGTTTTGCTGGGCAGGAGAAAGCTGCGGTGAAGCATCGATAAAAATCAGCGAGGTACGCGGCAAATAGTCTCGGCGCCACGGGCCTCCTTGCGGATGAAAGCAGGCTTGCAAGCGACGATGAGTGGCTTCGATGGTGGCTTGAGGTGTATAGGAGAGATTAAATACCTTGGTGGGAAAAAAACCATTGGCCAGCTCCTGCACCCGAGGATCGTAACTCCCCACCGTCAAGTCGAGGAGAGCAAGCGGCGCATCGAAGGGGAGCACAGCGAGCCGCTCGAATTGCCAAAAATGAGGAAAATACAGCTGCTCACCAGCCTCGCCTTGGGGATGCTCACGACCATAACTTGCCTGAACCAGCTGCCAACGCTCACCATCCCCAAAATCCTCAGGCCCCAGGCAAAGTGGAGCGAGATCACTCGTGGCAAAGGGCTCACGACCAAGAGCTCGGTAAAAAACTTCGGTGGCAGCAATAAAGAGCTTTGCTTTTAACTCCGGCCAGGCCAAATTTTCCGTGGGATTGCGCGGCGAAATTCCGTAGGGACGATTAGCATAGGCAAAACGCCCTGAGGCAAAGCCCAGATGGATTTTGCGCGTCTCCTCGTGGTCGAGACCGTGAATGCTCAGAAACATCTTGAGTTGTTCAGCATGGGCAAGGGGCCCGCCGTTGCAGAGAATATTACGAATGGCCGAGCCCACCCCTATACGCCTGGTCAGGCGAAAAATTCGCGGGGCTACATGCAAGACATCACAGTTAAGCGCTACTTCACCGCTAAAAAAAGGGATGACCGGCTCGGGATTTTGCTTTTGCACCGTGGAAGAAAAATGGCCTTCTCCCACCCAAGCCACTTCGAAACCTAAGGCATCGGCGAGCTGGACCTGGGAAAAAAAATTCTCGTACATAAGCCGTTCAGTGGGAATCACCCCCTCGACCTCGGCTTGGCAGAGGGAGAGAAAAATATCAAATTTCATAGTACGCGGGTCCTTCCCCCATCAACCGCAAGACACACCCCGTTGATATACGCTGCCTGGGGACTCAGCAAAAAACCTGCCGCAGCAGCGATTTCCTCGGGTCGTCCAAAACGCCCGCACGGCACCGTGGCCTGCCATTCCTGGCGCAGCTGCTCCGTGCTTACCTGACGACGTTCTGCCTCTATCTCCATAAGCTGATGGAGACGGGCCGTTGCCGTAAATCCGGGCAGCAGCGCATTAACGGTTATTCCCCCGCCAGCTAACTCATAGGAAAGGGTTTTGAGCCAATTAGCCATGGCCCCACGCACGGTGTTTGAAACACCGAGACCAGGCAGGGGGGACTTTACCGAGGTGGAGATCACACCGAGAATTCGTCCCCAGCCCCGTTCCTGCATACCGGGAACACAGAGTGCAACCAACTTAATCGCCGCAAAAAGATGGTGAGCGAAGGCCTCTCCATACGCAGCCGCAGAAGCAGCGAGCAGGGCCCCACCGGGAGGCCCTCCACTGTTAATAACCAGCATATCGATACCACCCTGACTCAGCACGCCGCTCAGCGCCGCTTCCAGTGTCTCCACCTTTCCCAGATCTACGGCGATACCTTGATGCTGCTGGCTTCCTCCCACGCAGGGAAGCTCTTCCACTAGCCGGGTCAAAGAAGCCGGAGTGCGGGCAAGTGCGATGATGTTTGCACCTTGCCCGGCCAACTCAAAAGCGATTGCCCGGCCGATTCCCTGAGAGGCTCCTCCCAGCAGAGCAGTTTTATTGATCAGTACGGGGGTGCCCATGAGCCTCCTCCTCGGGGGTTTCTTCATTGCTGACGATTTTGCGGGTGGCAGGGGTATAGGTCAGGTGTTTGCGTAGATGCTTAAAAATCTCATCTTTTTTGCCAATCTTATACACATACCAGTCGAGATGCTCCGGGGTAATTTCAGCTATGGCGTAACCATAGATCGAGCCATGCAAATGCTTAATATGGGGATTAAAGGCTTCGAGCACCATGCGTACCACCGGAGTAAAACCACTAAAGCCAAAACGGGCGCGAAGATTATCACCCATATGGGGCGAGGTAAGCGAGGGGGTCATAAATTCAGCCCCGATAATATTTTCTCGTTCCTTACCACTGGGACGAGTATAGTCGCTCTTAAGATAACTCACCAAGCTGGAGTGCATATCGCCAGTAAAAATTGCTACCTGCGGACGAGTGGCCAAGGCATCGATAATCTCGTTGCGTTCATCAGCATAGCCATCCCACGCGTCTTTATTAAGACTCATTGCCAGATGTTGGCCAAAGCCAATTTTTAAGGGTGAAAACATAATTTGGTTGGCAATAATTTGCCAGCTGGCCTGCGACTGGGAAATTTCATGTGCAAGCCATTTTTTTTGTTGCGTACCTAACATGGTCCGCACCCCGTGCTTCTCCCTGGGGTCACTGCGAAAATCACGAGTGGAAATACTGAGCAGATCCATCAGCCCGCCTAGGTGGTAGGTTTTATACATACTCTCAGCCACATCCTTAATATTGGAATGGCTGTTGAGCACCCGCCCCATGGGAATAAACTCGCTCCACGCCCGCAGTGCATTGAGTTTTACGGCTCGCCGTTCTCCGGGCGCCCAGCTGCGCCGCACATCGTGCTCGGGAAATCCGGGAGCATCATCGCTATAATCCCAGAAACTATCATCGGCGGTTTCGTGATCATCACGAGTGTAGATCCAGGTATGGTTTTGCATTACTCGCTGCATTGCCGGATCAAGACGGACCCTACGATAGATCGCGCGATAATCTGCCAGAGTTGTAGCCTTCAACAGCCCCTGCTCAGGCTTTTGCCCAATAACGCCATTGGGAAATTCCATGGTGCGAATAATATCCCTATCCTTCATCCCCGGATAACGACTGTATTCGTACACCACATCACCGAGGTGGACGATAAAATCAACCTTCTCATCTGCCAGATATTGTAAACTATGGTAGTTACCGGTGGTGTAATCTTGGCAGGTCACCACCCCCAGCCGTAATCTATCGAGCTTGGCCTTTGCCTCGGGTAAACTGCGCGCCCGACCAATGGGGCTGAGATAATTTTGATAACGAAAGCGGTAGTAGTAGGTGGTTCCCGCCTGTACTGCGGCAGTATCCTCCACCCTAAATTTAAGGGGAATCTCCATACTCTCGGCCGTCGCCTCAAGGAGGAGAGTGCTTATTTCTAGGGGAAATGAAACAAGTACCGTGGTAAAATTCTGTTGTGGAGCAATTTCCAGATAAGCTTCACTAAGCTGGGGATCAAAAGCTTTGCGACTGAGATGGGTCATCAGCACAAAGCCCTCAGCGCTGGGATCCCCCGAGGCTACTCCCAGGGGAAAAACCTCACTGCTGCTCGACTGGGCAAAGCAGCTGGCTACCGACCACCAGGCTAAAGCAAGGGCTTTCCAGCGAAATTTCATAGGGTTTCCTCCTCGCGGGTCTTGTGTGGAAGCTGAGGAAAAAAACTTAGCATGATAACAGTAATAAAAGGATTAAGTTGAACAGCCGATGAACGATATAGCTTTGACCAGTTCTTTTTTTATATGGAGTGGGGAATTACCGGCGATGATCTCGAGTGATCTTTTCAGCGTGGCTTTACTGCTCGTTCTCCTATTAATTGCTACGGGCGTGGGTATTTTTTCTTATTACGATGGCCGGCAACACCCACCACCAGCTAACTATTATTCCCTGGTCGGCAAAGTCGCAGTGGTGGTCGCACATTTAGAGCGCGACTATAAAGGGCATTATTGTTATCACCTTAAAATAAACGGGGAGCTGTGGTTGGCAAATTCCGCAGAACACTTCTCCCTAGGCCAAAGCTGTCTAATACGCGCAGTGAGCGAAGATTCACTCAGTCTACGCATTTAACTCAAGGAAATTGACCATGCTTTCTATTTTTTTATTTACCCTTAGTTTATTGGCAATATTTTTGCTGAACTCATTCAAAATTCTCAAGGAGTTTGAGCGGGCAGTCATATTTCGCCTCGGTCGTTTTACCGGTACCCGTGGCCCCGGTTTAATTATTCTGATCCCTGGTCTTGAGCGGATGGTGCGGGTTGATCTACGCACCGTAACCATGGATGTGCCCTCTCAAGATATTATTACCCGAGATAACGTCACCCTGAAGGTCAATGGAGTGGTGTATTTCCGCGTCCACGTACCTGATCGTTCGATTATTGCGGTGGAAAACTACCTTGCCGCTACGGCGCAAATTGCCCAAACGACTCTTCGTTCGGTGATTGGTCAATTCGAATTGGATCAGATTTTGAGCCAACGCGAGCAGATTAATATCAAGCTGCAGTCCATCCTCGATGAACAAACCGAACCCTGGGGGATCAAAGTTTCGGCGGTGGAGGTCAAAGCTATCGATTTGCCCATAGAAATGCAGCGTGCCATGGCCAAGCAAGCCCAAGCCGAGCGTGATAAACGCGCCAAAATAATTTCGGCTGATGGTGAATACGAAGCCGCTAAGCGCTTGGCTGAAGCCGCTCACATCCTCGACAGCAGTCCCAATGCCATCGTCCTGCGCTATCTCGATACGATGAAGGACATCTCTGCCGGCGATGGTAAAACCACCACCTTCTTTCCCATTCCGGTGGATTTTCTTTCCATCCTGAAGCGCTAACCCAACACCTTAGCTCTTCCTCATTTTCATGAGCCTACACTTGGGAAGATAACGCCATTTCTATGGTACCCAAGGAGATTTGACATGAAGTTTGCCTTCCCAACCTCAGCCCTTGTTTCCTGTGTCCTCCTCAGCGTAGGAGCAGCGGCTCTGGCAAGTCCGCAACAGTGGAAATGCTCGGTAACCGCTGAAATTCAATGTGCCCATGGTAAGTATGATGAGATGACCCGTACGGGTATTGCCCCCAGCAAGGCCTCGGCCATTGCTCGCGCCCTCGATGCGATAAAACTGACAGCCTGCTTACCCCAGGACGGCTTTATCAGCTACTTGAGAACTCTCGAGGAGAAGTGCGCACCCCAAACTGCCGATTAAGCCGTTTTTTTCTGCGGAGCTATGGTTTGCAAGGCCACCCCAACAAGGGTAACCAGCCCCCCCAATTGGGCGCTCAGCTCGGTGGTTTCACCGAGCAATAGGTAGGCAAAACATAGAGTAGAGATCGGTACCAACATAATAAAGGGAACCACGGCGTTCACCTCGTTTTTTGCCAACAAGTGGGTCCACAAATAAAAAGCAAACATACTCAGAGCAGCTAAAAGAGCAGTTATCCCAAAATTCACGGGGGAAAATACCCGAGTGATCTCCTCCCAGGGTTCATACAAAGCTGCTCCTAGGCCAGTGAGCAGAAATGAAAAGAAAAATGACCACACCGTAATGGTTGCCGGGTTTGAACGGAGAAACTTCAGCTGAATCGAAGCCATACCGTAGAGAAACGAGACAAAGACCAGGAGGACAAGTGCGTGTATATTATCAACACTAGCCACCTCGTTGGTCATAGTCAGGAGGTAAATGCCCAAAAAGCTGATCACTAGCCCCAAACCTTGCCTACGGGTAACTCCCTCCTTGAGGAAAATAACCGATAAGAGCCAGGCAAACGGAACTTCGAGCTGAGAGGCCAAGGCCACAATCGCCGAATCCAGATGAGCTATCGCGTAGTTGGTCAAGGCCAGGGGCAGAGAGAACAGCGTCAGCGAAAGCAGCCCCAGTCCAAGCCACTCATTCTTGGGAGCAGGGACAAAGGGAATAAAGAGTATAAAGCCTAAGAAAAAGCGCAGCGCCACCATCCCTAAGGGGGGAGTACCGGCTAGCATCAGAAATTTGATAAGCGGGAAGGTGAGACCCCAGAGAAAGACACAGACCAGACCGAGGAAAATTGAGGTTTTTGACAAGGTAATTTCCTTTTAGAATTGACATCTTTAGTGGGAGCTGTTTTTAATTCAGCTTCAAAGTTGCAGCCTCAGCCGTTTCTCTCTATTTACTGACGAAGGTTTCCATATGCTTGATATTTTAAGCCAAGGCTTCAAAAAAGCCACCGAAAAACTCCGCGGCAAAGCCACCCTCTCCGCTGATAATATTGCCGACGCCATGAACGATATTCGCCAAAGCTTAATCGAAGCCGATGTGGAATATACGGTGAGCAAGAATTTCTTGGCTCGGGTTAAGGCCAAGGCCCTGGGAAGCGAAGTAAGCCTACGAACAAGCCGGGGAGACAGCCAGCTGCGCGTTAATGCTGGCGATCATTTCGTTAAGATCTGCCAAGACGAACTCGAACAGCTGATGGGACCAAGCGATCCCGAGCTTCATTTTCCCCACAATCGCCCTGCAAAAATCATGCTGGTGGGCTTACAAGGCACGGGAAAAACCACCACCGTCGGTAAACTTGCCTACTTCCTGCAGCGCCAACACCAGCGCAAACCGCTGCTCGTCGCCGCAGATATTTATCGACCTGCAGCCGTGCAGCAGCTGCAAGTGCTCGGTCAAAAAATCGGCTCTCCCGTATACCACGAAGCCGGACTCGATCCCGTAGCAATTTGTAAAAAAGCTCAAAATCAAGCGATTGAACTCAAGTGCGATACGATTATCTTCGATACTGCAGGCCGCCTCACCATCGATGAAACCCTGATGGACGAACTTTCGGCCATCAAGGACCAGGCCAAACCCGATATGATCTTCCTCGTCTGTGATGCCATGATGGGTCAAGACGCGGTGACCACCGCCAAAGCCTTCCACCAGCGCCTTAGCCTCGATGGTTTTATTATGACCAAGCTCGACGGTGATGCCCGCGGGGGGGCGGCGCTGAGCATCAAAGAGGTAACCGGCGCGCCGATTAAATTCCTCGGCACCGGGGAAGAACTCGACCGCCTCGAAGTCTTTCGTCCCCAGGGGCTTGCCAGCCGAATTCTCGGTATGGGCGATATTGTTGGCCTGATGAAGGATTTTGAGCGGGTTAGCAAGGGCGATCAGGAAGAAGAAACCCTTCGCCTGTTAAGTGGTAATTTCAACCTTAAGGATTTTTACGAGCAGATTGCCACCATCCAAAAAATGGGTTCTCTTAAAGACCTAATGGCCAAGCTTCCTATGCAGCATCTGCTTCCTCCCGGAGCGCTGGTTGATGATCGCGAGTTGGGAAAAATTCGCGCCATGATCGACTCCATGAGCGAAAAAGAACGCCTGTACCCCGATTGTATTAACCTCAGTCGAGCCGGACGGGTTGCCAAGGGCAGTGGGCGCAGTATAAAAGAGGTGCAGGAACTGCTTAAGAAGTTTAAAGATATGCGCGGGATGATGGGTAAGCTGGGCAAAAATATGGGAGGCTTACTCGGCAAAATCCCCGGTATGAAGGGCCTGTCCCAACTGAACCAGATGCGAAAACTCGCCGGTGCAGCCCGCGATGGTGCAGGCGCTGGCTTTCCCGATCTCGGTGCCTTAGGCGGAGCGGGCGGGATGATGCCCCCGGGATTTCCGGGTTTTGGCCCGAGCGACGCGGCAGCGAGTAGTAAGCGCCCTGATCGGGAAAAGCTTAAAAAAGCCCGTAAAGCAGCCAAGAAGCATCGCCAAAAAAATCGCAAGAAATAGGTTTGAAATGCTTATGAACGATATTTCCCCTGCAAGCACCCTTGTTGCTGACCAGCAAGCTCCTTTACGCCGGGTACTCATAGAAACCTGGGGCTGCCAAATGAATGTGGCGGATAGCGAACGCATGCTTGCTTTACTCGCCACAGATAACTATCAGGCGACCCTCGTCCCCGAAGAAGCCGACTTGATTATTCTTAATACCTGCCATATTCGCGAAAAAGCCCGACACAAGGTGGTCAGTCGCCTCGGCCGTCTGCAAGAGTTGCGTCATACCAATAAAGATCTCACCATTGCAGTTACCGGCTGCGTTGCCCAAGCGGAAGGTAAAAGTCTCCTTGCCTCCCATGCCATCGATATTATCGTTGGTCCCGGCAAAATAGCTGAGCTTCCTGCTCTCGTAGCTAACCACAAACAGTGGAAGCAAAAAGCTATCGCCATCGGTTTTAGCAAAGCTGAACTGCTCGACCCTGCAGATCAGACCTGCCAAAAAAGTGCCCTCGAGCCACCACCGTCCCTCGAAGGCAAAAACCCGGTGGCACGTTTTGTTACCATTCAGCAGGGCTGTAACAATTTTTGTACCTTTTGTGTGGTCCCCTTTACTCGCGGCAGTGAGATTTCCCTACGTCCTCGCACAATTCGCGCTGAAGTAGCTGCCATGCTCGCCCAGGGGGTTAAGGAAATCACCCTCCTCGGCCAAAACGTCAACAGCTACGGCCATGATTTGCTGGCTGCATCCTCCCCTGCTGGTGAGGAGCTTCTTGCTGCCCCTGAAGAGCAGCCCTTTGTTGCGCTCTTAAAAGATCTCGTCACCCTGCCTGGTTTAGAGAGTTTGCGTTTTACGACTTCGAATCCCCACGATATGACTGCAGAATTAGCAGCTCTTTTTGCTACGGAAGCGAAGCTGGGAAAACATTATCATCTTCCCCTGCAAAGTGGGAGTGATCGCATCTTGCAGGCGATGAAGCGCAAGGTAACCCGAGCTGACTACCTCAGCAAAATTTCGTGGCTCCGCCAAGCAGTTCCTGACATGGCACTTTCCACTGATTTAATCGTGGGTTTTCCCGGGGAGAGCGACGAGGATTTTGCGGACACCCTGTCGATTCTGGCAGAGGTTCGCTATAGCTTTGTCTTTGCCTTTACCTATTCACCACGTAAGGGTACCGCGGCTATTCGTTTTAAGGAGCAGGTGCCTGAAGCGATCAAACAAGAGCGTTTGCGGCGCCTTAATCTCCTCCAAGACCAGATTACCCTCGAGGAAAATCAAGCAGAGGTTGGCAAAATTCGCCAGGTTCTCGTCCACTATCGCAGTCGCAAAAACCCCCTCTACTTCTACGGACGCACCGAGCACTACCGTCTAGTGCGCATTCGCTCAGATCAGGAAATCCGCGGACAGGTCTTAGGGTTAACAATTCTCGCTGCTAATAAAATCGCCCTCGCCGCAGAGTATTAAGCCTTTCGTCATCCAGAAAATCTTTAGCGTTACAGCTTCAGAAGCTTTTTAATATCCTTCGTTAAGCGTTCGCTATCAGCAGGATCATTGGCGGCGTAGTAAGCAAAGATCTTCATATGGCGATCGACTAAGACCAAGCGATCGGTATGAGAAGCGGGTTGATCGGGAGCGACCACGCGAAATCCCTTGATCATGAGCTCTTTGATCTCGGTCCAACCACCGGTGAGGAAACGCCACTGACGCGGATCAGCCTGGTATTTTTTGGCGTAAGCTTTGAGGCGTAAAGGCGTATCGTTTACCGGATCGAGAGAAAAACTCAGCAGACGAAACCCTGGGTGCTCGTGAAAAGCCTCCTGGATCCCCTGAAGTTTCTTCGCTATCAGCGGACACATACTCTCACAGCTGGTAAATAAAAAACTCGCCAACCACACCTTATCCTCTAGGTCTTTGCTGTCGAGGCGCTGCTCATCTTCAGCCAGCATGCTAAAAGGCGAAATTTCTGCTCCCACCAATTCCGTAGAGGCTGGTGCTTCAACACTTGCCAAGGCCTGAAGCGATGCATCGTGTTGCTTCCGAGCCGATTTTTCGGCTAATTTCATCGCTGCCAGTGCACCAGCAACGAGAGCAACTCCGATGATTACTTTGGAATATTTATTCTTCATGTCCATGGTGTTTTTGCTTATATGCTTGGTTTTTGAGATAGCCCACCACTCCGGCGAGCATCAGTAAGGGCATGGCGCTCAACAAGATCGTCGAGCGCATAAATACCCCGCTCGAAGCGTCCTGTCCAGTGCCACACACCGCACAGGCAAAAAGAGCAGGGGAAAAAACCCAAGCACTAAGCACCACAATTATCCTGAGCATAGCGAACCTCCTAACAAAGAACTACCCAAGGCGAGGCACAAGCAAGGTGCAAGCAACTACTCAAGGCTTGGTGCAGTTTTGCTGCGTGGGAGGTGCGAGCAGCGGAGCGGCCGTCTGGCCGTGAGCATGCGCAGCAACGAAGCACGCAGCAAAACTGCACCAAGCCTTGAGTAGTTAGGCGCTGGCGCGAAAGCGCCAGCGCCGTGTCCTGACGAACGCAGTGAGGAAGGATCTTTCACATAACATCCGGATATCACGTGACAGATCCTTCGTCGCTTTGCTCCTCAGGACACGTCGCGGCACGAAATATGCTATTTCGCGCCAGCGACTAGTTACGGGAAATAGAGGAGGGCATATAAAAATGGCCAGACCCCCACCACGAAGAACCAAAAAACCTGCACCGCCTGGCAATCACCCAGCGCAAGGGTACGCCCCAAGCGTACATAGAGATAGAGCATCAGCCCAATACCCGCAAGGGCATGCAGGGCGTGACTACCGATCAGCAAAAAGAAACAGGCACCAAAAATACTCGACCCCATGGTCAAGCCATAGCCCAGCAACTGGGTCCATTCATACCCCTGCACAGCGACAAAAAAAGTGCCGAACATAATCCCATAACTAAGAAACGAACGAATTTCTCCCAGGCTTTTACCCGCACGAATAGCCCGTCCCACCAACCAGAGCATGATACCGCTGAGCAGCAAGACCCCGGTGTTATAGGCGGTCAAGATCACCGGCAGAGTCACTCCCGCAGGAATTTCCCAGTTGGCACGACTTCCCTTGATCACCACAAAAGCACTGACCAGGGCGGTAAAAAACATGACTTCGGTAAAGACAAAAATCAACATGCCAAAGAGCTGATCAGGGATCAACTTGGAGCGAATGGGCGGGGACAAAGTATTCATCGACGAGTCTCAATGGTGAGGAGAAATTGAAGCCGGAACATCCAGATGAATTTTTTCCCAGTTGTGGCCTCGCGGCATCATAATATCCACCGCTATACCAAAGAAGAACATAAATATCAACAGCAGCATGGCCAGCAGCATATAGGTAACAAAGCGCCGCTCGATGGATAAATGCATAAAATGCTTGGCCACCAAGAGCGCCTTAATCACCGCTATACCAAAGGCGGTCAGCAGGGTGATCCATTTGATTTCGAGCATCGGACCACAAATACTCACCAGCAGTAGCCCGAGGAGTATGCCCCAAATTTTTATATAATGAGAACTAGCAACATCACTGCTCATCGTCTGCGTACCTCACTTGGCAATATAAAGGAGTGGGAAGAGAAAGATCCAAACAATATCGACAAAATGCCAATAGAGCCCAATAAGCTCGACCCGATGCATATGACGCTTTTTCTTCACATCCTGGGCGATAATCGCCATAATCACCGCCCCACCAATCACGTGGAGGGCATGCAAACCAGCAGCAGTGTAATAAAAAGACCAGAACAAGCTCTTCGTGATCGTGAACCCATGGGTTATTTCGCCGCTCCATTCATAGGCTTTAATGACCAAAAAACACCCAGCCCCGGCGATGGTCAGATAAATAAATTTGACTGCTTTAAGATGGGCCCCCTCTTCGGCCGCTTTATGCGCGAGGACGATAAATAAACTCGAAGTCAGCAGCACAAAGGTATTGATTGCCCCACAGAGGGTGTTGGTATGGGCGGCTTCAACGCTCCACTGATCATGAAACAAGCGATAGAGGATGTAGCATGCCAGGAGCCCACCAAAAATAACAATTTCCGACCCGAGCACCCACCACACCGCTAATTTGCCGGTGGCGACTCCCGACGCACAGCGCGTCGTTGCAATTGGTTGTCCATGTCCCACGCTTAGCCCCCTCGATAAAATAAGCTATCCACTACACCTATGCTTTTTCATTCTGCGGCCAAAAATCGCTGCTTCTGCCGGGAACGCTATACTCGTACGGCGGACGATACACCACAGGCAGCGTCGGGAAATTACCGTGGGGAGGCGGCGATTCCGCTACCCACTCCAGAGTATTGGCCTGCCAGGGGTTTTTTCCGGCTTTTTTGCCGCGAAACATGCTGGAGAAAAAATTATAGAGAAACACCCCTTGAAAGGCGAGCATCACCAGCAAAGAAATCGTCGCCACAATGCGTAAATCTTGCATATGTCCACGCATTAGATCCGGAAAATTCTCGTAGTTATAGATCCGGCGATGATCACCCGCAGCCCCGAGATAAAAAAGTGGGATAAAAATACAGTTAAAGGGGATGATCGTCCCCCAAAAATGTACATGCCCAAGCTTATCGTTCATCATCCGCCCAAACATTTTGGGGAACCAATAATAAAGCCCTGCAAAAACCGCAATAATCGCGATGGGCACAAAGGTATAGTGAAAATGAGCTAAAACAAAGTAGGTGTCATGGAAGTAAATATCCGCACTGCTGGCCCCAAGAAAAATGCCGGTAACCCCACCTATCAAAAATTCTGCCAAAAAAGCCAGGGCAAAGAGCATCGGGGTGGTAAACTGAATGGAACCACCATAGAGGGTGGCAATATACACAAACATCATCTCGGTAATCGGCACCGAAATAATCACCGTGGTTATGGTAAAAATATTAGCCATGCGTGGATCGATACCAGAAATAAACTGATGATGAGCCCAGACGAAAAAACTGAGCACGCCGACGGCAATGGTGGTAAACAGCACCGTCTTATAGGCAAAAAGTTTTTTGCGAGAAAACACCGTGATTATTTCTGCGGTGATCCCCATAGCTGGCAAGAGCACCACGTAAACTTCCGGATGACCGAAAAACCAGAATAAATGCTGCCAGAGAACCGGATCCCCCCCCTTGGAAGGATCAAAAAAACCAATGGCCAGCGTCTGATCAAAGAGCAGCATCACCGCACCGGCGATCAAGGGACCCACCGACCCCATAAACAAAACACTGGCAATCACGATCATCCACAAGACGATGGGAATATCGTACATGCGCATGCCCGGAGCCCGGGAATTCATCAAGGTGGTAATAAAGTTTATACCACCGAGCAAAAAGGCCACAAATTCCAGGGCCACTGCCAGCAACCAGAGGGAGGCACCGTTCGGCGTCAGGTTATACGCGGGGTTGGCCGAAAGCGGCGGATAGGAGGTCCAGGCCCCGCCAAAACCACCACCGGCCACAAAAAACGAAGCAATCAGCACCAAGACACTCAGCAGGAAAATCTGGTAGGAAAGACGATTAATGCGGGGAAAGACCATATCATCGCAACCTGCCATCAGGGGAATAAGATAATTCCCAAAGGCGGCGATCAACACCGGCATCGCCACCCAAAAAATCATAATCGCCCCGTGATTGGTGATCAGCATATTATAATTATTGGCGTTAACCAATCCGTAGCCCAGTACCTCTTTACCCGGAAACGCGAGCTGCATACGGAAGACGTAGGCAAAAAAACCGCCAATTATGGCCATGGCCATGCCCGTAAACAAATACTGCATACCGATAACTTTGTGATCGGTAGAGAACAAATAGCGGTGCCAAATAGAGGCTAAACGCGATTGAGAAGCAGGAGAGTGATGCACAGTTCCCATGAACAATTATCCCTTAGTGCGAAGACGCTCAGCCGCTATCCATTGGGCATAGTCATCTTCGTTTTGTACGATTAACTTAGCCACCATGGCGCCGTGGCCAATACCGCAAATTTCGGCGCACTGAATATCGAAGGCTCCCTCTTTGGTAGGCTTAAACCAGCCGGTAATAATCCGACCAGGAATGGCATCTTGCTTTAAGCGAAAAACCGGCACCGAAAAACTATGGAGCACATCGCTCGACTCAAGTTTGAAATGGTAGGTCTTGTTCACTTGCAGATGGAGCTCATCGACAATCTCCACATCTTCACTGCTGCCCAGCTCACCGGCCGAGCCCGGATGGGTGAAGCGCCAGGCCCACTGCTGGCCAACGATGCGAATCGTCGCATCAGCAGGGGGAAGATCCTGCTTAATGTTATACCAAGCCGACATGGCAAAGGCGATAATAACCATATCGCAGACAATGACGAGGTTATGGGGCCAGTGAATCCAGGCTTTTTCTCCATGGCTTTCCCCGCTCATATATTTAGCGCGAGGACTGCGTTTACGTCGGTAACGAAATAAAAAATAAAATAACACCCCTTCGGTGAGCAGCAACCAAAAGCCACCGAGCACCGCAACCACCAAAATTACCTGGTCGATTTCAGCGGCATAACTGGATGCCTGTTCAATAATTGATCCCATCATCGCGTAGCTAACTCCTGCACGTCCACGAGGACTCCTAGGCGATCAAAGCAAACCCAGCAGCTATAAAAACCAAGGCCATCAGCGCAAAAATAACAAAGCCCTTGCGCACATAGTGCTCAACATGCAGCCCATGATCACCCACGGGACCAGCAGAAGAAGTATGCTTACTCACGGTGCTGTTCCCCCTAAGGATTTAATATAAGAAACCACGTCGAGCATCGCTTGTTCATCCGCAAGATTCTTAGCCATGGGTACCATCAGTGCTCCCTGGGGATCTTTCGCCGGATCAGCACCGCGCACCCCCTCTTTAAAGTGCTTAAGCTGGGTGAGCATATACCAATCGTCAAGCTGCACTAGGCCCGGAGCCTTCATCTGCACATTGCCCTGCCCTTTATCACCGTGGCAGGCAACGCAGACCGCATACTGTTCGCGTCCCTTGCTCGGATTGCCGACCAAGGTCGCCGGTACCATCTGTTTGAGTGTTTGCTGCTCCGGGCTTGGCTTGCTTAAACTGGCAACATAGCTGGCAACCGCGGCTATATCATCACCAGAATCGTTGCTTTTTAAGGTAAAGGCCATGGGGCGCATGCGATTGCCCGCTTCATCGCGCGGATGTTTACCGCGAGCACCATCATGAAACTTGTGAAGTTGCGCTTCTATATACCACCCTTCAAGTCCGGCAATAGCTGGGGCGGCAATTTTGTGATTACCAGCTCCGCCATCTCCGTGGCATTGGGCACAGAGATTAAAAAGCTTCTTGCCACGCTCGAGGGGCGTTTGCGCACCTAGAGGAGCGGCGGCACCAAGGCTGCCACTCAGTAGGGCGAGACTGAACCACTGCAACACTTTCAACGGGGCTCCTCCTGGTATCGTCAAGGAGAAATCTCGAGTCTACCACTCGTATTTTTTCTCATATCAGGTCAGTGGGAATATAGCCAAAGGGGATTCGAGGTGCAAGAAATTTCACTCTTCGCTTCCCCCGGTGCCTAGGGAGGACTAAAACTATACTGAGGGCCATCAAAAAATCACCCCTCTTTGAGGCTTACTTCATGCGTTCCGCTCCCTTACAAAATTACAGCCAAGGCATTGATGCTGCACAGCACGCGTTTCGCACCTTAGAAAACATCGGCAAAACTCTCTCTCTGGCCGAAAGCTGCACCGGTGGTTTGTTGGGAGCTTTGTTTACCGAAATTCCAGGGAGCTCCCGCTTATTTAACGGCGGGGTTTGCACGTACACCGTTGAGGCAAAAATAAAACTCTTAGGTCTTGATGCCGAACTGATTGAGCGGCATAACGTGGTGTCTCACGAGGTAGCCCTGGCTATGGCCCAGAGCGTACGCCGACTTTTTGGCAGTGATCTAGGCATCGCCACCACCGGCTTAGCTGGACCCGGCGGCGGCAGTGCGGCAATTCCCGTGGGTACGGTGTGCTGGGCAATTTCTGGCAGCGATCGCAGCGGACGCCCCCTTGAAGAGAGCTTTCGCGAGCACTTTAGCGGTAGCCGCTGGTTGGTACGCTTAAACACCGCTTGGCATATTTTTGAATATTTACAAGGAATGGCTTAAGCCTATGCATAGTACAGCGCACTCCCCTCGCCTCCTGATCGCTAACGGCGTGAACCTTGATCTGCTCGGCAGCCGCCAACCTGAACTCTACGGGAAGCTCCCCCTAGGGGAGATCTACAAGCGACTCGAACAGTTTAATCAGAGCCTGCCTCAGCTCTTTGGTTTTGCCCCCTGTGGCTTGAGTTTTTTTCAAACGAACAGCGAGGAGCATTTTTTGGCGCAGCTCAGCGCCGAACCCTGGGATGGCGCCCTGATCAATCCAGGAGCCTGGACCCACAGCTCCCTAGCTCTGGGAGACCGCTTAGCAGCCTTGCAGCTGCCCTTTGTGGAGGTGCATCTCTCCAACCTGGCACGACGAGAAGCGCTGCGCCAGCATTCCTACAGCGCTCCCCACGCCCTCGGAGTTGTCTATGGCTTCGGCGCCGATTCTTATCTTGCCGGATTTACCGCCCTCCTCGCCCAGCTGCTACAGAAAACAACTCGCGCCGATCATTAAGTCTGAATGACTCAAGCTCAAGATACTGTCGCTAAGAAGAGACTCCTGCAGACGACCCCACTTAAGGAAGGCTCCGTACATAGTATGCGGGCGATAACCCACCTCTATGCCCATAATGAAGAAGCCGCCAAGTTCCACATCAGCCGTAGCGGCGACGCTCGTTCCGGCAATAGATGTTTTTCCCGAGAGAGAACCCGCCAGAGCTTTGGCATAAGCACCTTCCGCAGCAAAAGTGAACTCTGCTACAGGGCTATATTCAAGACGCGCTCCTACAGCCAAACTATAAACGGCTAAATCGAGATCTGAGTTTATCTGCGCACTAGCATAAGTATTGTTCATCATATTGGTTTGAGCACGAATAAGCGGGGTCAAGCTAAACGCCTGATCTTGCCAGAGACGGTAGCCAAGCCCGAGCTTTGCCTGCCCCCAGCTACCTTTCAGGGTTCCCTCGGAGCTACTTGCTCCTGCAAGCAGCGGATTAAAATCACTCGTCTTAGTAGTGCCAATAGCATAGAGAAAGGAGCCATCATAATAGAGGCCTTTGGCAGTGGAGCCAGACAAACCAAGCACCGCCCCGTTATAAGCTGAGCCGATAACCATCGAACCGATCTGATTAGTACTATGCGCGTACCCAAGGTCTACTTTTACCTCGGCTGCTGCCGCTCCGGCAAGCAACAATCCCCCGATTAATCCCATTGCGTGAAAACCTTGCTTACTCATACTTCGTCCCCTATTGAAGAACACGTTTACGGCGAGAAAATTTTCTTTATTATACACTAAGCTGGCGAAAAACTATGCTCCCTAAAAATATCCAACTTGTGCTATAGGCTCACTTTGCCCGATAGTGATGAAACAATACGTTTCGAGGGCTAAACAATGGGTCGTCTCCTCTGTACCTTCGCCTGCATTCTTGTTTTTATCTCTTCATGGCACGGAGTCGCTATGGCTGCTAAACACCAGCTTACCCGCGTTTATCTCTTGTACAACCCCCATGCAGGACGTCAGCAATCCCAGAAAATTCTCAAAAAAGTACTGCAGTTTTTTGAAGATCACCATATTGATGCCGAACTCCTTAAAACCGAAGGTCCGTGGCATGCTAAGGAATTAGCTGAGCACGCCCTACTCGCCGGTCGCGATGCTTTTTGTGTAATTGGTGGTGATGGCACCCTCCACGAGGTGGTCAATGGACTCATGGCCCGCGACGATGCACCTACGATTCCCTTGGCCATAATTCCCGGTGGTACCGGCAATGCCTTAGCCGAGGATTTGGGGCTTAGCAGCATCGATCTCGCTCTCGAGGCTTTAGGTGCTGGCAACAGCGCTCCCATGGATCTGGGGCAAATCACCTTTCGTAATCCTGAGGGCAAAGAAGAACAGCGTTACTTCCTCAACTTGGTTGGTCTGGGGATGGGGGTACGCGCTAATCTGACCGCGGAAAAACTGCGCTGGATGGGCTTGCACCGTTATAATGCGGCTATTCTCTATCACATTCTTAAAAACAAGGGTTTAAATGCCGAAATCAAGGCCGATGGCAGCACCCTGGTTTCCCGCGAGGCTAATAATCATCCTCTCAGTATTGTGATGATTCAAAATACCGTCCATGGGGGTAAGAACCTGATTCTCGCTCCCGCCGCAAAAATAGACGATGGTTTCTTAGATTTAGTTTTTGCTCCCAAGATGGGACGCAGCAAGATGCTGTCATTATTTCAACGAGTCACCAAGGATGGCTCCCATGTTACGGCGCGGGGAGTGCATGCGGGGACCTTCAAAACCCTCGAAATCAACACTGCTGCCCCCGAGCCCATCAATATCGATGGCGAGAACTACGGAACTACCCCCGTCTCCATTACCGTAAAAGCGAAAACTCTAGAAATAATTCGTTAGGCTTGAGTTAGGAAAGAGCAAAATCGCAGCCCTGCAAGCTTAAACTCGTATTGCCTCGCCAAACGTTTTTATTCGCCGTAACGAGAATTCGTGCCTGAACACCAGCGGCAAGTTCCCTATGCACCTGATTAAAAAACATGATCTTCTGGGACCTTCTCCGTCCATCCTTAAAATGCACCGCCGTATGTTTAGCTTGACCGGTTTTTTGATCGTTATAAAACACCGAATTTTCGATCGCCACCTCGAGACAGAACACCGGTTCAGCAAAGCTATTACCAAAGGGACGTAGGCCCTGGAGATGCTCGCACAAGGCAAGATCCACCAAGTCGAGGGACAGGGCACAATCGTAGGCGATGGTACTCTCCCAGCGCTCAGGGTATAAGGCACGTTGCTCATCAGCGTAGGCGAGCAAGGTTTCGCGAATTGCTCCTTCGTTGTCGGGATGAAAACTAAAGCCCCCGGCGGCATGATGCCCACCAAATTTTTCGAAGTAGGCCCCCGCCTTAACCATAGCTTCAGTGACATTAAAATTCGCTATCGACCGGGCCGAGCCTACACAGCGCCCCTCCAGGCGATTAAACAACCACACCGGCTTCCAAAACTCTTCGGCAATCTTACTCGCCGCAATTCCCACCACCCCCTGGTGCCACTGGCCACCGAGAAACAAAATGCCATCGTCAGCATATTGTCTAGCTGCCACCCGTGCTTCTTCGACGATCTTTGCTTGTATGGTTTTGCGCTTTTCATTGCATACATGCATGAACTCCACTAATTCCCGGGGGTCTTCTTCAATAAAAGCGCGCACCACCTTATCGGCGTGTTCGAGACGCCCCACCGCATTGATCCGCGGCCCGAGGCGAAAGCCGATGTCTTTTTCATCCAACTCACTTCCCCCCAGGGAAGCAGCCCGCAGCAGCTCTTGCAAGACCGGACGCTTGCTTGTAAGCAGGGCCTGGACCCCGAACTGGGCAAGCTTGTGGTTTACCCCATTGAGCGGCACCACATCACAGATGGTAGCCATACCGGTGAGCGCTAAAATATCCTGCCATAGGGATGCGGGCGGTGAAAAAAACTTACCTAATTGCCGCAGGAGTACAAAGGTAATCCCACAACCACAGAGCTCTTGATAGAGGGGGTCGGGATGCATTTTAGGATTGAGAATAAGACAATCAGGCATCTTCTCGAGCTGAATAACGTGGTGATCAGTACAGATAAAATCGACCCCGTGATGACGACACCACTCAGCTTCCATATTAGCGGTAATCCCGGTATCCATGGTGATGATCACCTCAGCTTTTTGCTGGCTGACCAGATATTGCACCGCCTTAAGATTAACCCCATAGCCCTCGGAAAATCGGTTGGGAATATAGTGGACAAAATTATGAAAGCCGATGGATTTAAGAAACCAGATCCAACTGACACAGCTCATGGTCCCGTCCACATCGTAATCGGCATAGAGGGCGATGCGCTTATTGTTTGCAATGGCGGAACGCAAGGTAGCGATGATCTTCTCAAGACCATAATCCCCGTAGGCCAATTGGGGAATGGCGGTAAACTGACGATTGCTATGGATGAGCTCCACCAGGCCGGCGTAATGGCTCGGCTTGGCAGAACTACGCGCTTGCCAATGCTTAAAACGAACTCCCACACATACTCCACGTAATACTATAACTGAGAACCAGAACTAGCTTATCTCTACCCACATAGATTACAATACCTGCAGCTCATAGCATAAGGGGCCACGTTTGTTATGCACTTTTCCCAACTTTGCACGCCGCTGAGCCTCGCTCATTCGCCCTGCCCTAACGATATGTTTATTTTCACCGCCTGGGAGCAGGGCTTAAGCAAGCAGACCCTGCCCCTTGCCTCCGTAGAAATCAGCGATATTCAGTCCCTTAATCAGCTGGCTCTGAGCCGCAGCGTTGATCTGTGCAAAGTTTCTGCGGCCATACTAAAAGACCTGCACAGCGACTATGTACTCTTGCCGGTGGGCGCAGGCATCAGCTACGGCGCGGGACCAAAGCTGGTTGGACGAAAAAATCTCCCCCTCAGCGAAATTCGCCAAAGCAGGGTTATTTCGCCCGGTCCCCACACCATGGCTCATCGCCTCCTCGAGACCCTGATCAAGCCGCGAGAAATTATCTCGATGAATTTTCGTGAGATAGTTCCCGCCCTGCAGGCCGGCATTTGCAACGCTGGGGTGATTATCAACGAAGCTCGTTTCCTCCTCCACGAGCTTGGCCTGTACGAAATTGCCGATCTCGGCCAATGCTGGGAGCAAGAAACCAGCCTCCCCCTTCCTCTAGGGGCTTTAGTCGCAAAGCGCAGCTTGGATAGCCCACTGCTTGCTCGCATCACCAGCGCGATTTCTCACTCCCTGGACTTTGCCCAGGGCAACTTCGCTCAGGTATTTCCCTATATCCAGAAGCAGAGTACGGAGAAAGATGAGGGGGCGATTCGTCGTCATATCGAGCTGTATGTATCGGCCGACACCTATAGCTTAAGCCCTCAGGGCAAAAAAGCCTTTGCCCTACTGGGAGACTATGAGCAAGCCCGGTGGTAACTGCTCACCAAACAACTGCTCCATACTCCCACGATCAGCAGCGATATACTCCTCCAGCACCTTAATCTGTCCTGGGCTGGCCTTATTTTTTACTAATTCTGCAATAAAGAGCTCACGGGCTTCGGCGCTGATATCAAAGTCACGCAGCTCGACTCGCCGTCCGCTCGCCACAATAAAGCTCAGTAACAAGCCGTTCGCCACAAATCCTCGCGGCAAACGGCTTATCTCCCTAAACCAAGCCTCCACCACCTGGGGCGGGACAATTGACTCGGGGCCCGCGTAGAGAAGACTGCGACTTGCCACTCGGCTGAGCGCCCAGAGTTTTTGTTCGAGTAGTCGACTCTTACCAGCAACAATATGCTCAAGCAGAACTCCCCCCAGACGCTGTTTTTTTTGTACGTCAAGGCGCTCTAATGAGCCCAGCAAACGAATAGCTTCAGGACCCGCCTGCCCCTGACGAAGCTGAGGAAAAAGCTTATTATAGAGTTTTTCCTGCCACTCGCGCTCGAGTCCACCAGCAACCCGACGCCACATAATCCACCACTGCTCTTCACCACGCTTTTCCTGAGGAAAAAACAGCCCCCGCCCATAGGCCTGCCACAGTCGCTCAATCCTAAAACTATCACCCGCCAAACCGTAACCAGGACGGAGACAAAACCCGGCAAGACTAAGCCACGAAATTTCGTGCTGAAGAGAGCGCCCGCGCCGAGTTTCTCCTGCTTGCAACAAATCGCTCATTGCCCGTAATTGGCCCAAACTCCACTGCGATTTTTCTGCCGCCAAAGCCTTACTCAGCCCCTGCCACAGATGCTGAGGCTTGAGTCGTTCAAGCAGCGGCAGCTCTTTTTTGCCAAAAACCCCCTGAATTAATCCGCCCACTTCGGGTGGTAAACTAAAGGCCTCCACGGATGACGGCGCTAAACTAGTCCCCGCCGCTGAGTTCGACTCTTCGACCCGAAAGGTCAACTGCCAACGATCACTGCTTTCCTTGCTTAAGCAATAGAGCTGTACTAAACCGGTTTCCGTGAGCAGCACTTCCAGACCAACCTCAAGCAAATCGCCAGTTTTTTTACGAGCGGCCGAACTCATGACCAAGCTGGTAGACAGACTCGGCAGACGCTGCAAATCTTCGGGCAAGACCGAAAGCACTTCTCCTGCTTGGTGCAGAGCTCGGGTGGAAGAATAGAGGGTAAACGCTACTGCCTGGCCCACTCGCGCATGCAGAGCCGCGAGAGAAACTGCCAAGGGTTGCAGCGAAGCAAAGCCTCGGGGGAGGAGACACAGTAAGGATTTTTCCTGAGCAGCATCTCCCGCGCTTTCTAGCGCATTTTTTGCGCCCTGCTCCACTTCCAGATACAACGTGCGGGGATATCCCGCAGTAATTCTCCCCGTACCATAGCGCCGACAGGCACCATAAATCGCTGCTCCTTGGGACACCGCTAATTCATAGTGAGGATTAAGCAATTGCCGCAGGGGGTAGTCCTGCCAAGAGTTCAAAAGGTTGACCAGACGCTCGCGCAGCAGAGCAGGGCGCAAACTCCCCCCACTGAACAAGACTCCATCCACCGCACGCCCCCGCAAAAAACCTGCCAAGTGGTGGGTAAGCGCACTATCGTAGGCATAGGGCAAGCCCCACTCGTGGAGAGTAGCTGCGCTGTGCTGGGGCCTGGCAGTACGCGCGCAGAGAGGAAAAAAACCCTCCAGAATCAAAGCGATGATGGCATCACGCCCCAGCCCCAGCGACTGGGCTTCGGCAAATAAGCGTGCCCCTTCGCCAGCAAAACCAAGGCGATATTCCTGATCCTCTTCACCACAAGCAAGGGAGCTAAAGGCCTTTTCCTTAAGGTTACGCGCCTCAGCCAGCAACT
>JAHFAI010000036.1 GCA_023250635.1 Deltaproteobacteria bacterium | reverse complement strand
AGGGGGCTTAGGTGGGGTCAAATTTTATCCGCTTCCAGCGGATGGAATTTGATGCCACCGTAAGCCTCCTGCCATGCTGGGGGTGGCGAGGAGCGAAATCCACAAGGCTGGTGATGGGCTTTTCCCTAGCCTTTGAAATTTTCTGGCAGCGACCGACAGGTTCGAGTTCAATAGCGGGGGGTTCCACATCCCCTTCGATTTTGGTCTAAGTAATGTCACTCGAAGGTGGGGAGGTCCTTCGCTACGCTCAGGATGACGTGATGCTATCAGGATGACGTGGTGCTATCAGCAAAAATTGAGCTAAGAAGAAAAATGACTAACGAACTATGGTACGGCATTTTCCTCTTGGTGATTTTAGGCTACCACCGTCGGATAGATCCAAGCACAGGCCTGAAGAACATTTGTACAACCCTGCAGCAGCTCTCCAGCTCGCCCAACCCACAGAATTTTCTCCGCCAAATACCCGTAACACCGAGCCCAAGCGAACAGCTGCTCTTCTCCTCCATCAAAGAAGCCTATTTCCAAGCATCACCTGTGCAAGGCGCCCTCCGCCAAACGACCGCCATACTCAATAAAAGCCAAAAAAACTACGAGCAAAAATCCCGTTTCAACGATTTTCTCCGCTGGCGCACCGCGCTTTTTTGCCTGCTGGCGCTCGCTGGTAGATTTACCTTTCGCGCCTTCGCTGCTCCCCCACCGACTCCACCCTTTTCCACCCACCTAGACCAAGGCCTCCTACTGAGCTCACTGGGACTGCTGGCTTTTTGCCGATATATCGGTGAAAAACTCATTCCTGATGACTGGTTCTGGCACAATGGCTTTACCCCTCAAGCTCAAGCCTGGCTTCGCTACCGATTTTTACCGCAGAGCAGTGGCCCAGATCCCCTGGGAGATGAACTCCATTCTCTACTCAAGGAGCAAAACCAGCGCGGCTCGCCTCTAAACCAAGAACGCCAATATCTATTGCGGCGCTTTTACCGCAAGCAGCAGGAGCAGATCCGCAACGCCCGTCTTATCTTTAGCGAAGCACTCCCCCTGGTCGATCTCTTCTTGGTAGGCCTACCAGCCTTGCTGATTATAGGTGAACCAGCTCTAAGATTTTTTGGCGGGGTTTACTCACCATAAGCCTGGCGCTACACTAGAGCTATGCAACATCCCCTCTGGTACAAATTTTTAGCACTTAACTCACCAGCCTTTTGCAGCTATGGTTTTCATCGTTACTCGCGTAGCCAGGGGCCTGGTTTCTGCTCTGCCGTGCTTTTCACCCCCCTAAGCAAGCCTGCTCGGGGTCTCGTCGTTTTTCTTCATGGTGCAGGCAATGATTTTCTTTTCCCTAATCTAAGCCTCTTTCGCCGCCTACTACTTGAAGGCTATATAGTGTTTTCCTTTAATGGCGATGGCCATGGACGAGAAGACTCCACCCTTCTTCATCCTGAGCGTTTTACCAGCAGCGTCGCTGATGCACTCAGTCACGCCCAGCATTTTGCCCCTCATTTACCGCTGTTCCTAGTCGGTCATAGCCTCGGGGGAGCCCTGATTTTTAACTATTTAGCCCAAGAATCGCTAAAAAAAATCGCTAAAGCGGTGGTTATTTCCACCCCTCTCACCGTCACCGGTATCGAAATTGCTTTTATTAAAGAAGGCAAAAGCCTGCTCTGCCCCGACCTCTATGCACAACTGTTCCTCTATGGTTTTTATGGCTTAATCCCCTCCTTTGGCGTGTTTAAACGCCGAGATTTCCCCGTGCGTTTTGACCCCGCTATTCTCAGCCAAAAACACCACAGCATTTTTGCCATTTCCCGCTGGCTCTATTCCCACCTAGAACTGGAAACCAAGCTACCTTTGATTCAAACCCCCGTATTGTTAGCCTACGGCAGCTGGGACGCCCTAGCACCGCTGAGCCACGGCCAGCAAATAAGCAGCCTTCTTCCTTCTTCTCAACTACTCAGCGTCTCCCACGGCACCCATTTCACTACGCTGTTCTCCCCCAAAACCGAGAATACCCTCGTCGAATGGCTCCAATAGCGTAGGAATTGCTTGCCTATCGCCTATAAATCACTAACCTTGTGGGCAACGTCATCCTGAACCCTCGCAAAATCTCAGGAGATGGGGCCTAGATCCGATTTCTTTATGAAAGGCGCGCATGAAAGCCGTTGATGCAGAGGTTAATTTTCCTGGATTAGAAGAAAAAATCCTTAGATTTTGGCAGGAGCACCAAGTTTTCGCTGCTCAAAACAAGCAGCGCCAGCAGGCGAAAGAATTTGCCTTCTACGACGGCCCCCCCTTTGCCAATGGCCTCCCTCATTACGGGCACCTCCTTGCTAATACGATTAAGGACACGGTTCCTCGTTATTGGATCATGCGCGGTTTTCGGGTTGAACGGCGCTTTGGCTGGGATTGCCACGGTTTACCGGTGGAATTTGAAATTGAAAAACGCGAGAACCTCCGTGGTCGCCCTGATATTCTCAAGCTTGGCTATGAGAAGTTTAACGAACTCTGCCGTGAATCGGTGCTTCATTATGCCGAAGAGTGGCGCAAGGTAATTACCCGTCTGGGACGCTGGGTCGATTGGGACAATCAATACCGCACCATGGATCTTTCCTATATGGAATCCGTCTGGTGGGTCTTTGCAGAATTGTACAAACGCGGTCTTATCTATCAGGGCTTTAAGGTGGTTCCTTATTCGCCTCGTACCGCTTCGGTGGTCTCCAATTTCGAGGCTAATCAAAACTATCAAAACATCCAAGACCCCTCGATCTATATTAAGTTCAAACTTTGCGACGAAGATTCCTCTTTGCTCGTCTGGACCACCACCCCATGGACCCTGCCCTCAAACCTAGCTCTGGCGGTTTCCCGCGAAACTATCTATGTAAAAATTCGCGACCATGAGAGCGGTGAGCAATGGATTCTTGCGGAAGCACGAGTCGCAGCCCTCTACGAAGTGCTTAAACCAAGCAAGGGAGCAACAAAAACAGGGACCGAGGCCAATGCCTTGCCCTATGAAATTCTCGCCTCATTCCCAGGAGCGAAGCTAGTCGGACGCTCCTACCTACCGCTTTTCTCTTATTGCCAGGAGCAAGAAAACGCCTTTGTGGTGCTTGCTGCTACCTATGTAACAACGAGCGAGGGAACGGGAGTGGTCCATCAAGCACCGGCATTTGGTGAGGACGACTACTATACGTGCCTAGCCCATAAAATCGCCATTTTTGATCCCATCGACGAAAGTGGCTGCTTCACCCCCTTGGTTCCTGATTTTGCCGGCCTCTACTTTAAAGATGCCGACAAACCGATTTGCCGAGCTCTCAAACAAGCCGGCGCTCTCCTCCACCAGGGGACCCTAGAACACAGCTATCCTTTTGACGAGCGTACCGGCACTCCCCTGATGTATAAAGCGGTGCCCTCCTGGTACGTAGCCGTCGAAAAAATCCAAGAACCCTTGCTGGCAAATAACCAGCAGATAAACTGGGTCCCTCAACATCTCAAAGAGGGGCGGATGGGCAATTGGCTGAGCAATGTCCGAGACTGGGCCATCAGTCGCAACCGCTTTTGGGGAACCCCTCTACCCGTGTGGGTCTGCTCCCAAGCCCCCGAGCATCGCGAAGTTTTTGCTTCAGTTGCGGCTCTGGCCAGCAAATGGGGCAAAGCAATCGACGACATCCACCTCGACAAAGTACAGCCGATCAGTTGGGGCTGCGAGCACTGCAACGGTACCATGCATAACGTCAGCTTAGTGTTCGACTGCTGGTTTGAATCGGGATCCATGCCCTATGCCCAGATGCATTACCCTATGGAAAATCAAGAGCGCTTTGCCGATATTTTTCCAGCCGATTTTGTTGGCGAAGGCCTCGATCAAACCCGAGGTTGGTTTTATACACTTAACGTTTTATCAGCGGCGCTCTTTGCCAAGCCAGCCTTCAAGAATGTAGTCGTAAATGGGGTGATTCTCGATGAAAATGGCAAAAAAATGTCTAAACGCCATCGCAACTACACTCCTCCTGAAGCCCTGATGAATAAATATGGCGCCGATAGCGTCCGCTTATATATGCTAAATTCCCCACTTTTGCGCGCCGAAAACTTAATTTTCACCGACCAAGGAGTACAAACGGTTACTCGCGCCATACTTTTGCCCCTGTGGAATGCTTATAGCTTCCTTGCCACCTATACGCTGGCTGATCACTGGCAGCCATCTGCTAAGCTCCTGCTTGCTGACGGTGCTCCCCTTTCGTCCCATAAGCTTGACCAGTGGATCATTTCTCGCTTGCAGAACACCCTTAGTGACGTTCATCAGCACATGGAAAAATACCAACTTTCTCTGGTTGTTCCTCCCCTTGTTACCTTTATTGAGGAGCTTACCAACTGGTATATTCGCAATAGCAGAAGACGTTTTTGGGGCAATCCCCAGCAAGCTGGAATTAGCACGGAACAAGAAGCAGCCTTTAGCACCCTCGCCTATGTACTCTTGCAGTTCTCTAAACTTGCAGCCCCCTTTATCCCCTTCCTCAGCGAAGAGCTTTATCAGTGCTTACGGGATGGAAATAGTACCATGCCGCTCTCGGTGCATCTCTGCGATCTTCCCACCCCGGATAAAGCCCTGAGTGATGCTAATTTGGAACGGGATATGGAGCTGATTCGCACAGTTATTACCTTAGGGCGATCGCTTCGTCAAAAACACGGGGTAAAAACCCGACAGGCACTGGCGAGCATGCTGGTGATAACCCACAAAAAAACTGACCAACAAACCATCGAAAGCTATGCTGGGCTAATTACTCAGGAGCTTAATCTCAAGGCGGTACAATTTAGCACCGAGGAAACTCGGCACGTGCGCTTGACCCTGCTGCCTAATTTGCCGCTTTTGGGTAAACGCCTCGGCAAAGAACTCGCTGCGGTACGTTCACAGTTGCAACAACTTAGCACCAGTCAGGAGCAGGTGGCCACTCTCCTTGCTCGCTTAACAGAAACAGGTACGGTCAAAATTCTCGGACAAGAACTTAGTCTCGATGATTTCCTTATTTCTCGCGGTCCCCTCGATGAACGTTTAATCGCCAGTGAAAGAGGAGTCACTATTCTCCTCGACACCACCATGAACGACGAGCTCAAAGCCGAGGGCTTCGCCCGAGAACTGGTCAATCGCATTCAAAATCTTCGTAAGGATAGTGGCTTGCTGGTTTCTGATCGCATAACTCTGCAGTTGATTGTTCCCACAAGTGTAGCGCCATCTTTGCAAGCTCATCGGGACTATATCCAACGAGAAACCCTCGCTACTTACTTAACAATAAGCTCCCAGGGTGATGAAAGCTCCGCTCGCTTTATTCAAAATTACCTGATCGATGAACTACCATGTATAATAGCTCTAGAGAAAAGCAACTAGGGATGGGGTTTTATGGTATTTGTCAGAGCTTCCTCTTTCCTTGTCCTTTCTCTCCTGCTTTCGAGCTGCTATGTAAGTAAGCTTGCCTGGCACCAAGGAAAACTGCTTAATTCCCGGCAGAAAATCGCCGCCCTTATCAACAAAGACGATACACCTCCAAGCTTACGCCAGCAATTAGAACTCAGCCAGAAAATCCTCGCCTATGCTCAGCGCCAGGGGCTTGCTGCTGATAATGCCTACCGCTATTACGTGGAACTAGGCCGCAACGATATTTCCTATCTCGTACGCGCATCCCCCTTCGATCGCCTGGAAGCAAAAACCTGGTGGTTCCCCCTTGTCGGAGATGTTCCCTACCTAGGGTATTTTAATGAGCAAGAACGCGATGTCTATGCTGCCGAACTAGCCGCTCAGGGTCTTGATATTTACAAAACTACCGCCAGTGCCTATTCATCCCTCGGCTGGTTTGATGATCCCCTCTATAGCACTATGCTCAACCACGATCAGGCCGCTCTAGCCTCACTGCTCTTTCACGAGCTGACCCACCGCACCCTGTGGTTAAGTGGTCAAGCTGAATTTAATGAGCATTTAGCTAGTTTTGTGGAGGTCTATCTTACCCGCCAATATTTACAAGAATTAAACCTAAGGGAAGAACTCCAAAGCTACGAAGCAGGCTTAGCAGACGAAGCGCTTTTTGCGGGGTGGATTAAGGCCCTCGAGGCTGAACTTTCTGTTTTTTATAAAGAGCAAAAATCAGAAAAAAGGGAGCAAGCCTTGTTTTTAGCAAAGAAAAGCGCTATCTTTGAGCGCTTTGTCACTCAAGAGGTTCCGCGCTTTAAACGCTACAAAATGCTGGGGGATGGACCGTGGAACAATGCCCGTGTTCTTGCTTCCTCCACCTATCTTCCCGACTACCAGCGTTTTTACGCCTCGTTCCGCTGCTCTAAAGCGACAAGCATCGGCAGTTATCTTAGCGCGTTACGCGAAGCTTGGGCGAAGCAAGGCAGCGATGCGGACCCTTACACGCTACTCGATCAATTCTGTAAATAACCGGGAGGTGGCACCATGACCACACCACACAAAACCAGTATTGACTGTAGCGATGTTAAAGCCACCTTAGATTACCGTGACTTTAAAACCCTAAGGCAGCTCTTTAAAGATAATGAAATTGCCGACGTCGCCAAACTCTTCGGCGAAAGCGAATTAGCAGAATCGGTGGCCTTATTCCGCCTGGTAACCCGGTCCCGACGAGCAGAGTTGTTTTCCTATCTCCCCTTCGAGCGTCAAGAAGCGCTCCTTGAAGAACTTCCCGATGCAATTGTCACCTCTTTGCTTAACGAAATGGAGCCCGACGATCGGACCCACTTTCTCGAAGCCCTGCCGGTGGAAATACGCAACAAACTGATCCATCAGCTTGATCCTGCGGAAAGTCGGGTAGCCTCTTTGCTCCTTAGTTATCCCGAAGGTTCGGTGGGACGATTGATGACCCCAGATTTTTTGGCCCTGAATGGGACGATGACCGTTAAGGAAGCACTCGACAAAATTCATTGGAATACAGCTCTCCCCACTGATTTTTTAAACTACCTGTTTGTCAGTGCCGAGGATGGGCAGCTGATCGGCGAAGTTACCCTTGCCTCCCTCGTGGTCTGCGATCCCCCCAGCACCTTAATCAAAGATATAATGCGTAAAAGTTATGCGGCCCTCCATCCCGAGCAGGAGGAGCACCTGGCGGTAGAAATTTTTAGACGCTATGACCGTTCCTACATTCCCGTAGTCAGTCTCGAGAATAAAATTCTCGGGATTGTTACGGCTGACGATGTCTTCGATGTTGCCGAAGAAGAAGCGACTGAAGATCTTCATCAATTCGGTGGACATGTAGCCCTGGAAGAATCTTATTTTCAAACTCCCTTTATTTCGATGCTCAAAAAACGAGCCGGCTGGTTAAGTTTTCTTTTCGTCAGTGGATTTATCACCGGCGAAGCAATGCGTGCCTACGGCGATTTACTGACGAAATTTGCTTTTTTGATGTTCTTCTTACCTAACATTATTTCTTCAGGCGGCAACAGCGGCACTCAATCTGCATCATTGATAATTCGCGGTTTCGCCCTCAATGAATTAAAGATGAGCGATGCGTGGCGAGTTCTCGTAAAAGAACTGCTGGTTGGCCTCTCCTTAGGCTTAATTTTAGCTATATTTGCCTTTATTCGGGTAATTTCCTGGGGACTGAGTGCGAAAATTGGTTTAGCCATAACCCTCTCGGTCATCTGCGTAGTAATTTTTGGAGTTATTACCGGCTCCATGTTACCCTTTGCCCTCAAAAAGCTCCGGGTCGATCCTGCCATTGCCTCTTCGCCGTTTATTTCGACTATTGTCGATGTTTCTGGGGTATTAATCACCTTCAAGATGGCGATGCTAGTCAGTGATTATTTAGGATTCTAGCAATGTGGATCGACGATCAAGTACTTAGAGAATGTAAGCAGCAGCTCAGCTGCTTCGTCTGGCAACCCCGTTCGGCGATGGTGGTGCTAGGAGGAAGCAACCAGCTTGAACGCGAGTGCCACCGCGAACTTTGTGCTGCCGATGGCATTCCGGTATTACAACGCTATGGCGGCGGTGGTACCGTCTTGCTCTATCCCGGAGTGGTGGTGCTCAGCCTTGGTACCTGGGTACGGCAGCTCTATAATAATAGCCACTATTTTTCTTTGCTAAATACCAGCCTTATTGAAACATTGGCAGAACATTTCCCCCGCTGTAGACGCTTAAGCCAAAAAGGGATAAGCGATATAGCTGATGACCAGCGCAAGATTGCCGGCACTTCACTCTTTCGCAGCAGGAATTATTTGCTATATCAGGTTTCATTATTAGTAGATCTGGATATAGAGAAAATAGAACGGTATTTAAAGCACCCCAGCAGAGAGCCAGATTACCGGGGGCAAAAATCCCATCGACAGTTTTTAAGCTGCTTAAAGGCAATGGATGCGAGCATAAACGAACAAGAAATCGTCAGAGTCTTGCAGAACTATTTTACGCTGACAGTCAACAAGAACCTTGCTGAAGAATCAATTGCTCCCAGTCGCGAACACTGCCCATATTTATTGCAAAAGGCTAGTCCTCATCGCTCAATTGCCAATCAACTTGCCAGCCTTTAGCAACGGCCATCTTTCCTTCGCGTTTTTTGAGATCAACACACCAGCTGATTTCTCGAGTTACCAAGCCCCAAAAGCGCCACCATTTGAGATTAGCACAGAGCTGATGATTCTCGGGATTTTTACCGCGAGGAATACGCAAAGTCACCTGCCGTTGATCCATAGTCACCCGGACAACTTCCAGCTCATCCTCAATCCAGCGATCACTTATTTTTTCCTGCCACTCCTCGGGAAAGACGAAATTAAAAATACAGGGTAATTCTCGGGCTTTTAAGCCAAGACGATTACCTTTGATAAGCAAATAACCATCTTGATCTAGATTAACCGCGGGAATTTTGTGGGCAAAACTTCCAGAAATTTTGCTTTTATTGTCAGCAACTTCAAAACGCAACAAGGTTTGACCAAGGGGATCGCTTAATTGGAGAAGATAGGCGTCAGCTTTCTCCCCCAACCATTCACCACTGGTGGTTATATATTGCTTATTTTCAAAGGAGGTAAGGTTGAGCTGCATACTGCCATCAGAGGGCAAACAGCGAGCAAAATGCCCTGCGGTTTTTTCACTGATCTTTATCTCTTCTCGCTGCGGTGAGCTTGCGCAAGAAGCACTTATCAACACTACCAGGAGCTTACTTACCAAGCTATACCCTCACTAAATCTGGACGTTGGAAAGCTTACCGTTAATTCTCAGCTGATCTTTTTCCTCAAGATTTTTCTTAAGGGCAAGTTGGTAGCAATCACGAGCAAGATCTGCTTTACCCAAACGCTGATAACAATCCCCTACATGCTCAAGAACAACCCCTTCTTCAGGCTGCAGGGTGGCGGCTTGCAAGAATATGCGCAGGGCTTCTTCATAATTGCCCCGCTGATAATACACCATTCCTAAGGAATCCAAATAAAAACCATCGTCGGGCTTTAAGGTTAGGGCGTAAACGATTAGTTTTTCCGCTTCGTCAAGTTTTTGCCCACTCTCCGCATAGAGATATCCAAGAAAGTTATAAGCGCTATCAAAGCTTTTATCACGCTTGATAACCTCTTCCATGGTGGCAATACAGGCAGGGGTTTGCCCGGCTTTTTCTTGGAGAACCCCCTTCATATAGAGCAGCTTTACCTTATGGGGATATTTCGACATCCCCTGTTCAAGCACCCCAATACCCTCCGTAAAACGTCGCAACGATCCATATACCGTTGCCGCAGTAATATAGGTTTCCCAATCGGCAAAGGGATAATCAAGCAAGCTAAGGGCGATTTGCAAAGCTTCTGCAGCAGAGCCGGTAAAAATTTTAAGCTGAATTAGACGCTGATTTGCTAGTAAATAGTTTTTATCGTCGGGGGAGATTTCTTTATATTGACGTTCGGCTGCAGGAATGTTCCCCAAGCGCTCATAGGCAAGCCCGAGAAGAATATCCAGAACTGCATAGGAACCCTTCGCTTTTTCAAGCGCCTGCAAATCTTCTCCTACCTGTTCATCATGCTTTATTTCTAGAAACAAGAAACAACGGAGAACGTGCAGTCCCAGCTGCTGGTCAGCGCTGCTCTCTGCCTGCAAACGCGCAAATAGTTGGGAAAAATAGCCGGGGTTATTGCCAAGCATTCTAACCAGAATAGTTACTTGCCCCTGAAGCCTCGACAGGTCAAAAGTGTGACCAAGTACTTTGAGATAGACCTGCACCGCCTCGCGATTTTTATTGCTAAAATCGAGAGCAAAAGCGTGACGCAAAGCAATATCTTCTTGTTCGGGCTGTAGTTTATAGGCCTCGGCAAGGGCTTTAAAAGCCTTGCTCTGTTGCCCCTGCCCCAAATAGAGGTGGGAAAGTTTTAACAGTGGCGTCGAACTGCGGGGAAAACGGCGATGCATTTTATCAGCTGTTTTTAAGGCTTGAGGAATATTCTCCGTCAACTCATAGATCGACACCAGCTGTAAATAAGCAAGCTCAGCAAATTTTTCTTCATCTAAACAAAAATTAAACTGGGTAATTGCCGCAGTAAATTGTTTTTTTTCTACTAACAAATTACCGTAAAGAAAATGCAAGGCCGCCACTTGAGGATGACGTTCAACCAGCTGCGGAGCTAGCTCTTCAACTCGGGCAAATTTTTGCGCGATTATTAAGGTGGCAAAAAACTTAGTCGCGAGAAAACTATTGCCATCGAGGCGATACGCATACTCTAGCAATTCGAGGGCTAACTCCATCTCCCCCCGCGAACTGAGCATTTCTGCCTGCAAATAAGCTTGATAGGCATTAATTTTTGTCGCCTCAGCGCTACTCTCGTAAGGTTTTTTCCCTTCAGAATTTTGGGATTGAGCTGCAAGGCGAGCACTGCTCGCAAAAGAAGATTTTCGCGCTTCTTCGCCTCCTCCTGGGGTTTGACAAGCACTCACCACACCTAAAAACACGAGCAGCCCAATCCAATAACCCACCCTACACCTATCCGTAAAAACCACCTTAGTGGTCAAAAGCTAACGAGGATAACTTCGGTAAAAAGCAGATTTTATTAAGATTTTAATAGCGTTCACTTATTTTTAAGCGAACTTGGAAAAACAAGGTATTGGAAAAAAGAACTAAAAACACCACGAGAAATATATATCCGGCGGTATAGAGACAGTCCGCAAACCCATAGACCAAACTAAAAGGCAGCCCAGGCAGGCGAGTAAGCCACCAAAAACTCGGTATATTCACGAACTCATCGGCATAAAGCATAAACTGAAAAAATAAGCCTAAAAAGCTCTCCCCCACATAGAGCATGCAAGTTACAGCAAGAAGAATAAAAGCCACTAAAAAGGGGCCCCCCGTCTGCGGTGAGCAATATTTAAAAAGAAGTGAGTTTTTGATCCCACGATAAACACTCTGCTTTTCGTTAATAATCAAAATCGGCGCCATTAAGGCAAAGATCGTAAAGACATGAAAAGGACTCATAAAGAGCTGTTCTAGAGCAAAAAGCACGGCAAAGACCACAAAAACCAAGCCTTTGGAAAAAAACAGCGCCAGCCCTGCTCGCAAGCTCATCAGCACCGGTAAAACCCGACGGTTGAGCTGAAAATCGATGGCGATTTTGCAAATCGCAAAAAAAGCGACGCTGCTGAAGAGCAAGAAAACGAGAATTCCCGAGCAATAGGTAAACGTAAAAGTAGAAAAAAGCCCAAACAACTCGTAATAATTGGGCGCCCCTGCCAGCGATCCAGCCTTAAGGGTAAACTCTTTAATCGCCGCTATAGCTGGATTCGCCGCAAAGCCCAACAAGACTTTAAGGACTATGGCGGGAACAAAGAGCAGCAGCAGGCTAATGAGCAGTAAAGGTTTTTTGAGGTCGGCACATAAATTCCAGGTCAATTGCCAGGTAGAAGCGAGAGAAACCGTGCGGGGAGTAGCAACCATAAACTTATCCTTTTGCAGAGCAGAGAACAGCTAAGTTATTAATTTACTTTACTTCTAAAAAGCAAAAAAATATCCTATAAACTTTGGGGTTGTAGCGCTCGCTGCCTGCACCACCAGCTTGCAGATCACCCCCGAGAGAGAAGACCACCATGAGCACAGCAATGAGCCCCACCTACGATCATCAGCGTTACGAAAAAAAACACTGGGATGCTTGGATTCAAGGGGAATGGTTCCACGGTAATCTGGCTTCCGACCAGCAAGCTTACAGCGTCCTCATCCCTCCCCCCAATGTAACCGCTCGTTTACATATGGGTCATGGACTCAATAACACCATTCAAGATCTTATCATTCGCTGGAAAAGAATGCAGGGTTTCAATTGCTGTTGGCTTCCCGGCACTGACCACGCAGGGATCGCCACCCAAATGATGGTGGAACAAACCCTGGCAAGCGAGGGAACCTCGAGCAAAGAACTTGGGCGAGAGGCTTTTTTTGCGCGTTGCGTCCAGTGGCAGGAAGAAAACGGCAATATTATTATCGAGCAACTCAAAAAACTCGGAGCCTCCTGCGATTGGGATCGACAAGCTTACACCATGGACGCAAAGCTCTCACGAGCAGTCCGTAAGATCTTTGTGGATCTTTACGAGGCAGGCCTGATTTATCGGGGCGAACGCTTGGTCAATTGGGACCCAGCCCTCAAAACAGCTATTTCTGATGACGAGGTCGAGAGTCGAGAGGTCAATGGCTCCCTTTGGCATATCGCTTATGCCCTCGAAGACGATCCTCACAACACCATCGTCGTGGCAACCAGCCGCCCCGAAACCCTCCTCGGGGATACGGCAATTGCCGTTCATCCTGAAGATGAGCGTTATCGCCACTTAATTGGCAAACGAGCAATCGTACCAATTATCAAGCGACTCATCCCGATTATCGGGGACCAGGCCGTGGAGCCACAGTTTGGTACTGGCTGCGTCAAGGTTACCCCAGCCCATGATCCCAACGATTTTGCCATGGGCAAGCGCCATAATCTGCCTGCCATCACGATTTTTACCGATGCCTGTCACCTGAATGAGCAGTGCCCCCCCCACCTCCAGGGATTGGAACGCTTTGCGGCGCGAAAACAAATCATCGATGAACTCAGCCAACTCAAGGCGTTGATCGAAGTAAGCGCAACCCGGCAGGCCCTACCGTTTTCCCAACGCAGCAATGTGCCGATCGAACCCCGTCTCTCCTTGCAGTGGTTTGTGCGCATGCAAGCCTTAGCAGAGCCGGCGATTGCTGCAGCCAAAGATAACGAGCTTAACTTTTATCCCTCCCAGTGGAAAAAGACCTATCTCCACTGGCTCGAAAATATCCAAGACTGGTGTATTTCCCGTCAGCTGTGGTGGGGACACCGCCTGCCCATCTGGTATTGCCAAAGCTGTAGTGCCGTGACCACGGGTATGAGCGATCCAAGCCAGTGTCAGGCTTGTGGGCATGATGAACTCAGCCAAGATGAAGATGTGCTTGATACCTGGTTTTCCAGTTGGCTGTGGCCAGTCAGTACTCTCGGCTGGCCCGAGGAAACCCGAGATCTCGAGAAATTCTTCCCCTCCCAGGTCTTAGTGACTGCACCTGATATTATCTATCTCTGGGTAGCCCGCATGGTGATGATGTCCTACTTTACCCGAGGCAAGCTCCCCTTTAAGGACGTCTACTTTAACGCCCTGATTTGTGATAAGCAGGGTCGTAAATTTTCGAAGACCTTGGGTAACGGCATCGACCCTCTCGCAATTATCGAGCAATACGGTGCCGATGCGGTGCGTTATACCTGTGTTAGCCTCGCCCCCCTCGGCGGACGAGTAAAGATGAGCAGCGAAGATTTTCAAAATGGGGCTCGCTTTATCAATAAGATCTGGAATGCCGCTCGCTTTCTCCTCAATTATACCGCTGCGGCAACCGCCCTTGAGGATTTTGACGAGGCGAGCCTCGACCTCCCTTCCTGCTGGTTACTCCAGAGCTTTGGGGAGACTAGCCGCGAAATCAATCGCCTGCTTGAGCGTTATCAAATCAATGAAGCGGTAGACCTCCTCTATCAGTTTATTTGGCGAAATTTCTGCGATTGGGGCCTGGAAGCAGCCAAACTAAGCTTAGAAAAAAAAGCCCCAGAGGATGCAGCCGCCAAAGTCCAGACCCTTTCGGTGCTGGGTTTCGTCTTCGAGGGACTTCTACGCCTTGCGGCGCCACTGATCCCCTTTGTCTGTGAAGAACTCTGGCAACGCTTCCCAGCTCACCCGCGTTGGCCTCGGCCAGCTTCTCTGGTCATCGCTGCCTATCCTGATGCTGCCCAGCTGCCGAGCTTTCCCCAGGCTCATCAACAATGGGGGCGGGTGCAGGAACTAATCTCAGCTATTCGTTCTCTCCGTAGCCAGGGGAGAATTCCACCGAAGGAACTTCTCGCCCCCCTTGTCCAAGCTGAAACAAAGCTCTTAGGGATTCTGACCGCCCATAGCCCCTGGCTTGCCAGCTTAGCAGGCCTAGGCAGCTTTAGCGCTAGCGAGACCGTAGAAACACCACCTCAGCAAAGTTTAGTCGCTACCGGCCAAGGCTGGACGGTGTATCTCCCCGTCGGTAGCCACCTTGATCTCGATGAAGAGCGCAAGCGTTTGGCACAAGAAGTTAAGCGCGTGGAGAAAATAATCGTCGCCTTGGCAGCAAAGCTCGGCAATGCTCATTTTGTTGACCGTGCCCCTGAAGAAGTTGTGGAACAAAGCAAAGAGCAGCTCGCCAATATGGAAAGCCAATTGACCGCCTTGCAAACTAATCTTCGTTCCTTGGCGAGGTAAGAATATGCCACAGCAGCGACACTTATTTATTATCGATCCTCTTGCCTCCTTACGCTGGGACCTCGATACCAGCCTTGGCCTGGCCCGAGCCTTGCTCAGCCTCGGGCACGAAGTCTGGATTAGTGAATGCAGCAAGCTCTCCTGGCTTAGTGGCACTCCCTGTGTGCAAGCCCAGGTAGAACGCTTGGAATTTAACGGCACTGAGCCGCGTACCCGTGGAAAGCCTGAACTGCTCTCTTGTGCTGAGTTTCATGCTGTCCATATGCGCAAAGATCCCCCCTTCGATCTGGCTTATATTACCTGTACCTGGTTACTGGACTCACTCCACGGACAGAGCCGAGTCTTTAATCTACCCGCGAGCCTACGCACTATTAACGAAAAACTGGGAATTTTTCTTGTTCCCGAGCACGCCCATCCCACCTTAGTCAGTGCCAATGCCGATGAGCTCCTCAGCTTTATCGAGGGGACTTGCCAGGGAGATGCTATTATTAAACCCTTCGATAGTTTTGGGGGACGAGGGGTAGAACGCGTAAATCTCCGCGAACTCGGCAAAGAAGCTACCCTCAAGCGCCTTAAAGAACAAACTGCCGAGGGACACACCCTCCGCTTTGTGCAGCGCTTTTCTTCTGAAATTTTCTCCGGTGAGGTTCGCGCTTTTGCAGTGGGGGGCAAGCCCCTCGCTTGGTGCCTAAAACTCCCTGCCGAAGGCAGCTATCTAGCTAATACCCGAGCTGGTGCTCAACTCTCTTCTTATCGGCCCAGCAGCGCCCTGGAAGCCGACATCACCAGCATTGCTGGCCGTCTTTGGCGCGACTATGGCATCGCCTTTGTAGGCTTCGACCTTATTGCCGGTAAACTCTCCGAAATTAATGTAACCAGTCCTCGCTTATTGCAGGGCCACGATGATACTAACGACTACTTTCTCCCCATGGCCCAATGGGTTAGCCGCCAATGTCGGCAGCTGCTCAGTTCAAAAACAAGGAATTCCTAAGCATGAGCTATAACACCCTTGCCACCCTCGAGCTGACCAACAAAACCGTTTTGCTCCGTCTGGATCTTAACGTGCCCCTCACCCATGGGCTGATTAGCGACGACAGCCGAATTCTAGCAGCCTTGCCCACCATCAAGCACCTGCTCAGTCAGCATTGTAAAATCGTGATTATGAGCCATCTTGGCCGCCCCAAAGCCTTTGACCCTGCTTTTAGTTTGCAAGCCGTCGGTGTTCGCCTGGCCGAACTCCTGGGCGAAAATATAGTGTTTGCCTCAGATTACGGCGAAGAGCCTGTGGATCAGCTGCTCTTGCAGCTGGGTAAAGACCGAATTATCCTGCTTGAGAACCTGCGTTTTTATCCGGGAGAAACCAAAAACGACCAGGACTTTGCCCGCGGCCTACTCAAAGGCATCGATTTTTATGTTAATGATGCTTTCGCCAGCCTCCATCGAGCCCACGCCTCAGTGGAGGCCGTGCCGAGCATGGTTCCCGCTGATAAGCGCGGCATCGGCTTTTTGGTAGAAAAAGAGCTTAATTCCCTCGCCCAACTTAATCAGCAGATTAAGGCCCCCTTTACCGTCGTCATGGGTGGAGCTAAGGTTTCTGATAAAATCGGCATTATTCTTCATTACCTCGATCGTTGTAACAACCTGGTAATAGGTGGAGCTATGGCTTATAGCTTTTTGGCTTATCAGGGGATTGCGGTTGGAGATTCTAAAATAGCTGAAGAGCAGACAGACTTGGTCGAAGCTATTTTTCGTAACGCTGCAGCCCGTAAGGTGAGCATTCACCTTCCCGTTGATCACCTCTGTGCGGCAACTTTTGCCGAGTCCTCAGCAGCCCAACTTGTGTCGAGTTCCGAAATTCCGAAGGGTCTAATGGGTCTCGATATTGGTCCCAAGACCATAGCCCAGTACCGGGGGGTGCTACGCGCCTCAGCCACCATCTTATGGAACGGCCCCATGGGAGTTTTTGAATGGGAGCAATTCTCCCACGGCACCACGGGGATTGCCGAAGAAGTAGGGCTCAACCGCGGTTTTACTCTAGTTGGCGGAGGAGATTCTGTTGCTGCTATTAACAAAGCGGGAGTGGCGAGCAAAATCTCCCACATTTCTACTGGTGGTGGCGCCTTCCTCGAATTCCTGCAAGGAATTAAATTACCAGGCTTGAAAGCTTTGGAAGGGTAATCTTACATGAAGATTCCAAAAAATATAGAGCCCCTTATCGATGATGGCGTTGTTGACGAAGTACTTCGCCAGCTCAAAGGCGGCAAAGAGGCTACGGTGTACTTGGTCCGCTGCGGCAGTGAGCTGCGCTGTGCAAAAGTCTATAAAAAGGCTAATAATCGTAGCTTTCGTCATGCCACGGAGTATATGGAAGGACGTAAAGTAAAAAATAGCCGCCGGGGCAGAGCAATGCATAAGGGGTCTCGCTATGGGCGCGAGGAGCAGGAAAGCAGCTGGCAAAATGCCGAGGTCGATGCCTTGTACGTGCTTGCCGCAGCAGGAGTGCGCGTTCCCAAGGCCTTTGGTTTTTACGATGGAGTGCTGCTGATGGAGGTAGTGCTCGACGCTGATGACAATATAGCTCCCCGCCTTGCCGATGTAAGCTTGGAGGCAGATCTTGCCGTAACCTACCATAATTTTTTGATTGGCGAAGTCGTACGCATGCTGTGTGCCGGGATTATTCACGGTGATTTATCAGAATATAATATACTCCTCAGCGGTGAGGGGCCGGTAATCATCGATTTACCACAAGCCGTAAGCGCTGCAGGTAACAACCAAGCCGCACGCCTCCTCGATCGCGATGTGGAAAATTTAAAGATTTATTTCGGACAATTTGCTCCTCAGTTATTGGCGAGTGAATATGCAGCCGAAATATGGAAGCTCTACAAAGAAGGCAAACTCAAGCCTGATACCCAGCTGAGCGGAAAATTCAAGCATAGCACCAAGGCTGCTGATGTGCGGGGGATGCTACGAGAATTAGAAGAAGTCCGAGAAGAGCACGAAGAGAAACGTAGAAAGAAGGACTATTAACGCCTTAATCTATAAGAGAAAATAAATGAACGCAAACCCCTTGGTGTGGAGCGGACGTCTTGATTCCTCAAGCTCTGAACGCTTTCATCAGAAGATCCAAGCTTTTTCTTCTCTTCGAGCTGAGCAGTGTGCTTCCCCAGCGGTAGCCTTGCTGCGTTTTGCCTGTGATGCGGGGGTGGTGCGTAATCACGGGCGGGCAGGGGCGCGTCTCGGTCCCCGAGCACTGTGCGCTCAGTTGGCAAACTTGTGCCTTCCTGAGGATTTTTCCTGGCATCTCTACGATGCCGGGGAAGTGATTTGCCCTGCCGATGAACTCGAAAAAAGCCAGCAGGAGCTGGCTCAGCACATCCATGCCGTTCGCGCCGCAGGCTGCCTGCCCCTGATCCTTGGTGGGGGGCATGAGACCGCTTGGGCCACTTTTCAGGGTATTAAGCCCAGTAGCCCTGCCCGTCGCCTTGGGGTAATTAACTTCGATGCTCACTTCGACCTTCGCCCGCTGCAGGGGCCTGAGCAGCTGGGTAATTCAGGCACAGCCTTTAATCAAATTGCCCAGTGGTACGCCGATAATTCCTTGCCTTTTGACTACTCGTGCATCGGTATACAACCCAGCAGCAATAGCCTTAGTTTGTGGCGGCGTTCTCAGGAACTGGGGGTAGGAGTGGTAACTGCAGAAGACCTGCATCTGCGGGGAAGCGGAAGAGCCGAGGCGCTTATCGAGGCTCTTATCGAGCGCTGTGATGAGATCTACCTGAGCCTCTGCCTCGATGTGTTTGCTGCAGCCTATGCCCCGGGAGTTAGCGCCCCTGCTCCACTGGGACTCACTCCTTGGCAGGTGCTTCCCCTACTGCAGATTTTGGTGGCATCAGGCAAGGTAGTCGCTATGGATGTGGTGGAGCTTTCTCCTCCCTTTGACGAAGGTCAGCGCACAGCAAAACTCGCTGCTGCCATGGTTATGGCCATGCTGAATGCCCTACCAAGCAAAAAAGTGCTCTTTCGGGCTTAGTGCGATTGTACGGGCTTAACTGTATGGCTTCTGGAGGTTTTACAGCAACCCATTCGCTCACAGGTACAACCTACGGCAGCTCCACACGGCCAAGCTAAGAGAAAGCCCATCCATCCCAAGACTCCGGTAAAAACAGCCGTACAAGGCGCTCTTTTTAGGAATTCCTGATCCGGGTTTCTTCCCCCAGAAGCACCGCACTCTGCTCTAACCCCGCAGCAGCTACCATATGATCCCGCGCTAACTGCAAAAACACCGGTGTCAGCTATTCGACCCACCAGCCCCAGCGGACATCCCATTAGTTCATAACAAGCTAAGCCAGCAATATTTCCTCCTACTATTGCCCCTTCACAACAAGTTTTAGGATCGTGATTAGCAATGTGCTCTATTGCCTGGTACGAGAGAGAATTAGTAGGACAAACTCCATCCATACCAAGATAATTCTTAGACCCAGCACTCGCAAACGCCATATTTATGGCCGAAAAAAAATAAAAAAACAACAGGGCAGCACGACAAAAATTTTTCATTTTTTAGCTCCAGCGAATATAAGAGAGTAAAATAGAACCGCAACCATCGCTTGAACTAGCATAGTTGCCAAGCCTTGAAAAGGCATAAATCACCAAAACCTAGGGAGAGCCTCTCCGCGAAAAATAGATAATTACCCCGCTTAGTAAAAGAAAGAGCAGTATCAACCCCGTGGGTAAATAGACTCCATAGACCACCCAGGGAGAAAAAAACGAGCCCTCATGAAGGGCGAGAATAAGCGAACTCCAGCGTTTCCCGGCAGCAAGTACCGCACCACTGTGGCTGTCGATTTGCAGTTCGAGATACCCCGGCAAGCGCACCTTGGTAATTCCCTTGCGCGGAGAAATACGAATTTCTTCGATATCAGTGACGCTGCTCACCAGAGCAGGATAATAGCCACGAGAAATCGTGACAATTTGCTCGAGATTTAAGGAAAATCCCGGGCTTCCTCGTTGGCAACTATGGGGTTGCAAAAAAATCAGTTGGTGACGCAGCAGCATTACCAGCCCCGTTACGATCACGACTAAAAGAGGCAAGGCGACGACGGGGGCAAGCCAACCATGCAGGTGACGAATAAACAGAATAATAGACCAGGGATCTTTTTCTTCCATAGACTTTCTGACGCTCCTCTTTAGCAATAACACCTTTATTAAGCTAGATTCTAAAAACCTGACGGATATATACTTCAGCAAAAACCTGCTAAAAACAATTGAGGTAAGCACCCATGAAATGGCTATCAGTTTTTTGTATAAGCGCGATCCTCGCTAGTACTTGCTCTGCCTGGGCAGCGGAAACGGGAAACAGTAAAATGACCTTGCCGCCCCCCGCCAACGCAGATTTAAACGCAGAAGATTCCTTTAAACAGCAGCTGGTGGCTGCCACTCGTACTGCCGCCCAAACAGGCGAGCTCAAAATATTTACAGATCTTTTGGCTGAAACCAGCGAAAAACACCGCCTTAGTCCGCGTTTCTATCAGAATCTCCTCACCGAGATCTTCACCAGTACCACGCTGCTGCTTAACCATAATGAAATCGGCAAGCTGATAAGAATCCTCCTCACCCACGAGCCCAGCCTGAAAGAACTGCCTCTCTTGTGCTGGGCAGCAAAAAAACGTCTAATCGAACTTGCAGGCGAGCTGCTGGCCGACGGCTTCAACGTCGATGATGGACGCTGGTACGGGATGACTGCCCTGATGTTTGCGACAAAAAACAACGATGCGGAGATGGTTCGTTGCCTACTCAAAGCGGATCCAAATCTCCTCTTAATTAACTATGATGGTTCCACCGCTCGTAAATTAACAACTTCCCAGGAAATAAAAAAACTGCTGCGAGAAGCAAAACCTTCGCACGCCTTGAAAGCGCCAAACGCCATGCTGGGAGAGATTTTAAGCAAGGGTTTGAAAATGCTTGAACGCCAAATTGGCGGCAGCCAAGGTATTGACGCGGGCCTGCACTGCCTCCAAGCTTTGCAGCACCATTGGCTGCAACCCGAGACCCACAAACAAATTTTTAAAACCTGCAAAGCCGATTATGACAAACTAGAATCTTCGGAACTTGGCAATGAACCACTCAATCCTGGGCAGTGGCTCGAACTCAAAAGCGAGCTGCGTGGAGAAGGGATTTCTCCAGGGCTTATTCAACTCGCTGAACAGGGCTTAAATCCCCTTGCCCGCTGTACAGCTAAACTCGGTGCCTTCCAGCTGACCCTCTTCGTTGGTGGCCTCCTCGCAGCTGACCGCTTTAACTGCAAAACCCCCTTGGGCGGTACCTTCACCCTGCACGGCTGGGGATTTCAACCACAGTACGGCATTGGCGTTTCTGCTAATAGCGGCTATCAAACCAGGATTATTCTGCCGCTTACCAAATCGCGGTTTTACGCCGCACACACAGGCAAGCGCGACGATTTTCACGGTGTCGATGTTGTTGGGGGAACATTCACCCCTGCGGGTAATGTTGAATTTATGGGGGTCGGGCTCAGTCTTGCCATAAGTTTTGCCCCTATGTCTCACAAACTTGTGCGCTCTACCGGTAGTTACGATTTTCGCTATGTACTCAAAGCAATGGGTTACAATGGGTTACAATGACGCTCCCCGAGGATCGAATCGGGCAAACTCAGCGGAGTCGATGAATTGCGCAAACCCCAACTCCAACATAGAAACGACAAGGTACGTGGTGAAAAGCTCGTTACTATCAAAGCTACGAAATTCTGACTCCAACTGATCATAATGTTTCGATTTTTCGATTCTCTTTTCCGGGACCGACTCCTCCATAAGGCGCTGTCCTTTGATTTCCATGGCCAAGAACCCAAGATCTAACACCATAGATATCCGAGAAAATTGCATATAAAAATTTGGTACATCCGCGAATGACTGCGCCTTTCTAAATCGCGTTTGATGCATGATATGCGATAAGTCTGCAAATCCACTACCGTCCTCCTGCTCGAAAAATCTCGGAACACTGTTGTATTTTTCAAAGTCATGACCTGCACCATAGATCAGAAATACGTGATCCATTTGACGAAGATGGCTATGGTATTTTGCAATCACTTCCATAACATGATACTCGCGATACGAGAACATCATTGCGCGCTTGAATTCGCTCAAACTCATCCGGAAATTTTCGCGAATTATCCTGGCGAGAAAAGCCTCTTGGTTCGGGTTTTTTCTCCCTTCGACAACAAGCTTAAAAAGCAAATCAGCATTTCGTGAACCACCAAGAATTTGTTTTTCCGCTGCAATCAGCTCGATATTTTGCGGAAATAGGCGGTACGCGACAAACCCAGCACCGACCTCGACCAACATATTCATTATTTCTTTGTTGAGGCCTGCTGCATGGATGGCGCGCATCGTGATGTCTTTGTGAATACGTTCATAGTGTTCGAAGATAGTGGATGCTGAGGATGCTGAAATCCAACCCCAACCGTATGCACCGCTTGCAAGAAGAATCCCTAAAAAATTTTCATCGGTAAAAGATGCCGCCAATACCCCAACACTATCGGCAGAATAACCTCGCAAGGTTGAACCAAGTTGTTCTATCAACCCAGCGTGTTTCTCAAGCACCATGCGGTGTTGCTCTTCTTCGTCTTCGCTCAATGAATCAAACTGAGGATCAGCATCGCCTGGATTCGCTGACATCACATTCTCTGAAAGGATAGCAATTTTTGCCACAGGGTTTGTTTTGACAACACGAACGATGTCCAAGAGGATTCTAAATTGCGAAATGACGGCCATGTCTGTGATTGCACCCGTCATCGTTTCCGCGTGAGCTTGCGGATAGACGACGATATGGAGTTTTGACGTTGGGCTGCCGTCCCCTGCACCGGACCCATTCGAGGGGAGAAATTGCTTGTTTTTATGGAACAGTTCCTCAATTCCTGTTGCCTGAGCAGATTTATCTTTGCCGGGTGGTACTTGTTCACAAGCAAAGCTGTTAGCAGAAATACAAGCGAGCACCAGTACTACAGAAATAATTGCATAACGAAACATATAAACTCCTAGTCCTTAGGGGATCCTCCATCTAAGAGACTCTAAACGATCTGTCAAATGTATTAAATAGGCGCTGGCGCGAAAGCGCCAGCGCCAGCGCCGTGTCCTGACGAACGCAGTGAGGAAGGATCTTTCACATAACATCCGGATATCACGTGACAGATCCTTCGTCGCTTTGCTCCTCAGGACACGTCGCGGCACGAAATATGCTATTTCGCGCCAGCGACTAAATAATGCGATACAATTTCACGAATTTGCGTGCTTGATGCTACGTTTTGATAGTATCGCCTCTTCAGGATCAGCTCGGCGATCAGTGTTGGGGTGATCTACAGGATTTTGCCGGGGATCGGAATTGGCTGCTGGCTCCACCCGAGGATCTGTGGTGTAGCTTTGGAGTTCTTGGATAGGGGGTATACGGTTGGGGTATTCAAGTTGCGGGGCTAAAGATGGCTCATCATCAAGCTCGCTAATTTTAACGAGAGTCTGCATGTTACTGCCCCAGTCTTTACTTTCGAGCCTAAAATCAAGACGTTTGTTGAGCAGGCGGGCCTTATCATATTGCGAACGTGCATAGAGATAAAGTGCAGGGGGAATTTTGTATTTTATTCCTCGTAAATAGAGGCAATAGTGGCTCTTTTTGAATAAAATTCCGGTGGTTTTAATTTTAAACGTTACTTCGCTACTGGGAAAACTGCTCCAAACAGCTTGATCAATCAGGGTAAAAATCTTGATTGAGAGGATTTCCCGAGCATCATCGGGAATGCAGATTTCCTTATAGTGTGTTCTTGCCTCGTCGAGCATGCGTACGAACATTTCCTCGAGAGTCAAGTCGATCCAAAAAATAGGCTTCTTGCTTCTCAATGAGCTTACCCCAATCCGTCGGCCGACTTTTTCGGTGCTAGGGTTACCGAAATTATCGAGTTTGACCCACTGTTGGGAATGTGCGTCAGGGATTAATTCATGGGGTAAATAACAGGAATTTGCCAGAACGGTACTAGCGATGATTGTCGCGAATACAAGGATAAAGCCCGTAGGTTTCATGGTGATTTTCCCCTCGATTTTAAGCGTATCTTGGTAGGCAGAAAGTATAACAAAGGCGGCATGAGACAACTCTAATGAGTACTGGAGCAAGATGAGCTGATATGATAATATGTAAAATACACTCCTTATTTTGCACGGCGAGGTGGATTGGTGAAATATTTAGGCCGCTTGAGAAAATCGCAACTATTTGTATCAGTTATACTTTGTGTCATAAGTTGCAAAACTAAAGATGTTTCCGATAGTATAAATATTTCTTCGCAAGCAACAGGCGAAGACTACGCGGAACTTGCCCCTACCTCCACCGAGCCCTATAATTCTGAACTCCCCATTATCTTTATCCCTGAGAATATTCTTGACGAGAATTCTGAAAAACTTTCTTTAACAGGGGGCGGCGGCATCTTAGCATCTGTCGCGAAGGCCATTATGCGAGTTCATGCCTCAGAGAAAGGAACCGAAACCTCGCTCAGCAGAGCCCTAAATCCAAGCCACTTAGATATGCCAACTTCGTCACCTCCCCCAGGAAAATTTGTTTTATTTCCTCCCGCAACAATAAAACAAATTCCAGAATCAGCGGCTAAAGCCCTCGCTACCGACAAAAGAGTTTCTCTTGTTCTAGATGAGAAAGGCGGTAAAATTCAGGTGTTGAGCGTTCCTCGCACGCCCGATAGAACGATTCAAATAAGCACTCCCCAAGACACCGGAGTACCGATCAGTGGCGAGCAGATAGCTATCAAGCCCCCTCCCCGCTTGGCTGAGGAGCAACCCAAAGATATTGCTCCTGCAATGAGATCAGTGAGCGAGATAAGCTTAAATGATGAGGAACTACTTAGGGATCAAGAAGCTCTAGAAGCAGCTATCATCAATTTATCTGCCGAGAGAAAAAATATTCTTGCGAACACCGTGGTATCAAAGCTCATCAAAACGAGAAAAAGGACAATACAAAATATCGCTCTTATCAATAAAGATAGGCAATTAATTGCTTTATTACTTACCAATAAAGCTGAATTATCTGAATCGATCTTCAAAGAATTTATTCACGCGCCCCAAAAAAAAATCTGGGAAAAAGAACTTTGCCAGGTAATAATTACAAGCCTTCCCAAGGAAAAAATTATGGCTTTCTATCAAGATAAACACAGCCTCTCACTACTGCCCAATGAATTGTTAATTCTCAGTCCTAAACTACTTGATGCCTGCTTAGAAAGACTACCTCTAACCCGTATTGAGGAACTTTTGACGCTCGCACCTGCTGAAAGCATTACCGCTGCTCTGCTTCATCAAGCTAAGAAACCACTCAGCACGAGCGAAATTGTTCGTGCATCTGAGCCAACTATCGCTGACTTTAAACCATTAGAAGATTTTATTGACTTAAAGTCAAAAAAATCAATTGATGATCTGCTTGAAGCTGCATACGAGCAAGGAAAACTAAGCCTCCCCTTCAAAGAAAGCAGAAGGCCGATAGATTTTAGTTTTCTTAATCCATTTCTCGATCGACCGGTTGAAGAACTCTTTCGAGAATTTGAACTTCTTAAAATTGGTGAAAGTTTTTCAAAAGATCTATCTCCTCAAAATCTTGCTGGGGCTATTTCGGCTTTTCGCGCCCTGATTTCAGAAAAAATATCGTTACTATCTGCAGATAAAAGAGCTGCTCTCCAACCACAAATTTATTTGTTCAAAAGAAGTGCTTCCGTAGCTGAGTTTTCAAACTCCTTAGCCTTTGCCCACCGTTTAGGAATTAGAGGTAAAGGGACTAGAATTTCCGTAATTGAGGATCTACCCCCCGGCATCAAAGAGCAAGAAATTGGAAAGCATGTCACCGTTCGCGGATCCTTTAGTGAAAATAGTGGAAAAAATGCAGATCATGGTTTTCATGTGGTTGGCATCCTTCAACAAGTTTCTCCCGATGCTACAGTAGAAGTGCGACCAGAATTTGTATCATACGTATTTGAATCAACTGATATCATCAACCTTTCTAACACGTTAGCAGTAGATTTCAGCTTAACTCTTTCAGGATCTTCAGGATTAGACAAAAAACTCGTTATTGGTGCAGCCGGAAACAATGGCAAATTTCTTAATTTAGAATTAGCCACTCTGAGCGCTGCACAAAAAGGGCAGAGAATTTTAACCGGCAATCTTCAAGCAGGAAACAACATTGCGCCATCGTCAAATATGCCAGGAGAAGATCCCCTCACTCAGGATCTTTTCCTGTGGACCCTTGGTTCTGATGTCTTGTCTATGACAGGACCAGAGAATTTTGGTCGGATGAGCGGCACTTCTATGTCAGCTCCAGTGGTTAGTGGAGCTGCAGCAGTGCTTAAATCTCGTTTTCCGAAATTAACTGCTGCGGAATTGAAAGAATGTTTGCTCGAATCAGCTGACAGAGACTTTTGGATTGAGCAACCAGGGCTTTCAATTCATGTTATAGAACCGGGTAAACCGGGCGACCTTGCAATTATTGGTGACACAGGTGTCGCTACCTGGCCCTTTGATAGAAGAATTTTTGGCAAAGGTCTCCTTAATCTACGCCGAGCCCTTGATTATGCCTATTTAAAGCAAGAAGTTAAACTAGGGACCAAAGCTATTCGCAAAAGTCTTGAAGTAGTTGAGAAAAAAGCAGCTACCACAATCCAGAGATGGTTTAAAGAGTCGTATAAAAGAAAAGCGACTGTTCTCTAAGGTTTCTTAAATAGGACGATCGAATCGTGTGGCCCGAAATCGATTCGTGTTTGTTAGTATACATGTCAAATGTTGCACTTTTTTTGCATCGAATCGCGTGCTCGATTGCGGCAGATTCAGAATAAAGAGTGAAGATTCCTTCAACACGAATTGAAGTCGCAACGAGAAATTTCGAAAGCGGAGGATACGTCGCCAGGCTTTGTCTCAAGACGCTATTAAAGTCAGCACTGGAATGCCTTGACTCAAACTCGACAATCTCGAGATCAACAAATTAGTTCAAAAATTCGTTGAGTGTATCGTAACCTAGGCATTAGCCCCGTTCTTGTATGATTACCAAAAATAGAAATATTAGGTGCCTCACGTATTGTCGAGGAGGTGCGCTTGTTTTTTGATCCCCGTACTGTTCCCATTTTCCTG